>JBIIZY010000068.1:0-13541 GCA_044346035.1 Rhodoferax sp. | reverse complement strand
CCAAAACCGTGATCTTCAAATAGCCAGAGCTTGGGCGCTGGTCAGGCTGACGCAGTTGCAAGGGCGTGCGAACGCAAGCGCTTGCGTGGCGCGCGCAGTGGCCGGCCTTAGGCGGTTCTTCGCTCAGCGGCCACGGGCGATAGTCCGAGGGCCGAGCGTCGGCTGTTGCGCCGCTCCGCGCTGGGCGTGTGGCCAAACAAGTCGCGGTAGCACTTGGAGAAGTGCGGTGGCGACTGAAAGCCGCAGGCCACCGCCACTTCCATGATGGACATGGAGGTTTGCAGCAGCAGACCGCGGGCGCGACGCAGCCGCATGTCCAGGTAGTACTTGGTGGGTACTTCGCCCACATAGCGCTTAAAGAGGCGCTCGATCTGGCGGCGCGAGACACCCACCAGCGCCGCAATTTCGTCCAGTGACAGGGGCTCTTCGAGGTTGGCTTCCATCAGGGCGGCCGCCTCGATCAGGTTTTCGTGAAACAGGCCCACGCGGGCCAGCAAAGGCACATGCTGGCGGTCTTGGTCATTGCGAATGCGGTCCAAGATGAACTGATCGGAAATCATGGGTGCGATGTCGCGCCCCAGGTGGTCCTTGATGATGTTGAGCATCAAGTCCAGCGGCGCAATGCCGCCCGAGCAGGTATAGCGGTCGCGGTCGATGGCGTAGAGCTGTTTAGAAAAGTGCACCGACGGAAATTGCTCTTCGAGGGCCGACATGTTCTCCCAATGCACTACCGCCTTGTACTTGTCTAGCAGACCTGCTTTGGCCAGCGCATACCCGCCGGTACACAGCGAGCCCAAGGGCACATGCCGCTGGGCCAGTCGCCGCAGCGTGGTGGTGAGTTCGGAGGTACAGGCGCGTTCCACTTCGACGCCGCCGCACACGAAAACAATGTGGGCCGCGCCGATGTGGTCGATGCCCACGGTGGGCGCCATGGACAGGCCGTTGCTGGCCGGTGTGGGCTTGCCGTCCAGGCTGGCAATGGCCCACTCGTACACCTCGTGTCCCGCCAGCCGATTGGCCATGCGCAGCGCCTCGACTGCGCTGGAAAGCGCAATCAGGGAGTAGTTGTGCAGCGTTAGAAATACGAAGCGGTGCTTGGCCGGCGGTGCGGTGAGCGGCTGGGTCCGTACCGCGGAAGTGGGGCGCCGTTCGGTCATGGGCAAAGGCGGTGGGTGGTGGTGGTCTGCGAGGTCTTACAGCGGCACCCGACACCGCCTGCGCGTGGCGGCATCAATGCTTTTTTGAAGACAATCCGAGTTTATCCCTGAGCGATCTGCGTTTGCCCTGCTGCCCGAAGGTTTCGGTGATGCGGTCCAGCATGATGGCCAGCAGCACCACCGCCAGGCCGGACTCAAAACCCAGGCCGATGTCCAAGCGTTGAATGCTAGCCAGCACATCGTTGCCCAGGCCACCGGCGCCCACCATGGATGCGATGATTACCATGGACAGCGCCATCATGATGGTCTGGTTGATGCCCGCCATGATGGACGGCATGGCGCCCGGAATCTGCACTTTGAGCAGCACCTGCAGCGGCGTGCAACCAAAGGTCACCCCGGCTTCGACTTGTTCTTTGTTGACCTGGCGTATGCCCAAACTGGTCAGGCGCACCACCGGTGGCATGGCGAAGATCACGGTGGCCAGCACGCCGGGCACCCGCCCCAATCCAAACAACATGGCTGCCGGAATCAGGTACACGAACGCAGGCATGGTTTGCATGAAGTCCAGGGTGGGCCGGATGACGGCGGCCATGCGGTCGCTCTTGGCCGACCAGATGCCCAGCGGGAGCCCCAGCACCAAACTGATGGCGGTGGCAGCGATGATCAGCGCCAGCGTCACCATGGTTTGGGGCCAGAAGTCGGTGCCGTAGATGACCAGGCAGCAGGCCAGGCAAAACAGCGCAAACTTCCAGCCCACCCGCCACAAGCCCAAGGCCACCAGCAAACCTGTGACCACAAGAAACGGCGTCGCTTGCAAGCCCAATTCGATGCCTTCGGTTAGCGTACCGATGCCAGAACCCAGCCGCTCCAGCGTGCCGCCGTCGTTTTCGACGATGAACTTGACGCCCAGATCCACCCACTCGCCCAAGGGCAGTACATCACTCATGTTCAGACTCCTCCAGCGCCATGCGCTTTAACAAGATGGTTTGGGTGACCGCACCCAGGTAGCGCTGCTGCGCATCGACCACTGCCAGCGGATAGGGGTTTTTGATGATGCGCCCTACCAAGGCGTTGAGGGCCTTGGTCTGCGGCACCGGCGCAACGTCTTTGAGGCAGGCGCTCTCCAACGCCGAAGCGCCCGATGCGAGCGCTTGCAACAGGGTGTCGATGGAAACCATGCCCTGAAAGCGTCCATCTGGGTCGAGCAAGAACGCGTAGTTGCGTTGTGCGGCGCGCAAGCGCTCGATGGCGTTGGCCATGTCGGCCTGTGCATTGCCACTGGGGGTGATGGTGAGTGTCTCGGTGGCGCTGGCTACGTCTTTGGCGACCAGGTACTTTTTGACATCCACGCCCTTGAAAAAGGCGCGGACATATTCGTCGGATGGGTTGCGCAAAATTTCGTCGGGCGTACCGATCTGAACGATGCGACCGCCCTCCATGATGGCGATGCGGTTGCCGATATGAAATGCCTCGTCGAGGTCGTGTGACACGAACACGATGGTGCGTTGTTGCTCTTGTTGCAGCTTGAGCAGCAGCTCTTGCATTTCGGTGCGCTTGAGCGGGTCGAGCGCCGAAAACGCCTCGTCCATCAGCATCAGCGATGGATCTACCGCCAGTGCGCGGGCCAGGCCGACGCGCTGCTGCATGCCGCCGGACAGCTCGGAGGGCATTTGGTGGGCAAAGGCTTTGAGGCCCACCTGGTCGAGCACTTCCATGGCGCGTATCTCGCGTGCTTTGCGCTCTACGCCAGCAACCTCTAGCCCGAACGCGGTGTTGCGCAAAACGGACAGGTGGGGCAGCAAGGCAAAGGACTGGAACACCATGGCCAAGTCTTTGCGACGCAGCTCAATGAGCGCCTTCTTGCCCATCGCCGCCACGTCGTGACCGCCGACCAGCACCTGACCAAAGGTGGGCTCAACCAAGCGGTTGAGCAGCCGTATCAGGGTGGATTTGCCCGAGCCCGACAAGCCCATCAGCACAAAGATTTCACCCTCGTCGACATGAAAGTTGGCGTCCTTTACGCCAATCGTCATGCCGGTTTGCTGGAAGATCGCTTCTTTGCTTTGCCCTTGTTGGAGCATCTGCATGGCCAACGCGGGGTCGGACCCGTAGACCTTGTAGAGATTTTTTACGACAACTTTTTCAGCCACTGTTGCATTCCTCAGGTTGGGCAGCCGCCCGTGGGCATGGGTTGCGCTTTTGGCAGGGGCACAAAGCAGGAAGTGGACCAGGCCGCGCACGCGGCGTTCAGCATAACCAGCAAATGGGCCCCGCCGTGGTTTGTGCGCTACGCAGCATGGCTGAACTAGGGAATCCCCTAGGCGCTGCGCGGGGCTGGCGGGTGCGCTTGCACAGCGTTTAAGCGCCGGTGCGCGCCAGGTAGCGCTTGCGCCAAAACACCAGCAGCAGCATGGCCGCAATGGCCACCATGCTGCCCATGGCCCACCAAAAACCAGTTTGCAAGTGCAAGAGCGGAATGAAGTCGAAGTTCATCCCAAAGATGCCTGCGATCAGGTTGAGCGGAAGAAAAATTGCTGTCAGCGCGGTGAGGGTGCGCATGATGTCGTTGGTGCGCTTGCTTTGCGCATTGAAGTGCATCTGGATGGCGGTCTCGGTGTTTTGCTCAAGGCGCCGCACGTGGTGTACCACCCGTTCGATGTGTTCCAAAACGTCCCGGCCGCGCACCTGGAGCAAGTCCCGTTCGTGGAGCTCCTGCGCGGTGGTGGCGCTCGGCCAGGTTTTAACCGCCTCGATCCAGTCTTGGATGCACGAGCGCTGTTCCTCGCAAACCACGTCGAGCTGGTGCAGCGCCAAACGGGCGTTCAGCAGCGCTGCCCAGTTGTTGAATCTGCTCTTGGGGTTGAGCAGTTCGCTCTGCCAATGGTCGAGCTGTTGGGTCAGTTCCCGGCGCAGCGCCAGGTAGCCGTCTACCACTTGGTTGACGACGCGCAGCATCAAGTCGGCCGCGCTGGTGGGCAAGCGCGCCCCTGCGTTGCGAACTTCGTTGGCCGCAGGCTGCAGCAGCTTGGCGGCGTAGGCATCGCGCACCGCGCAATCGGCGGGATGCACCGACAGCAGCACCCGGTCCCACACCGCAAAACCAATCGGGCTGGTGTCAATGCGACGCAAAATCGGTGGCCCACCGCGGTGGGCGCTGCGCTTGGGTGTCTCGGGTGTGTGCACTGGTGGGCTTGGCGCCGTCGCGGCGGCGGTGCCGGTACCGCTGCTCGCAACCAAGCGCCGGAACACGACAAGATCGTATTGGGATGTGTAGTCGTAGTGCGAAGGCAGGTGCGGGTTGAGCAGGTCTGACACATGCAAGTCCACCAGGCTGTGGCCGCACAGGGATTGCAGCGTGCCTTGGATGTCGCCGAGCTGCAGCTCCAGCTCTTCCCGGGTGCAAGCCAGCCACAGAAAACCTTGGGCAGGCAGGCCACTGCGGCGCCAGTCGCCTAAGGTTGCGTCCTCGCTGGCCGCGTTGCCCTGGATGTGGAACACCCGCATCGTGAGCACATCAGGCGCGGCGCAGGGAGCGGGCGGCGTCGCGGGCGAAATAGGTCAGCACACCGTCGGCACCGGCGCGCTTGAAGGCCAGCAGGCTTTCCATCATGACCGCGTCGTGGTCCAGCCAGCCGTTGGCGGCCGCTGCTTTGAGCATGGCGTACTCGCCAGATACTTGGTAGGCAAAGGTGGGCACACGAAAGGCGTCCTTAACCCGGCGCACGATGTCCAGGTAGGGCATGCCGGGTTTGACCATCACCATGTCGGCTCCCTCGGCGATGTCCATGGCCACTTCACGCAAGGCCTCGTCCGAGTTGGCTGGGTCCATTTGGTACACCTTTTTGTTGCCCTTGCCCAGGTTGGAGGCGGAGCCCACGGCATCACGGAATGGTCCGTAAAACGCGCTGGCGTACTTGGCGCTGTACGCCATGACGCGGGTGTGGACCAAGTTTTCTGCTTCCAGTGCCGCGCGAATGGCGCCGATGCGCCCGTCCATCATGTCGCTGGGGGCCACGATGTCGACCCCAGCCCGTGCTTGGGTGAGCGCTTGTTGCACCAAAAGGGAAACGGTTTCGTCGTTGAGGATGTAGCCTTCGGCCTCGGGGCGGGTGTCTAGCAAGCCATCCTGTCCGTGGGTGGTGAAGGGGTCGAGCGCCACGTCGGTCATCACACCCAGCGTAGGAAACTCCTTCTTGAGCGCACGCACTACGCGTGGCACCAGTCCATCGGGGTTCTGAGCTTCCTTGCCGTCGTAGGTTTTTAGAGACTGGTCGACCACTGGGAACAGGGCAAGCACCGGGATTTCCAGCTCCACGCATTCTTGGGCGACCGGCAGCAACAAGTCCAAGCTGAGCCGTTCGACGCCCGGCATGGACGCGATCGGAATGCGCTGCTGCTTTCCGTCCACCACAAACACAGGGTAAATCAGGTCGTGGGCCGTCAGCGCATGTTCGCGCACCAGGTTGCGGGTGAAGGTGTCTCGGCGCAGGCGCCGGGGCCGACCGGCAGGGTAGGAGGCGTAAGGTGTCATTGGAAAATTGTGCCTCAAGTGGTGGATCGCGCTGGGAAATCTTGCGTCGCTTCAGCTCCGATCCCGATCCCGCTAACGCTACCGCCTCAGCATCGGCGCAGGCCCAGGGCTTGGCAGAGCCCCACAAGGTGGTCCGAGGTCCGGCGCGTGCACTGGGTCGACCGGCCCAGCGCAGCGTGCGGAAATTGCTTGTGCGCTGTGCCGATATTTGATAGATTCCGCGCCGGGTAGCTTGCTACCCCCCGCTTTTCCTCCCTGAGCGGGGCCTTGATGTGTGACAGCAAATAGGCTTCTAACCCCGGCCTCTGGCTGGGGTTTTTTTTGCCTTCACCGTCCAGTTGTTGCACGGGGAAGCTGCGATTGGCGCCCACGGACAGGGCGCCCGTACAGTGGCCGTCCACAGGCTGCCTGTGGGTTCTGGTCTACACTGAAGCGCATGCTTTGGGTCAAGTCATTTCACATCATTTTTGTTGCGAGTTGGTTCGCTGGCTTGTTTTATTTGCCGCGCATTTTTGTCAATCTGGCCATGGTCGGAGCGGACTCGGTTGCCGAGCGTGAGCGCTTGCTGTTAATGGCCCGCAAGCTCTATCGGTTCACCTCCCTGCTGGCAGTTCCCGCGCTCGTTTTTGGCCTGTGGCTGTGGATGTACTACGGCATCGGTTGGGGTCCTGGCAACGCGTGGATGCATGCGAAGCTTGCAGGCGTGGTTCTGGTGATTGGCTACCACTTTGTTTGTGGTGCCATATTGCGGCAGTTGATCAGCGGGACATCCCAGAAAAGCCATGTTTGGTTCCGCTGGTTCAACGAGGTTCCCGTGCTGTTGCTAACCGCCGTGGTGATTTTGGTGGTGGTCAAGCCGTTCTAGGCCGCGTGCTCCCCGCATGCACAAAACCGCCGCCACACCACTGACCTTTCTGTATGCGGCGCTGGTCGTCTATGCCAGCCTGTATCCCTTTGCCGACTGGCGTGACCAGGGCATCGCCCCTTGGGAGTTCTTGCTCGCACCCCCGCCGCGCTATTGGACCGGCCTGGATGTGGCCATCAATATGGCGGGCTACATGCCGCTGGGCGGCTTGCTGGTGCTGGGCGCCTTGCGCCGTGGACATGTCCGCTATGCACTGCTCGTTTCGTGCGTTCTCGCCAGTGGCTTGTCACTGGGCATGGAAATGGCGCAGGGTTTCTTAACCGCTCGGGTCCCCTCGCGCGAAGATTGGTTGCTCAACACGGCAGGCGCGTTGACTGGGGCGGTGGCCACGTTGGCGCTGGAGCGCTGGGGTGCTATCGAGCGTTGGAGCGCGCTGCGCAGGCATTGGTTTGTCGCTGATGCGCGCGGTGGTCTGGTGCTGCTTGCTACCTGGCCAGCGGCACTGCTGTTTCCCCCTGCCGTGCCGTTCGGCTTGGGCCAGGTGGCGCAACGTTTGGAGGCGCAGGCCTGGGTCTGGTTGGAAGGCACGCCAATGGCGCAATGGTTGCCATGGGGCCCGGTGGGCTTGCAGCCGCTCTCGCCGGCGGCCGAGCTGCTGTGCGTGGTTTTGGGTTTGCTGATTCCGTGCCTGCTGGGCTTCGCTGTGGTTCCCTCGTTGGGTCGGCGACTGGTTTTGGTGCCCATGGTGCTGGGTGTTGGGGTGTTTACCGCAAGCTTGTCGGCCGCCATGAGCTGGGGCCCTGAGCACGCAGGCGCTTGGATGGATGCGCCCACCCAATTGGCTTTGGTGCTCGCGCTTGCGCTGGCATGGGGGTTGGCATTGGCGCCAGCGCGTGCATGCGTTGCGCTGGTGCTGTTGGCCTTGGGCATCTACCTGAGCCTGTTGAACCAAGCGCCGGAGAGCCCGTACCTGTCGCAAACTTTGCAAGCATGGGAACAGGGACGCTTTATTCGGTTTCATGGACTGGCGCAGTGGTTAGGCTGGCTGTGGCCCTATGCGGCGCTGCTGTATGCCTTGGCGATGGTCTGGCGCAAGGACCGGCAAAACTAGAATCTGCCCATGACCAAAAGCACCACGTCTCCCAGCTCTTACTACGAGCGCCATGTATTTTTTTGCCTCAATGAGCGCACGAATGGTGATGCTTGCTGCGCGCACTTCAAGGCGCAGGAAGCATTTGATCGCTGCAAGTCGCAGGTGAAAAGCGCAGGGCTCGCCGGCCCTGGACAAGTGCGTGTGAACAAGGCCGGTTGCTTGGACCGCTGTGCCGCCGGTCCGGTGCTGGTGGTGTACCCAGAGGCCGTCTGGTACAGCTATGTGGATGTGCAAGACATAGACGAAATCGTGGAGTCGCATCTCAAGAACGGCAAGGTGGTCGAGCGGCTCCTCACCCCGCCCCATCTGGGTCGGTAAACCGTGAACGCCCAGACCCAAAGAATCGAAATTCCCGGGCCCGAGGGTGTTTTGGAAGCTTTGCGCGACCTGCCTGCGCCGGGCTCTGTAGAGCAGGTTCGGGGGGTGGCTGTAATCGCCCACCCGCACCCGTTGTTTGGCGGCACCATGGACAACAAAGTGGTCCAGACCCTGGCGCGTGCTTTCGTGCAGTCGGGGTGGTGCGCATTGCGCTTTAACTTTCGTGGTGTGGGTGGCAGCGCGGGTGCCTATGACGCGGGGCGCGGTGAGCTGGCCGACCTGCTGGCGGTTGTTGCGGACCAGGCCGCTGGCTCGGCGCTGGCCCTGGCTGGGTTTTCGTTCGGCGCATTTGTGACCAGCCATGCGGTGGCTGCTTTGTCGGCGCAACGTGTGTTGGGACCGGTGGTGCTGGTAGGCACTGCGGTATCTCGGTTCGATGCCAGCCCGATCGCTGCCGACCTGCACGATCGAACCCTGGTGCTGCATGGCGAATCGGACGACACCGTCCCCTTGGGGGATGTGCTCAACTGGGCACGTCCGCAAGGTTTGCCAGTGACCGTCATCCCTGGAGGCGGGCATTTCTTTCATGGACAATTGCCGCTTTTGCGCGGCTTGGTGGTGCGCCACCTGGCCAGCCAAACCGCATCCGCCTAGTTATTGCTTTGAATCCCTTGACGCTGCCCCGGCAGCATCCAAACCGCATCCCATGAAATCATTTCTCGCCATTTTGTTGGCAAGCTTCGCCTGTGTTGCCTTGTCCCAGACACCCCAGCCACCGGAGGTTGCTGCGCGCGCGTACCTGCTGATGGATGTCACATCCAATCAGATACTCGCTTCCAAGGAAATTGACGCGCCCTTGGAGCCGGCGTCGTTGACCAAACTGATGACTGCTTACCTGGTGTTCGACGCCCTGCGATCTAAAAAAATTGCGCTTGCGCAGACCTTGCCGGTGAGCGAGCGGGCATGGAAGATGCCCGGTTCGCGCATGTTCATCGACCCCAAGATGCAGGTGCCGGTAGAGGACTTGGTCAAGGGCATGATCGTGCAAAGCGGCAACGATGCGACGGTGGCCTTGGCCGAGGGCGTTGGCGGCACGGTGGAGCGGTTTGTAGAAATGATGAACGCCCAGGCCAAAGCGCTGGGGATGCAGTCCACTCGCTACAAAAACCCGGAAGGCCTGACAGAGCCAGGCCACACAACCACCGCGCGCGATTTGGCTGTTTTGGCCAGCCGCCTGATGTCTGACTTTCCCGACTACGTTGGTTTTTACGCCATCAAAAAGTACCGCTATCCCGGTACGCCGGCGGCCAATGACAGCAACCGCAACTTGTTGCTGTTTCGCGATCCGACTGTGGATGGCTTGAAGACCGGGTATACGGACGCTGCCGGCTATTGCATGGTGGCCACTGCCAAGCGGGACTTCCCCAGCCTGGTGTCGCCCGGGGCGCCTGTCGGCTCTGCGGCAGCGGCGGGCAGCCGCCGCTTGCTTTCCGTGGTGCTGGGCGCCGACAGCGAAAACGCCCGCGCCAACGAGTCCCAAAAGTTGCTCAATTGGGGCTACACGGCGTTCGAGGCGGTCAAGCTTTTCGACGCCAACCAGGCGGTGGTGGCGCCAAATGTCTGGAAGGGCACCTCATCGACCGTGAAGCTGGGTCGCCAACAGGCGATTGTGGTGAGCGTCCCGCAAGGAACTGCTGGCCAGATTAAGACCCAAGTGGTGCGTACGGAGCCCTTGCTGGCACCGCTTGCGCAAGGACAGGCGGTAGCCACGTTGCGTATCACTGTGGCTGGGCGGGCGCCAATGGATGTACCTTTGCTTGCGCTGGAGCCTGTCATGGAAGCGGGCGTGCTGGGCCGTGCTTGGGACGCGCTGCGGCTTTGGATTCAGTAACCCGCGAACGTCGCATTGTTCGTTTCGCGGCTATCTGATATATTCGCGGGCTTTTCGGAAATTCCGAAGGGGTTTGCGTTTTCGCTGCGAAGCGTTACGCACAACCGATGCGTGATTCCAATGTGTTTCACTGGTGCGCAAGGTCAGCACGTCTGGCTGCTGCGCGACGCCAAGGCGCATCACCGCGATTTTTTAGCAATCCGACGTTTAGGGACGTTTTTTTCAGGAGGCTTGAGTGCCAACTATCAACCAGCTCGTGCGTCAAGGCCGTGAGGTCGAGACGATCAAGTCGAAGAGCCCTGCAATGCAGAACTCTCCGCAGCGCCGTGGCGTGTGCACCCGTGTGTACACCACGACGCCAAAGAAGCCCAACTCCGCATTGCGCAAGGTTGCCAAAGTGCGCCTGACCAACGGTTTTGAGGTGATCTCTTACATTGGCGGCGAAGGCCACAACCTGCAAGAACACAGCGTGGTGCTGGTTCGCGGCGGCCGCGTCAAGGATCTGCCCGGTGTGCGTTACCACATCGTGCGTGGTTCGCTGGATTTGCAAGGCGTCAAAGACCGCAAGCAGTCGCGATCCAAATACGGTGCCAAGAAGCCCAAGGCCAAGTAATCCGTGCGGCCGCAAGGCAGCATTGAAAAGGTGTTTGTTTGTTGCGTGGCGCAGCGAATGAACGTAGTGACCCGGTGTTCGGGTCGAGTAAGTGAGAGTCTTATTGATTAACTCTCGCGGTGGCCGCAAGGGCACCAACTGAAGCAAAGAGGTGAAGAAATGCCACGTCGTCGCGAAGTCCCTAAACGTGAAATCCTGCCGGATCCCAAGTTCGGCAATGTCGAGTTGTCCAAGTTCATGAACGTCATCATGGAAGGCGGCAAAAAAGCTATCGCTGAGCGCATCATCTACGGCGCACTCGAGCAAATTGAAAAGAAGCATCCCGGAAAAGATCCGTTGGAAGCTTTCACCGTGGCTATCAACAACGTAAAACCCATGGTGGAAGTGAAGTCGCGCCGTGTCGGCGGTGCCAATTACCAAGTGCCGGTTGAAGTGCGTCCCGTGCGCCGTCTTGCTTTGTCGATGCGCTGGATCAAAGAGGCCGCCCGCAAACGTGGCGAAAAATCCATGGCCTTGCGCTTGGCAAACGAACTGCTTGAGGCCACAGAAGGCCGCGGCGGCGCCATGAAAAAGCGCGACGAAGTGCACCGCATGGCCGAAGCCAACAAGGCGTTCTCCCACTTCCGCTTCTAAAGCGACTGCGGCGGCATCCATTTGGATGCTGCTGCTTCTTTGACGGTGTAGTCGCATCGTCACAAAGTGAACCCAGACTGTCGGGTTCCTTGCCAAGCCGCTGTGTGCGGCATGGCTGTTTCAGACAGTGACCAACCAAGGATCCATCATGGCTCGCCATACCCCCATTGAGCGTTACCGCAACATCGGTATTTCCGCCCACATTGACGCCGGCAAAACTACCACCACCGAGCGCGTGCTTTTTTACACCGGCGTGAACCACAAAATCGGTGAAGTGCACGATGGTGCGGCCACCATGGATTGGATGGAGCAAGAGCAAGAACGCGGTATCACGATCACCTCGGCTGCCACCACCTGCTTCTGGAAAGGCATGGACAAGTCCTTGCCCGAGCACCGCATCAACATCATCGACACCCCGGGACACGTTGACTTCACCATCGAAGTCGAGCGCTCCATGCGCGTCTTGGATGGCGCTTGCATGGTGTACTGCGCGGTGGGCGGTGTGCAACCGCAGTCCGAGACCGTGTGGCGCCAGGCCAACAAGTACAAGGTGCCCCGCCTTGCTTTTGTCAACAAGATGGACCGCACCGGTGCCAACTTTTTCAAGGTGGTAGACCAGATGAAGTTGCGCCTGAAGGCGAACCCGGTTCCCATGGTGATCCCCATTGGTGCAGAAGAAAGCTTCACCGGTGTAGTGGACCTGCTGAAGATGAAAGCCATCATTTGGGATGAAGCGTCCCAGGGCATGCTGTTTGATTACAAAGACATCCCGGCAGACCTGCTGGAGTTGGCCAAGACTTGGCGCGAGAAGATGGTCGAAGCGGCCGCCGAAGCGTCGGAAGAGCTGATGAACAAGTACCTCGAAGAAGGCGACTTGTCCGAAGAGGAAATCAAGTTCGGCATCCGCGTACGCACCATCGCGACCGAGATTCAGCCCATGTACTGCGGCTCGGCGTTCAAGAACAAGGGCGTGCAGCGCATGCTGGACGCGGTGATCGAGTTCATGCCGTCCCCGGTTGACATTCCGCCCGTGAGCGGCATGGACGAAGAAGAGGCGCCTGTGACGCGCAAGGCCGACGACGGCGAAAAGTTTTCGGCTCTGGCGTTCAAATTGATGACGGACCCGTTTGTGGGGCAACTCACTTTTGTGCGTGTGTATTCCGGCGTGTTGACCAAGGGTGACAGTGTTTACAACCCGATCCGTGGAAAGAAGGAGCGCATCGGCCGTATCGTGCAAATGCACGCCAACAACCGTGAAGAGGTGAGCGAGATTCGCGCGGGCGACATCGCTGCCTGTATTGGCTTGAAGGATGTCACCACCGGCGAAACCTTGTGCGATCCCAGCGCGGTGGTGATGCTCGAGCGCATGGTGTTCCCTGAGCCTGTGATCACCCAGGCCGTGGAGCCCAAGACCAAGGCTGACCAAGAAAAAATGGGTATTGCATTGCAGCGTTTGGCCCAAGAAGACCCGTCCTTCCGTGTCAAGACCGATGAAGAGTCTGGCCAGACCCTGATCGCCGGTATGGGCGAACTGCACTTGGAAATCATTGTGGACCGCATGAAGCGCGAGTTCGGCGTGGAAGCCAACGTGGGTAAGCCCCAGGTGGCCTACCGCGAAACCATCCGCAAAACCATTGATGAGGCCGAAGGCAAGTTTGTGCGTCAGTCCGGTGGTAAGGGCCAGTACGGCCACGTGGTTCTGAAAATTGAACCCAACGAAGCTGGCAAGGGAATCGAGTTTGTGGACGCCATCAAGGGCGGCGTGGTTCCTCGCGAGTTCATCCCCGCGGTCGAAAAAGGTATCCACGAAGCCGTGACGCAAGGCGTCTTGGCTGGCTACCCCGTGGTGGACGTCAAGGTCACGCTGCATTTCGGTTCCTACCACGATGTGGACTCGAACGAACTGGCGTTCAAGATGGCGGCCATCTTCGGTTTCAAAGAAGGTTGCCGCAAGGCGGGCCCAGTGATTTTGGAGCCCATGATGGCGGTAGAAGTGGAGACGCCAGAAGACTATGCCGGTAACGTGATGGGCGATTTGTCTTCACGTCGCGGCATGGTCCAAGGCATGGAAGACATGGTCGGTGGCGGCAAGGCCATCAAGGCAGAAGTCCCTCTCTCGGAAATGTTCGGCTACTCGACCACCCTGCGCTCAATGTCGCAAGGCCGCGCCACCTACACGATGGAATTCAAGCACTACTCGGAAGCCCCGCGTAACGTGTCGGAAGCCATCATGGCATCGCGCGCCAAGTAAGTTTTTTGAAGTGGTCTGCGACGGTGTGCCGCCCTGTTCCCGTGCGGGGCGAACCAGCAACACCGTGCAGACGTAAAACCAAACCACGGGAATACGCTCTTTGGAGAATTGAAAAATGGGTAAAGAAAA
>JBIIZY010000222.1:0-4067 GCA_044346035.1 Rhodoferax sp. | reverse complement strand
TGGTCTTCTTTGCGCACCACCCCGTGATCTTCATGGGCCTGCTGCTCTTTTTCATTGGCTACGCCTCGGCCTACGCGCACCACCAAGACCGCTTGATCTTGCGCGAGGCGCTGCTGGTGGCCTTCTTTTTGGCGGGGTTGGTGGTCTTGGGTGGCCAGCAAGCGTGGTGGCTGCAACCAGCGCTCATGGGCCTAAGTGCAGACGCCGTGTTCTACGGCGCCGTGGTGCTCACCGCGGTCACCGACAACGCGGCCATCACTTACCTGGCCTCGCTGGTGCCGGGCTTGAGCGACGAGTTCAAGGTGGCCATCGTCGCCGGTGCGGTCACCGGCGGCGGCCTGACGGTGATCGCCAACGCGCCCAACCCCGCGGGCGTGTCCATCCTGAAGGGGCGGTTTGACCAGGGGGTGGTGCATGCCGGCAAGTTGCTGCTGGCAGCGCTGCCGCCGACTGTGGTGGCGGGAATGGCTTTTCGCTTGCTTTAAGGCGCGCACCCAAACCACCAGCGCACCGGCCACCATGCGGCACTGCCGTTGCGGCTGGCGCCGACGCCGTTACTCAGGCCGACATGGCTGCGCTGACAAGAAGCGATGCCGAGCGCGCGGTGGGCTTGCCGTGGCCTTCCTCTTGCGCAGTTTTTGACTTACGCTGCGAATGCTTGGTTTGCCAATGTGGAGGATCCGTGAAAAATCAGAGTGAGTTCGTGGCGCATCTCCACGAGGTATTTCGCCTTTTCGGGCCGATTCGCGCCAGACCCATGTTTGGTGGGCACGGCATCTACCACCACGACCTCATGATTGGTCTCGTCGCCAACGACACCCTCTACCTGAAGACGGATGCAGCGTCCGCCTCGCAGTTTGTGCAGGCCGGATGCGTGCCTTTTGAGTACACCAAGAACGGCACAACCATGAAGATGTCTTATTCCTCGGCGCCTATTGAAATTTTCGACGATCCAGACGTGGCCAAGATGTGGGCGTCCCTAGCGTACGCGGCCGCGCTTCGCGCAAAGAGCAAGCCGACAAGGCGCTCGAACTGAGCGAAATGCCGTGGTAACTCGCCCCTTCCCTGGCAGCGTGCCGGCGGGCGGCATCCTGCCTGTGCAATGAAGTGGTTGGGAAACTCAAATGGTTCGAGTTATCCGGCACTTTGAAACTACCAATATGCAGGATCGTCAAACTCCGGGACACAAGCGGGACGGCTCTTCAGAATGGGAATGGCATCACCCAACAACGGCTGCCCCAACCAGCCTTGCGGCATGGACAGTGGCCGGGGTGCTTGGACAAGGTCCTGCGATAGCACCTCAAACCCTGTCTTGGAATAAAAGGCGGGGTCACCATAGGTCACGACCAAGGCGGCAGATCGATTCTTCAGCGAATTCAGCCCATGCCTGATCAAGGCTTGTCCAACTCCTTTTCCTTGGTGTGCGGTGCTTACCGCAACCGGAGAAAGCATGTAGGCTTCGACGGGTTCTTCAAATCGCAGGCGGGTGAAAAAGATCGCTCCTATCAGCTTTCCATGTTCACAGGCACCCATGCCAATGACCTCCTGATCGTCTGTACGCGCGGTTAACGCTGTGGCCAGTCGGCCGATCAATCTGCCTTCGCCCTCACCTTCCGATGACGCGAACACTGAATGGAACAGCTCCGCCACTTCTTGCTCTCGTCCACGGTCCAAAGTTTCCATGTTCATGTTGCTTGTCGCTGACCCACCCACAGCAGTCCTTCGCATGGAATCAATAGCTTCTGCGGCACCAGCAATACAGGAACTGCTGCTTGGTACCCGCGGGGGTGTGGTGATGGTTGATCTCACTTCCCAACAACTCAAAGCCGTCACCGAACTCATGGTGCAGTTGCTCATCGTTGTACCTCAGCACATCGAGCCCGCTGCATTGCCGAGGTCCGTCGGGGCCAAAGGTTGCCATCAGGACATAGCCCCCAGGCTGCACCGACCGACGGACCAATTCAATGTAACTTCGCCTTGCCGATGGTTCAGTCAAGAAATGGAAAACCGCACGGTCGTGCCACAAGTCAAACTGTTTGCCGGCAAAGTCATAGCGCGTGATATCGCCCACATGCCAGCTCACCTGAGCGGCTTTGGTGCCGAGCCGTTGCTTGGTGAATTCGATCGCCGTTGCTGAAATATCCAGCACGGAGAGATCGAGGTAGTGCCGCTGTAGTAGATCATCCACCAATGTGGACTCGCCCGCCCCGATGTCCACAATGGCCGCTGTCTTGTCCAGGCACAGTTGTTCTATGAGTCGCAGCGACTCTGCCAAGTGAGGAGCGTACCAACTCACCGCATCGAAGCTCTTGTTTCTATAGACGTTCTCCCAGTGGTGGGCTTTTTCGATCATTGCGTTCTTGTCTGTGTTGAGGGACACGCGCTAATATTAGATGTCACTTATAAAAGATGCAACCATGAGAAAACTCCTCGGCGCCGCACTGGCCTTGTTCTTTGCGGTCGCGCCCGCCCTGGCGAATGACAAAACCAAGCTGATAGATGAACTGTCGGGTTACCTTGAGTTTGTGGACTACGGTGGGGGCGCCATCTTTCCAGAGCAAATTCCTCGCGGGGAATACGCAAAGATGCTGATTATTGATGCACGTGATGCGGCCCAATACAACAAGGAGCACATTCCAGGGGCCGTCAATATCGAATGGCGTCAGGTGCTGGCCAAAAGCGCCGACATCCCGAAGAATAAACCTGTCCTGATCTACTGCAACACCGGCACGCTCTCTGCCCAGGCTGGCTTTGCACTGCGTGTGTCCGGATGGGAAAACGTACAAATTCTGCAAGGCGGCTTTGCCGAATGGAAAGCCAAAGGGGGGTTGGACGCCAATGCCAAAGCGGCGGGTGCGGCCCCCACGCATTGAGTCATCCCCGCGTGGCGTTCAGTTCAGATTGAGCAGTCCGTAGCGCCCCACCAAAGTCTTGCTTACTGGAGAACTCTTTGAAACCAATTGCGCTGTTGCTCGTGCTTGCCGTCTGTGCTCCGTTGTCGAGCCTGGCTCAACACACCCATGGATCTTCGACCCCTTACGCTGGCATGCAAAGCCGCGCTGTCAAGTCACTGTCCGACGCCGACATCAAGGAACTTCGCCGTGGCGGTGGCTGGGGACTGGCTCTGGCGGCCGAACTGAACGGCATGCCTGGGCCAGCGCATCTACTGGAACTCAAGGACAAAATCCCGCTGACGCAGGATCAGGTCGCCAAGACCCAGGTGCTGTTTGACGACATGCGCAAAGCTGCGATAACAACCGGTGAGCGCCTGATCGCGGCCGAAACGGCGTTGGAGCTTGCCTTTGCAAGGGGCACAGTGGACGAGGCATCGCTGCGCGGTTTACTGTCAGAAGCCGAGGCTGCAAGAACAGCACTGCGCTTCATCCACTTGTCCCAACATTACAAAACTGTGCAGTACCTCCAGCCTGAACAGATCAAGCGTTACAACGTTCTTCGCGGGTACGCGGAGGACCCTTGCAAGAACGTCCCCGCGGGACATAACCCCGAGATGTATCGGCGTCACATGGGATGCAACTGACCGCGTCTGGCCGAGAACCAGCGCCTGTTTTCTGGCAACTGTGACTCACCAACAGTTTGAATCGCCACCGCCAACGGCCCGCATGGATACTGGCTTTTGGGTCAGTTCGCAGCCAACAAAAAAGCCCCGCACCTGAGACAGTGCGGGGTTTTTGTGGACTGGCTGGGATGGGTTCTGGCGGAGAGGGAGGGATTCGAACCCTCGGTAGGGTCGCCCCTACGCCTGATTTCGAGTCAGGTACATTCGACCACTCTGCCACCTCTCCGGGTCTGCGTCGTATTGGGCGAAGGCCAGATTCTAGCAGCGCAAGTCAGCTGCCAAGCCGCTCGGTGCCGCCCATGTAGGGGCGCAGCGCCTCGGGCACGGTGATGGAGCCGTCGGCGTTTTGGTAGTTCTCCAGCACGGCCACCAACGTGCGGCCCACGGCCAGGCCCGAGCCGTTGAGGGTGTGCACCAGTTCGTTCTTGCCCTGCGCGTTTTTGAAGCGCGCCTGCAGGCGGCGCGACTGAAACGCCTCGCAGTTGGACAC
>JBIIZY010000221.1:0-4073 GCA_044346035.1 Rhodoferax sp. | reverse complement strand
CCAAAGGTCTTTGAGTTGGGTCGGATGTCCACCGTGACATCAAACACCTCGCCCTGTGTTACCCGCACCAGCTTGCCCTGTGGATGTTGGACCTGGTAGTGCAGGCCGCGCAATACGCCTCCGGCGGAGCGGGAATGGTTGTCCTGGACAAAGTGGGCTTGGACCCCGGTGGATTGTTCAAACACCCTGGCGTTGAAACTTTCAAAAAAGAAGCCGCGTGCGTCTCCGAACACCGTTGGCTCTAGGAGCAGTACGTCAGCGATGGCGGTGGGCGTGACCTTCATGGGGGCGAGTGTGGCATCAATAAACCGCTTCCTTGAGCAGGCGCAGCAGGTATTTTCCATAGCCCGACTTGGCCAGCGGAGCGGCCAATACTTCGAGCTGGGCATTGCTGATCCAGCCACTGCGCCACGCCACTTCTTCCGGGGCCGCCACCTTCAGGCCTTGTCGATTCTCTATGGTGTAAATGAATTGGCTTGCCTCTAGCATGGACTCGTGGGTGCCAGTGTCGAGCCAGGCGTATCCCCGTCCCATGGTCTGCACATCAAGCTCGCCCTTGTCCAGGTACATACGGTTGAGGTCCGTGATTTCGAGTTCCCCGCGGGCGCTGGGCTTGACTTGCTTGGCCAGTTCCACGACCTGGTTGTCGTAGAAGTACAAACCTGTAACCGCGTAGCGGCTTTTGGGTGCATTCGGTTTTTCCTCTAGGCTGATAGCGCGCCCGGCACTGTCGAACTCCACCACGCCGTAGCGCTCCGGGTCGTTGACCGCGTAGGCAAAAACCGTCGCGCCGTGGGTCTGTTGGTTGGCATTCTTGAGCAAGGTCGCAAAGTCGTGGCCGTAAAAAATGTTGTCTCCTAACACCAGCGCACTCGGTGCCGAGCCGATAAACCGCTCACCGATCAGAAACGCCTGTGCCAAACCATCGGGCGAGGGCTGCACTGCATACGTGATATCGATACCCCACTGGGCGCCGTGTCCAAGAAGCTGCTCAAAACGCGGCGTGTCTTGGGGTGTGGAGATCACCAAGATTTCCCGGATACCGGCCAGCATGAGCACGGTCAACGGGTAGTAGATCATGGGCTTGTCGTAGATCGGCAACAGCTGCTTGCTGACCGATTGGGTGGCCGGATACAGGCGTGTGCCAGAGCCGCCGGCCAAGATGATTCCCCGGCGGCCGGTTGCTGTAGTTTCGGGTGGTGTCGTGTTGGTCATGGTGCTTGTGGTTTTCAGGACTCAGGCGGGTGGGGTCATCTCGGCAAGCATGCGGTTCACGCCAAATTGCCATGGCGGCATGACCAGCCCGAAGGTGGTTTGCAATTTGGTGGTGTCCAGGCGCGAGTTCAGTGGCCGCGTGGCCGCGCTAGGGTAGCTGGCGCTGGGGATGGCGCGCACTTGGTGGGCCTGCACTTTGAGGGGCCAGCCCAGCGAGGCCGCGCGCGCGATGACGTGCTGCGCGTAGCCGTGCCAGCTGGTCTCTCCGGCGGCGGCACAGTGGTACAGCCCTGCCAGCGCGGGCTTTGCCAGCGCACTGCGCAGTGCGTGCGCGGTGCTGTCTGCCAAGAGCTCGGCCGAGGTTGGCGCGCCGTGCTGGTCGTCGATCACCGACAGGGTGTCGCGCTCGCAGGCCAGCTTGAGCATGGTTTTGGCAAAGTTTGTGCCCTTTGCCGCATACACCCAACTGGTTCGAAAAATCAGGTGCTGCGGCGTTGAGGCCACCGCCTGGTCGCCCTGCCACTTGCTTTGTCCGTACACGCTTAGCGGCTTGGGTTCCTGCTCCTCGGTCCAAGGCGTGTGGCCGCTTCCATCGAATACATAGTCGGTGGAGTAGTGCACCAGCCAAGCACCCAGCGCGCTGGCCTGCGATGCAAGTACCGCAGGCGCAAGCGCATTGATGGTGTGCGCTAGGTCGGGCTCGGATTGGGCCCGATCGACTGCGGTGTACGCGGCGGCGTTGATAACCACGGCAGGCTTTACCGTTCGCACGGTGTGTGCCAGCCCGTCGAGCTGGGTGTAGTCACCGCACAAACCGTCTGGGTTGGACGAAGCGTCAGTGCCGAGTGCCACGACCTCGCCCAACACAGACAGCGCACGCTGCAACTCCCAGCCGATTTGGCCATCACGACCGAACAAAAGGATCTTCATGCCAAACTTGCAGTGTTGCCGTGGCCGTACTGTTGCGCAACCCAGTCACGGTAGCTACCGTTTTGTACGTTGGCCACCCACGCAGGGTTCTCTAAGTACCACTGAACGGTTTTGCGAATGCCAGATTCAAACGTCTCACTGGGCCTCCAACCCAATTCCTGTTCAATCTTGCGCGCGTCAATGGCATAGCGGCGGTCGTGACCGGGGCGGTCGGTGACGTAGGTGATCTGCGCGCGGTACGACTTGCGATCGGCGCGTGGTTTGAGTTCGTCCAGCAGATCGCACACGGTGTGCACGATGTCCAAGTTGGGTTTCTCGTTCCAGCCGCCGACGTTGTACACCTCACCCAAGCGCCCCGCTTCGAGGACACGTCTGATCGCGCTGCAGTGGTCTTTTACGTACAGCCAGTCCCGCACTTGCTGACCATCACCGTAGACGGGCAAGGGCTTGCCAGCTTGCGCGTTGACGATCATGAGGGGGATCAGCTTCTCGGGAAAGTGGTAGGGGCCATAGTTGTTGCTGCAATTGGTGGTAAGCACCGGCAGCCCGTAGGTATGGTGGTAGGCCCGCACCAGGTGGTCACTGGCGGCTTTCGAGGCGGAATAGGGGCTGTTTGGCGCGTAGCGGTGGGTTTCTGAAAAGGCGGCATCGGACGGGCCCAGGGAACCATAGACCTCGTCGGTAGATACATGCAGGAAACGCCACATGGCTTTGTCCTCCTCTGCCAGCGCGCCCCAGTAACGCCTCACCGACTCCAGTAATTGGAAGGTACCTACGACATTGGTTTGAATGAATGCGCTGGGGCCGGAAATACTGCGGTCTACGTGGCTTTCAGCTGCAAAGTTCACCACCGCTCGGGGCTGGTGTTCCGCTAGCAGGCGGTCGACCAAGGCAGTGTCTTGCACATCGCCATGTACGAAAACATGGTGAGGGTTTTCGGAAACCGACACCAGATTCTCCAAGTTGCCGGCGTACGTCAGCTTATCAAGGTTGATAACCCGCTCGTCGCTCTGGCCAAGCCAGTCGAGCACAAAGTTGCTGCCAATAAACCCAGCGCCTCCGGTGACCAGTATTGTCATTGGGACTCCTCAGCTGTACGAGATACAGCCGATTATGGGTGACAAACAGGGTCTGTTTGGACCGCCGAATGCGTTGAACAGTTGGGGTAATCGTGGCCATTTCGGCGCCCTGACAATGCCGGCGCAGGTGCTGCCTTAACGTCCTATCGCAAAGTACTCAAAGCCCAATCCCCGAACCATGTCGGGATCGTAAAGGTTGCGGCCGTCAAATATCACGGGGTACTTGAGCGCTGCTTTGAGCACATCGAAGTCGGGGCTGCGAAACTCGCGCCATTCGGTCACGATGACCAGCGCATCAGCGCCAGCAAGCGCCGCCACCTGGGAGTCTGCAAAGTTGATGCCCGGCTCGTTGGCAAGGCACTTGGCGGCCTCCTGCATTGCAACGGGATCGTAGGCTGTAACGGTGGCCCCAGCTTGCAGCAGGTCGGCAATCACTTCTCGGCTGGTCGCTTGGCGCATGTCGTCCGTGTTGGCCTTGAACGCCAAGCCCCAGAGAGCGAAGTGCTTTCCCCGCAGGTCTGGTCCGAAGTGCTTGCACACTTTGGAGCCGAGTACGCGCTTTTGGGCTTCGTTGGCCGATTCGACCGCCTGCAGCACCTTGAGCGAAGTCGCCGAGTGATTTGACGCCGTCTTTATCAGTGCTTGCACGTCTTTGGGAAAGCACGAGCCGCCGTAGCCAGCGCCTGCATACAAAAAGTCATAGCCAATACGCGGATCGGAACCGATTCCCTTGCGAACATTCTCGATATCAGCGCCGAGCACTTCCGCCAAGTTGGCCATTTCGTTCATGAAGCTGATGCGTGTCGCAAGCATGGCATTGGCTGCGTACTTGGTGAGCTCAGCGCTGCG
>JBIIZY010000067.1:0-13619 GCA_044346035.1 Rhodoferax sp. | reverse complement strand
CCTGGATGAGCGCGCATGCTGGGGAAATTGCCCAAGTCCCATCTGGGTTAGTAGCGTGCTTGCGAACGGCAGACCTTAACGGCTTGTCGCCGGAGCAATTGGGAGCACTGGGTCAGGAGCAATTCAATGCGTGGCTCACTGTGCATCCACTGAGTGGTCAGGAAGAGAGTGTTGCTGGCTTGGGTGCAGACGCGATTATTGCGTTGCACACCAATCTATTGACCAGAACTACTTTGCAAGATTACAGCGAAAACTGGCTCTCCGCTTGGACGCGTCTACACAATGTTCAGGGCACTCCCGACTTGCAGAGTCTTTTCACCGGCCTCAGCAACCAATCTCTTGCCTTGCTTATCAAATCGGGAGATTTGGCCGCATGGGCTACAGACGCTTCTTTATCGGCGTCTCCCCATCTCGTGGATGCCATATTCGCGTATCTCCAAAAACTTGCTGGCGCTCATGCTGACAATCCATTCTCGCAACTGTTTCACCTGAATGCTGCAGGCGAGGTTGTCAATGTGTTGACCTCTTCATTGGTGTCCGATTCCGGAAAGGCCGAAACCCTCGCGCGTTGGTTCGGAAACTGGACCTACCCCGAACGTATAGATTCTGACGTGCCGCAGGAGCCCAGCAGTAATAGCATGGGTCAGCTTCCTACAGCACTGGTACGCGGGTTTAGTCCTCAACTGCTGAAAAAAATGCCATCAGTGGCCTTGTCTGAGATTAACGCGTCGCAATGGGCCGCTTGGCAAGCAGGGGGCCACGGCTATGGTGCGTTGACTGCATTCGTTGTGAACCAGATGCAAGCAGATCAGCTACTCAGCCTCACTGCAAATGATTGGAAAGCTTGGCTGCAGCAAGGGGACCAAACTGGCGATCAGGAGAGTTTTTCAAGCCTATCGGACAGGGTTTTTGCCAGTATTTCGCTGGAGACCTTGACCGCCCTAGCCGGTACGGCGGCACTTGGCGGCGTAACACCGTTCCACTGGAGTGCTTGGCTTGCAGCGCACCCCGGCGAATTTTTGAACGTTCCGCTAGAAGTTATCAATGCGTTGCCCGCTTCAGTGCTGGAGCAAAACACGCCAAGCGACTGGTTGTTGTGGCGTGGAACTGACAAATCCATGGCAGGCATCTCAGACAAACATTTCGCGCAAATCTTCGATCCGGCGCTTTTACATGACCTGACGCTGCAACTGGAGGTGCAAGTACATCCGCTGGCTGGACAGATAAGTGCGTCGCAATGGCAGGCTTGGAAAGCCCAGCACAGCACAGGTTCTTTGGCGGCTGGCACCGTGAACGCACTCGGCTCGGCGCTCGAAAGGTGGACCGCTCAAGACTGGTTGGAGTGGGTCAATGGTCAAACAGGTGGCGAGGCACACCACTTGCGCTCTCTGGAACCGGGCGCCTTACGAACGATCACCGCCAGTGCTTGGAGTGCCTTTGAAACGAGACTTGTCGGTGAGTTCGCAGATACGCTTGCAAGTCCACTGAAGCAAATGACCTGGGATCTGTGGAGGTCGTATTACCGGATTGGCGGCAGCGGTGCCGGCAGTATGGGTGATTTGGCAAGGGGCTTATCCTTCTCGCAGTTGAACAGCATGGGCGCCAACGCGGGCCTCCTTAGCGTAGAGGATTGGCAAGCTTGGTTACGGGTTAAACACCAAGCTGGCTTTAACCAGCTTAGTGCAGACGTCATCTCAGCCAGTCTGTCAACGTTGTCAGACGTGAACTTGCCCGCCGAAAGTACGCCGGGTGTGCTTATTGAATCTGCTGTCGACTTCACAACACTGCTTTGCAACTGGGCTAAAGCACCAGGCAACCACTTGAGCCAGCTCGGTGAGCATTTGACGCCTTACCTAAGCAAGACATTGAATACAAGCTCTGTGATAGGTGCGTTGCGAAATGCGGGTCTTTTAGAGCAATTGACCGTAGATCAATGGAAGAGCTGGTTCTCGCAAACCTCAGCAACAGCTGGGGATGGACTGAGTTCACTGGCCTCAATTAACGGTGAGTTTTTAAACGTTCTCCCAAAGAACGCTTGGATTGCAGCAGAAATCACCGATTTGATGGATTGGGCCAGCGTCGCTGGACACAGCTACGACCAGCTTTCGCCGCAGGCTTTAAGTTCGTTTTTAAGTTATTTTGTCGATGACAACAATCAAGGTGTGGAGTCTTTCGCGGTGTTGTACGAACTGAGTACAAACGCTCAACGTCAGTCCTTGATCAACTTTTGTGCACGGAGCACTCCAGAGTCGGTGTTCAGAGATCTAAGCGCGAAGCTTTTTAACTCGCTTGCCGGGGCCGCATTCAACGACCTAGAGAACAGCGCCAGTGCATTGCAGTGGATCCGACCAAGTGGAAGTCAGTGGGTGGCTTGGGCCGCCCAGCCTAGACATAACCTGAATCAACTGAGTAACGTACTGATTCAAGGGTTTAGCGTGGCCGATTGGGACACGTTGCGCAATGCTGAATTCGAAGGCCGCCCAAAGCTGGGAATTGAGCTAATAAATCAAGTAACAGATGAGCAATGGCAGGCATGGCTGCAAGGAGGCGACTCGGAGCCAAACGAAATTGCAAAGCGCTTCAAGAATCTCAGTATTGAAACCATGAACGTTTGGAGCAGCAGTGTCATGGCATCAGTACCGGCCCAAGCCTGGACGGCCTGGCTCACAACAGTGCCCGACCTAAGTAAAGCCAGCGCAACCGTTATCAATGCAGCTACTAAAAATGGCCTCCAGTTGCCACCAACTTGGGTCAGCGACTGGCTTTCCGCAGATCCCGAACACCTGCTAAACGATCTGGCAGCGAGCGCGTTCAATCAACTGTCTTCCGGAAAATTTCAGGTTTTCAGGGCTGTTGATCTGAACCAATTCAATGATGACGCAATAAAAGGGATCAACCAGACGCTGTGGGCCTCGTGGGTGCATAAAAACCAAAACCCATTAGAGCGCGCCGCACTAGCAGCGCATGTGATTAACGGCATGCAAACGATCGCACCCGAGAGCATCAGCGAAATGCTCACGAGTTGGCTGAAATCCGGGCTGGATACCACTCCAAATGAAACAAAAAAGCAGCGACTCAACGCGCTTGACGCCAACGTCGTGCAAGGCAATCTGGGGGCACTAAAAGCCGAGTTTGCCAAGGATTGGACCGCGGCGCTCGGCGAGTGGGCGCAGCGAAGAAACCATGGTTTGGGTGCTCTGGGAGTAGGGTTAGTGAGCGACCTGCATACCTTGACCGAGCTAAAAACAATAATCGGCCGCCTTGGGGCCACTGCTCTACTGAGCAACGAGCAGTGGCACGCATTGGATAAACGCTTGCGCAGTGCCCACGGCGTTGGCTCATCGGGCTACGCTGAGTTTTACAGTGTGAACATTCTGGATGCTTTGTCGACTGATCAAATGAACCATCTAGCGCAAGGGTGGGGTGATCACAATGGGTTCACCGCAGATCGCCTTGCAAAGTGGTCTGCGATCAAGGTAAACAGCATGCTGCCGGACGTCGTTGGCAGATTGTTTGATACAGCCGCGTGGCAAGCGTGGGGTCAAAAAAATGCTTTCTCAGACCTAAGTGCAGCGGTCATTAATGGCATGTCACCAGCGGCTTGGGTTCATATTGATAACAGCATAGACCCTTCTGACACCGACATGAATGGCTGGTCTTCGTGGATAGACAAGGGGGCGGACGGACATTTTCTAGAGCAACTCAGTGCCAACGTGCTGGCACACATTCTTAATTCAAGCTCCGCTAGGATGTCTGACATGCAGTTGCGGATTAAATCCATGACTGCTGCAGAATGGTCGCAGGTTGCCCACAACGGCGGCGGCGGTTTGGCCGTCTTGAGTAACGAAACAGTAGCGAGCTTCAGCCCCGAACTATTGACGGAGCTCTCACAGCGTGCAATCTCCCAGATAACCGCTATTCAATGGAAAACCTGGAATCGAAGTGGAGTTGGCCTGCTAGATCTGGCGCCCAAAGTGGTCAATTCGCTTAACCCCTCGGTGATTCAATCAACCGTAGGCTCAGGCAATGCACACCTAGGCGAGGCATTTACCGTTACACAATGGCAATCATTGGCCGAAGCGCGCGGACTAAGCAGCTTAAGCACCAGCGTGACTAGTTACTTCAGCAGTGCATTACTCAATAGCCTTGCAAACAGTGGAAACACCCACACCGACCACACTATGGGCTTGACGGCCGCACAGTGGTTTGCGTGGAAAACGGTCAACGGTTCGCCAGACGGTTCGGTTAGTGGGTCTGGGCTTAGCCCATTGTTGCAAACCCGTTTGAATGCGGCGATGGGCACGAGCTCAAATCCCAAGCTGTGGGAGGACTACCAAGCGGCCCTGGCAAAGTTTCACAACCAGGAGCAAGCAGTCAGATTCAGAGGATGGGTCATTGACCAAGGTGACTTAGCAGCAATGCAGAGTTTCGTTCAAACGTTTACCGAGTTGACCACCGGCCTGCAAATCGCGGATCAACAAGCCATGGTGGGGATGCTCAATCAAGCAACGGATGCCGCCAGTGCACGAGGTGTATTGTGGATCGCTAAGTATCTTCATACAGCGTATCCAGCATTCAGCTTGGCCGAGTTGAGCAATGGCCTGACCAGCGTTGCAGACCCTGATGGGTCAAATCGAGTTCTAGACATATTGTCAGCGGGAGCAGCGGATGCTGGACTCGACGCAGCGGACTTCCGCTCCCGCTGGGCGGAACTACTGGATGCAGCGCCCGCCGGATTAACCCGCCTGGCGCTAATTGCTCACGTCACACACACGAGTCCCAGCCTTAAAAAGGACCTTACCGTTGATATTAGAAACCTCAAAGGAACAAGCGGCGAACTGCGTAGCGCGCTGGCCGAACTGCGCGAAGCAACAGCAGAAAACGGATTAAATATTTTTCAGCAAGTAACCAATGACATCGCCAATGCAGCAGGAACTCTGAAGGGTATTTATGACAACAGTTCGAGGGTTTCTGGAATAATTACAGGTTTTGCGTTTGGGTTTAGACATATGTTAAACATACTACAAACCAGCGCAGATCGGACAACCGCGGAAATAAGGGATTTTCTGCACAAACAAATAGCAAAAAGCAGCGCCGTACGCCCTGTTAATGATATTCCAGTTGCACTCCCGGATCTAATTAATCACGCAAATGGTGTGATGGGGTTAGACCAAGAAAGAATGCCGGAGATAATGCGTAATGTAATGAAACCGGGATTCAGCTTTTCAAACTCCGGATTACGGTATTTGCTCACAGTAGGATTTGAAGATCGACCACTGTTTAGGGGGCCTCGGGGTGATTCAATTGAGCCTTCAGTTCTTCCTGATGCGTTGTCAGCTGCCGTTGCAGAACTGGCCACCTATAAAAGCATACTGAACAGTCCAAAATACAGAGGCGATCCGAAAACAAGTGTTGTCGTTCCTGCAGGTGAGGCCACAGAGGCATTCACCATTCCCGCAGTTAATAGCAAAGATTACAAAACAGCAAGCGTTGACGACCTAAAAAAATGGGCGACATATTTATATTCAAAACCAAATGGTGATGGATATTCGCACATCAATGAGCGGAGTGTAACAGCTCTGAATGAAGCAAGCTCAACCAGAGACAGATATATTAGTGCGGCGATTCATCTAGCCGACGCTGAAGCCAGTGAACAGCGAGAGGCGAGAATCACTGAGTTAAATTCCAAACTAAATGCTGCAAACATTCAAGCAGAAAACGACAGGCTAGCGCAAATAACCGTAATCAATGAAGATATAAATTTACGCGCACGGATCAAAAGAGACCAAGATATTCAAGCAGCAAACCTTAAATTCGACCAAGTAAACGCAGCTCTCGTTGAGGAAATACATGAAGAAGCCGAAACATTACTTAACAAGCTCATAAGAGAACCACATGAATCTACACGGCATAAGATCCAACAGAGATTCATTCAATGGCAAGAAAGTTTAAGTTCAATAAAAAAATTCGCGATGCAATTATTCGGCAGCCAGTCTACCAGGCTGATAGAAAACGAGTTCATGCGAGATCAAGAGCGCAATCGGATAGTGGAGGATGACGCACGGAGAGCGGCCGATATTTTCAGAAGTGAAAAGTTGATATCACTCCATAAGGACGCTATAAATAAACCTGTGACGACACCTGGTGGCACCTCAGCAACATCTTACCTAGAAGACATCACCAGAGCCAGCCAAGAATACGAACAGGCCACAACCCGTCTTGTTATAGATCAAGCAGTACTCGATCGCATAAACACTGAGCATGAATTAAGCTTGAAAGATGCAAGGGCAAGGTACGACAAAGAACTAGGTGAAATGCAGGAAGCCATTCGAATTAAGTCCGAGCAATCTAAAGAGACGGCAAAGACACTTGCGCAAAAAATATTCCAGGAGTCAGAAACCAAGATTCAAAACGATAATGATGTCGCCAGTCGAGAACAACTTCTCTTGGAGATAACAAAATCGGCCCCGCTAGCTGGTAAAGATCAAATTGAACTCTATGCGCTGCTTAAAAAAATAAAGTACAACCAGGCTGTAAGTGCTGAAGTCCTATTCATGAGGAACGCTTATCAGGGCCAAAGGTTGCTTGCATCTGTTGTTTTTGGTATTCCTGAGACATGGCAAATGCGGGATCAATTGTTAAGAACTTCTGACAAAAAGGAAGCGTTGGCAATGCGAACTGCGAATTTTTATGCATCTTTATCATCAACGATGAATATGCCTATGAATTGGCTCCTATCAGGGTTTGCAAACTTCCACAAGGGACAAGTAGAGGAGAGCGGGAAAAGAATGTGGGAGCCTTGGACAGACTTGTTAAAAGAGTATTTTCCTGTCTTAAAGGAACAGAGGGATAGGTACCGTGAGTTACATCGGAATACGGTAAACGCGCAAAGAGAGGCCATGAACAGTTATATGGTAACAGTAACTGATTCGGGGAATCGAGTTATTGTGATAAGGAACAGAATACCCTCCAGCACCACGGCAATGTCCGCACAACAAATGGCGCAAGAAATAGATGCAGAGATTGAAATCATACGCTCTCATGGTGAAAACCATGCATTTCGGCGCAAGGTGGGTAGAGATCTTTTTTGGGGTATCTTAAAAAATGCAGCTGCATTTGCTAACGACAGTACCCAAGCCTATGCTAGCTATATGACCTTACAGTACGCCATGTCAGATCAAGTGCCTGAAGGTGATTATCGGAAATCACATTGGTACCAAGCTTGGTTGGCTACTACTGTCGTTGGAAATGGGGCAATGGCTATCGCGGATGCGATGGACGCCGTGGCCACAGGTTATGTTCAGTCTCGGTATAGTCTTTATGCAAATTTGCTCGGTAATGCAAACAACACGGCATTTGGCATTTGTGTAGCATTTGCGGCCGTCCACGCGCGCCATGCTGGTGGTTTAACAAATGCGCAAGAGTATGAAATGGAGTTAACGGCGTTGCGCTCGCGAACTGCAATTCAGGTAGGTGCAATGGGCGTTAACTTCGTCGTGAGCGCTGTTTTAGGTCCAGTTAGTCTTCCTGCCCATGTTTTTTCACTGCTACTGTTGCCAGCAATAACATTTTTGGCCGCGGCGGCACTTGGGCCAGATATAACAGGTTATCAGCGTGCAACGGCTATGCGTGAATACGCAAAAACGCTAGCGTGCGAAGTCGATGCTGAAATTTATGGTTTACTTGCAGATAGAGCCTACTGGAATGCGCCGGGAGCCGCAGTTCTCGGCGGATACGTTAATCGAGCGGATGCTGCCCGCTTCTATGAGCAGCATCAAATTTCTGCTAACGGAAACTATATTCGCCGGGGTGCGATCCAGAGAATGACTGCACTTGCTGAAGGAAGGTCCCTCAGTGGCGAAAACCCTGAGGTGCGCGATTTGCGTATTTTGAATGCACTTACAAACATAGCGGATAGTTTAGAGCGCGTTAGCTTTGCATATGGTCAGTTGGTTTTTCTTGCGGCATTGACGCAACGGTTCAAGATTGGGAGTGAAAATACCGTTAGTGCTTCTGGAGTGTTCGAGCTGGATTACCATCCTATGCAGGGAGCGATTGCTCAGCCGTATGTAACTCTGGATACCGGCAACATGCAAGCTAATTCGTCGGTAGGATGGCGAGGCAACGGTTGGGCTGGGAATGCTACGCCGTCGTCAGAAGTTACCCCGGGCGTTGCAGCGGCGGAGAGCGATTGGCTTGGCATATCTAATGGTATGGCGCGTGATGTAAGTAATCTCGCTACCGTCATTAAACCTCACGTTACTGACTTAAGTAAGCCTGCAGTGGTAGTCTTTGGTCGAGGTTCGACTGCCGATCGTGATTACGACTACAAGGGTACAGTTTATATTGATGCGCGTGATTTGCCAGAGGGTAGCCTGATTATTTTGCTAGATCCAAGTGATGAGAATATTAAGGTTATTACCAATAGCGTTCCTGGGCGTCTACAAGACATCATCGTAGACCAAAAGTCGGCAGACGATGCTTCGGAGCCAGTACGTGAAGTAAAGCAGCGGACTACCGTCGAGTGGAGTAGTCCAGCTGGGGAATCTTTTCGTGTTAACTTGGATGCGTTTGGTGATAACCTCCTCTTGAAAGGAGGAGCCGGTAATGAGATTTTGTTTGGTGAGGCAGATGATCTTCAATACATGTACGGAGGCGGTGACGTCTCACTGTCACTCAGTGGCGCTAATAATCAGATGTATGTTGGAGTTGGCGCCAATGCATTGCTGCTTGGAAATGAAAATTGCTTGTTAATAAACAGTGATCGGAGGACTGAAAGAGTTGGTCAGTTTGCATCGTTTGGTACTGCAAACACCTTGGATTTCGAGAACAATCAGCACGGTCTGGTGTTTTCCAATTATGCTGGCGTTATTGATATCAGCCGAAATCAATCTGGCGTGTCGTCTTCGCCTATGCCAGTTAGCGATGAACCGATAGCCCAAGTTCGCGGGTTTAATGCTATTCGTGGTACGCAGGGTAGAGATCATTTTATGGTGGTGGGCGCGCAGGCGGGTTCGCAGCACGGGCTTAATCTGTTTGGTGGTGATGGCGAAAACACCTATGATATCAACACAAGCAGTGGGCTAACGATTGCCTTGGGGCGAGGACGAAATACGGTTAACTTGACAAACGCACTGGCTATCACAATTGATACGTTACCGGAAACCGCCTCCAGTGCGGAACTGTTCCTACCTGGGGCAGTTTATCAAAGTAATTCTATATACCTCATGGATTATTCTTATTTGACGGCAACCTTGCGTGGCGTGGATTCGGTTTTTATGTCAGACTCCACTGCCTCTGAGGCTAATCTCACCGTGGACGGTGGAATACACAATATATCCCTTAGAGGGCAAGTGCTTGCACTTTATGTGGATGGTACGGAGTATTCAACCACCTATGTCTCCAACTATTTAAGGGATGCTGAAGGTCGAGCGGTTGACGAAGCAGAGGAGTTGCAGTACGTGAATATTGAGGATAGAAACGACACGCGTATTGCCATTTGCTACGACCGGGCTGCAAAAATACTGCACTTGGCAACTTTCTCTGACAACGATCAGTTGCTTTCGGAAATTGAACTGGCTGGCAACGTTGATGAGGACATGGTCATTCAATATGACTCGTTGGTACGAACGGCTGGCGGCGAGTTTGCAATGGGTTCTGTTGTACAGGCGACCGTCGCGGCAAATGTACTGGTCGATGCGCTGGCGTATGCTGATGAATCGGTTTTTATGGAAGTTACGAATCGGCAGAACACGACGCGCAGCATGGCATGGTTGTCTAACATTGTTCAATTTGCATAACCAAACACTAAACTTTCTGTGCGCGTTTGGCTGCGGTTTTGGGTATGGATGCCACAGTCGTTTTTGTGTTTTGCACAGCTGGCCGGGGTTATCGAGTGGATTGCTGTACCCAACAGGTAACCTACGCCGGGCTCGAAGGCGTGCGCTACTTCGCTAAGCCCTGACGCGCTAGTAGCATCGCGTCGCCGTAACTAAAAAACCGGTACTGGCGCTCCACCGCCGCGCGGTACAGCGCCATGGTGTGCTCGTAACCGGCAAAGGCGCTGACCAGCATCATCAGGGTTGACTTGGGTAGATGGAAGTTGGTGATCAGCAGGTCGATCAGATTGAAGTTGAAGCCCGGCGTGATAAAGATGCTGGTGTCGCCGCTGGCCACCCCGGTGTGGGCCCAGCTCTCTAGTGTGCGCACTGTGGTGGTGCCCACCGCTACCACCCGGCCACCCCGGGCGCGGCAGGCGGCTACCGCGTCTTGGGTGGTTTGCGGCACCTGGTACCACTCGCTGTGCATCTGGTGTTCCGCGATGTTCTCGGTTTTGACGGGCAAAAACGTGCCCGCGCCCACGTGCAGCGTCACGTGGGCGCGCTGCACGCCCAGCGCGTCCAGGCGCGCAAACAGTGCCTCGTCAAAGTGCAGCGCAGCGGTGGGTGCGGCGACCGCACCGGGGTGCTTGGCAAACACGGTCTGGTAGCGCTCGGCGTCCTGCGCCGAGTCGGCATGGGTGATGTAGGGCGGTAGCGGCACATGGCCATGGCGCTCCATCAGCGTGTGGGGGTCGTCCCCCGCGTCGTTGGACAACACGAAGCGAAACAGCGCGCCGTCGGCCTGCGGCCAGCGCCCCAGCAGGGTGGCGCGCAGGCCGTCTTCACAGCCCGGCGCACAGACCAGCTTGAGGCTGGCACCCACCTCGGGCTTCTTGCTCACCCGCATGTGCGCCACCACCTGGTTGCCGCCCAGCACACGCTCCACCAGCAACTCCAGCTTGCCGCCGGTGGCCTTCTCGCCAAACAGGCGCGCCTTCATTACCCGGGTGTCATTGAGCACCAGCAAGTCGCCCGCTCGCAGCAGCGTGGGCAGGTCGCCAAACACCCGGTCTACCGACACCGTTTGGGTGCCGTCGAGCAGCCGTGAACCGCTGCGCACCGGGGCCGGGTGCTGGGCAATCAGCTCGGTTGGCAGCGCAAAGTCGAAGTCACTCAGGGTGAAGCTGTGCTGCGCTCCTCCAGATAACGCTGCCGCGGTCGACGTTGATGCCGACACGGGTGCGGCAGCGGGCGGGCTGGGAAGTGGGCCTTGTGGGCCGTGCGATGCAGCGGCCGGTGGCGTTGTCGGTGCGTGTAACTCAGACATGGTGTGCGCGGGCTGTACCGGCCCGTACCAAGGTGGATCAAGGCAGAATTGTCCCATGGCCGAGCGCGTCCCCACCCCTGCCGAGGCTTCCAGTCCTAGCGCCAAAACCAAGGCAGTGTTGTCCGCGCCCACTGCCCTGCAAAAGGCGCTCGCCAAGCTGGGCTTGCTGCGCGATATCGACTTGGCCCTGCACCTGCCGCTGCGCTACGAGGACGAAACCCGCATCACCCGTTTGCGCGACGCCCGTGACGGCGACACGCTGCAAATCGAGGCTGTGGTCACGCAGTGCGAAATCAGCTACCGCCCGCGCCGCCAACTGGTGGTGACCGTGGACGATGGCTCGGGCACCTGCTCGCTGCGCTTTTTCAACTTTTATCCATCGCAGCAAAAAGCGCTGGCGGTGGGCAACCGTATCCGGGTGCGCGGCGAGGTCAAGGGTGGGTTTCTGGGCTGGACCATGTTGCACCCCAGCTTTCGCGCCGCCGGTGGCGACTTGCCCACCGCACTGACCCCCGTGTACCCCACGGTGGCCGGTTTGCCGCAAGCGTATTTGCGCAAGGCGGTGCTGGCCGGTCTGGCCCGGGCCGAACTCTCCGACACGTTTGCACCGGGGGACCTGAGCCAATTCAACCCGCATGCGCTGTGGACCTTGCGCCAGGCCTTGCAGTTTTTGCACCATCCCACACCCGATGTGTCGCTGGACACCTTGCAAGACCACAGCCACCCCGCGTGGCAGCGCCTCAAGGCCGAGGAGCTGCTGGCGCAACAGCTCTCGCAGTTGCAGTCGCGCCGGGCACGCGCTGCGCTGCGCGCGCCGGTGCTGGCGGCGGTGCCAGGCGGCACGCTGCACCAGCGCCTGTTGGCTGCCTTGCCGTTTGGCCTGACGGCCGCGCAGCAGCGGGTGGGCACCGAGATTGCTTCCGACATGGCGCGCAGTGTGCCCATGCACCGCCTGCTGCAAGGCGATGTCGGCGCGGGCAAGACGGTGGTCGCCGCGCTGGCTGCGGCGCACTGCATCGACGCCGGCTGGCAGTGCGCGCTGATGGCCCCCACCGAGTTGCTGGCCGAGCAGCACTTTCGCAAACTGATTGCTTGGCTGGAGCCTCTGGGCATCACCACCGCCTGGCTTACCGGCACCCAAAAAGCCAAGGACCGGCGTGCCACGCTGGCGCTGATAGAGAGCGGCGCTGCGCAGTTGGTGGTGGGCACGCACGCGGTGATTCAGGAGAAGGTCAAGTTCCACAACCTGGCGCTGGCCATCATCGATGAGCAGCACCGCTTTGGCGTGGCCCAGCGCCTGGCCTTGCGCGGCAAGCTGCAGCACGACGCGATGGAGCCCCACCTGCTGATGATGACGGCCACCCCCATTCCGCGCACGCTGGCCATGAGCTACTACGCCGACTTGGATGTCTCCACCCTTGACGAGCTGCCGCCCGGACGCACGCCCGTTGTCACCAAGCTGGTCGTGGAAGCGCGCCGCGATGAGGTGATCGAACGTATCCGCGCGCAAATTGCGCAAGGCCGCCAGATTTATTGGGTCTGCCCACTGATCGAAGAGAGCGAGGCACTGGACCTGCGCAACGCCACCCAGACCCATGCGGACTTGGCGCAGGCGCTGCAGGGCAGCGTGCGCGCTGACGGCGCGCCGGTGCTGGTCGGCCTGTTGCATTCGCGCATGGCGCCCGAGGACAAAAAGGCGGTGATGGCGGCTTTCGTGGCCGGGCTGGTGTCGGTGCTGGTCAGCACGACCGTGATCGAAGTGGGTGTGGACGTGCCCAACGCCTCGCTGATGGTGATCGAGCATGCCGAGCGCTTTGGTCTGAGCCAGTTGCACCAGTTGCGCGGCCGCGTGGGGCGCGGCGCTGCGGCCTCGGCCTGCGTGCTGCTGTACTCCACGGGCGACGGGCCGCGTTTGGGCGAGGCCGCGCGCGAGCGCCTGCGCGCCATGGCCCAGACCAACGACGGCTTTGAGATCGCCCGGCGCGACCTGGAGATTCGCGGCCCCGGCGAGTTCTTGGGCGCGCGCCAAAGCGGCGAGGCCATGCTGCGCTTTGCCGACCTGGCCCGTGACGCCGAGTTGCTGGAGTGGGCGCGCCACGAAGCGCCGATGCTGCTGGACCGGCACCCGCACCTGGCCCAACTGCATGTGCAGCGCTGGCTGGGCGGCAAAGCAGAATTTTTGAAGGCCTAAGCGGTGCTGCCAACTTTCCAGCAGAAATTGCAAGGCGCGTGGCTGCGGCGCTCGGGCAACGCCCGAGGCATCGCGCTGGTGGTGCTGGCGATGTTGTGCTGGTCGGTGCTGGACGCTTGCAACAAGCATCTGATGGTGGGTGGCATGGCCCCCAAAGAGGTGCTGTACCTGCAGGCCACGGTGGTGCTGGTGATGCTGCTGCCGCTGGTGGTGTGGACCCGCGGCCGGGTGGTGGCCACGCGCCAGCCACGCTTTCATTTGCTGCGCGCCGGACTGATTG
>JBIIZY010000220.1:0-4082 GCA_044346035.1 Rhodoferax sp. | reverse complement strand
CGGGCGGAAGTACGGCACCTACCAACGCACAGGCAACCCGCAACCCAGCGCGCGCATTGGGCGCACCGCAGACAATACTGAGCGCGTGTTCTTGGCCGACATCGACGGTGCACACGCGCAAGCGGTCCGCATTGGGATGCGGCACCGCAGCGCGAATTTCACCTACGACAACCTGAGAAAAATCAGGAGCCACCGGCTTGAGCTCTTCCACCTCCAGTCCGGCCATGGTCAAAGTTTCGGCCACCTCCTGGGTGGTCATTGGGGGATTGCAAAAGGCGCGCAGCCAGGATTCAGGAAATTGCATGTTGGGTAGGGGTCAGGTGGATCGCGGTCAACGCAGCGCTCTACTGGAACTGGGACAGGAAACGAATGTCACCATCAAAGAAGAGTCGCAAGTCGTTGACGCCGTAGCGCAGCATCGTGAGCCGGTCAGGCCCCATGCCAAAGGCGAAACCGATGAACTTTTCCGGGTCAAGCCCCATGTTGCGGATCACGTTTGGGTGCACCTGGCCCGACCCTGCAACCTCCAACCAACGGCCTGCCAAGGGGCCGCCTTGGAACTGAATATCAATCTCGGCGCTGGGTTCAGTGAATGGGAAAAAGCTCGGCCGAAAACGCAGCACCAAATCTTCGCTTTCAAAAAAGGTGCGGCAGAAATCTGTGAACACAAACTTCAGGTCCTTGAAGCTGACGTTCTCACCCACCCAGAGCCCCTCGCATTGGTGAAACATAGGCGAGTGGGTGGCATCGCTGTCCACGCGGTAGGTTCGTCCGGGCGCAATCACCCGAATTTCTGGCATATCGCCGCTGTACAGACCACCGGCGTTCGCTCCTGCGGCCTGGCGAAAACGCTTGACATGCTGCACGGCGTGGCGGATCTGCATGGGGCTGGTGTGGGTACGCAGCAAGTTCGGAGCGCTGGGCGATCCGCCCTCCACGTAGAACGTGTCGTGCATGGACCGCGCGGGGTGGTCTTCGGGCGTGTTAAGGGCGGTGAAGTTGAACCAGTCGGACTCGATCTCGGGACCCTGGGCCACATCAAAACCCATGGAGCCAAAGATCGCCTCGATCCGCTCCAAGGTCAGCGATACCGGGTGCAGTCCACCTTGGCCGCGCTGGCGTCCTGGCAGGGTCACATCCAGCGCCTCGGCCTGCAACTGGGCTTGCAACTCAGCATCCGCCAGCGCTTTGCGCCTGGCGTTGAGCGCGTCCTCGATGGCTTGCTTTGCAAGGTTGATGGCTGCGCCCCGAGACTTTTTCTCGTCTACCGTTAGTGTGGCCATTCCCTTCATGAGCTCGGTGATGCGCCCTGCCTTGCCAAGAAACTGGGCCTTGGCGTTCTCGAGTTCGTGGGGGGTCTGGGCCTGCGCAAATGCGGATTGGGCGGACAAGACGAGTTCGTTCAACTCTTGCATAGGTGTATTTGATTAAGGTCCAACGAAAAAGGGCTAGTGCTTTTGCAAGCGCTAGCCCTTGTTTCTAACGCGCCAAGCGCCAAGAAAATGGAGCTTGGCCGTGGATCAGGCTGCCAACTTGGCCTTGACTTGTTCCACGATGCCAGCAAACGCTGTCATGTCGTGGATGGCGATATCGGACAGCACCTTGCGGTCGATCTCGATGTTCGCCTTTTTCAGGCCGTGGGCAAACTGGCTGTAGGTCATTCCGCATTGGCGTGCAGCCGCATTGATACGTGCGATCCACAACTGACGGAAAACACGCTTCTTGGTACGGCGGTCACGGTAGGCGTACTGCCCAGCCTTCATTACCGCTTCTTTAGCGATACGAAATACATTACCGCGGCGGCCGCGAAAACCCTTGGCAAGGGCCAGAACTTTTTTGTGGCGGGCGCGAGCCGTTACACCACGTTTGACGCGAGGCATTGTGTTACTCCTTGTTCGTCGTTAGTTAGATACCACGGCCGGGCAGCATCTGTGCCATGTGACCCATGTTGGTCTCATGAACTCCAGCGGAGCCGCGCAAGTGGCGCTTGTTCTTGGTGGTCTTCTTGGTCAGGATGTGACGTTTGAAGGCTTGACCGCGCTTGACGGTTCCACCTGGACGGACGCGGAAGCGTTTTTTCGCTGCGCTCTTGGTCTTCATTTTGGGCATTTGCATGCTCCTTTTCATTTGTGCTCGCGAGGCGTCTGGAAAGGATTTCCAGCCTTGTTGGCCCCGAGCCACTTTTTGGCGGTGCCTGTGGGCACCTTGCCAGTCTGTGAAACCCTAAAGTTCCGCAGTACCTGCGTTGCCAGTGTACCCACCGGCAACGCTTTGTTTTTTCAACTTGCAGTCTCCGCTGCAGGTTTTGCTGCGCCAACCGGCTTTTTGCGGCCTGGCGCAATCATCATCACCATCTGGCGACCTTCTAGCTTGGGGAACTGCTCCACCACAATCAGGTCGCCCAACTCATCTCGCATGCGCTGCAACATTGCCAGACCGATGTCTTGGTGGGTGATTTCACGACCCCGAAAGCGCAAGGTGATCTTGCACTTGTCGCCATCGGCCAAGAAGCGCTTGATGTTGCGCATCTTGATGTTGTAGTCCCCATCGTCTGTGCCTGGCCGGAATTTGATTTCCTTGATTTCGATGACCGTCTGTTTGGCCTTGGCCTCAGCCGCCTTTTTCTGCTCTTGGTACTTGAACTTACCGTAGTCCATCAAACGACAGACCGGCGGGTTCGCAGTAGCAGAAATTTCCACCAAATCAACATCGAGTTCACCTGCTTGGCGCAGGGCTTCCATCAGGCTGACGACACCCAAGGGCTCGTTATCGGGGCCAGTGAGGCGGACCTCGGGGGCCATGATTTCACGGTTCAAGCGGTGCTTGCGTTCTTCACGCTGACGGCGGTCACGAAATTCAGTAGCGATGGCTCAATCCTTTTTTAGTGTTGCCACAAAACCATGGCAGTTGCTGCAGCTTGCGCGCGCACAAAAGACGTTCTTTGGAAGGACCTCAGACCACCGATTTGTTTGCAATGTCCGCCAGGATTTTTTGCACAAAGGCGTCTAGGGACATCACTCCGAGGTCTTGTCCACCCCGGGCACGCACTGCGACAGAACCTGCTGCCATTTCTTTGTCGCCAATAACGACCAAGTACGGCAGCTTTTGCATCGAATGCTCGCGGATTTTATAGGTAATTTTCTCGTTGCGGAGGTCTAAATCAACCCTAAGCCCTTGATTTTGCAGCGTTTTGGCCACGCTGCGGGCGTACTGGGCCTGGGCGTCGGTGATGTTGAGCACGGCAACTTGCACCGGCGCGAGCCACGCTGGCAGTGCGCCCGCACTCTCCTCGATCAGAATGCCAATAAACCGCTCAAGGCTGCCGACGATCGCGCGGTGCAACATCACCGGCCGGTGCCGGGCGCCGTCTTCACCGACGTACTCGGCGTCGAGCCGCTCTGGCATGGAGAAGTCGACCTGGATGGTGCCGCACTGCCACTGGCGCCCAATCGCGTCCTTGAGTGTGTATTCGATTTTGGGGCCGTAGAACGCGCCTTCACCAGGGGAAATTTCGTACGCACAACCCGATGCCTTGAGGCTCTCAATCAGCGCTGCCTCGGCCTTGTCCCAGATGGCGTCCGAACCAATACGTTGTGCCGGCCGGGTTGCCACTTTGTAGATGATGTTCTTGAAGCCGAAGTCGGTGTAGACCCGCTGCAGCAAGGCGGTGTAGCTGACGCACTCGTCCAAGATCTGCTCTTCAGTGCAGAAAATATGGCCGTCATCTTGCGTGAAGCCACGCACCCGCATGATGCCGTGCAGCCCCCCTGACGGTTCGTTGCGGTGGCAGTTGCCAAATTCGCCGTAGCGCAATGGCAAGTCGCGGTAGCTCTTGATCCCTTGTTTAAAGATCAGGATGTGGCCCGGGCAGTTCATCGGCTTCAAAGCGTATTCGCGCTTTTCCGATTCGGTGACGAACATGTTTTCGCGGTACTTGTCCCAGTGCCCGGTTTTCTCCCACAGGCTTTTGTCGATGATTTGCGGTCCTTTGACCTCTTGGTAGCCGTTGTCCTGGTACACACGGCGCATGTACTGCTCTACGCCCTGCCACAGGGTCCAACCCTTCGGGTGCCAGAACACCA
>JBIIZY010000066.1:0-13689 GCA_044346035.1 Rhodoferax sp. | reverse complement strand
GACTCAAGCTCGGCTATTTGGTGGTGCCCAAGCGCTTGGTCGATGCCTTCAAGCAAGCGCACTACGACCTCAACCGGCCCGGCCAAATGCCCTTGCAAGCGGCCTTGGCCGAGTTCATCGAGCTGGGGCACTTTGCCAGCGCCTTGCGCCGGGCGCGTCAGGGCTACGCCCAGCGCCGCCAATGCCTGCTGGAAGCGCTGCAGCCTTGCCTGGGGCACGGCGCCGAGATATCCGGAGCGGAGCAAGGCCTCCACCTGTGTCTGCGCTTGCCCGTAGAGGTAGACGACACCGCACTGGCGCAGCGCATCGCGGGCTTGGGTCTCACGGTGCGGGCGCTCAGCGCCTACTGCCTCGAGCGTACCGACGCCAAAGGCGTGGTGATCGGCTACGGCTACGCGCCGCTGGAGCAGATTGCGCGGTTTGGGCCGGTGCTGGCGCGCGCGATTGCATCCGAGCGCATATAGCGCAAGTTGCGCCTGGGCACCGTTGGGTGCGCCTCCGCTACAGCGGCTTCAGGCGCTACAACAAGTCCAACATCCGGTGGTAGGCCATCCCCAGTACCAAACTGGGGGTGCGCAGCCACCGCCCGCCCGGAAAATTGCGGTGCTTGAGTTGGGCAAACACGTCAAAGCGCTCGGCCTGACCGGCCACCGCCTGCGCCACCATCTGACCGGCCAGGCCCGTCAATGCCACCCCATGTCCGCTGAAACCTTGGAGGTAATACAGGTTGCCGCCCAGGCGGCCAAAGTCGGGCGCGCGGTTCATGCTGATATCGACAAAGCCGCCCCACACAAAGTCAATCGGGGCTCCTTGCAATGGCGCAAACACCTGTCCCATGCGCCGCGCCATGGTGTTTTTCAGATCTGCCGGGGTGCGGGTGGAGTAGCTCACCCGTCCGCCAAACAGCATGCGGTGGTCGGCACTGAAACGAAAGTAGTCCAGCACAAAATTGTTGTCGCACACCGCTGCGTTGTGCGCAATCAGGCGCTTGCACAAGGCTGGATCCAGTGGTGCGGTGCCCACGATATAGGTGCCCACCGGCATGATGCGTGGCGCAATTTCGGGCGCCACGGCAGGCCCATACTCGCCCAGGGTGCAGTTGCCCGCCAACACGCCAAACGCGGCGCGCACACGTCCCTGTGCCGTGGTCGCCACCAACGCTGGCCCACGCGCGAGGCCGATCACCGGCGAGCGTTCAAAGATTTGGACACCCAGTGATTGCGCAGCACGCGCCAAACCAAGACCGTACTTGAGCGGATGCAAGTGACCCGAACGGGTCTCGTAGGCGCTGGCGCAGTAGCGCGGGGTGTCGATGTACTTCGCAACATCGGCCCCTGTGGCCAAAGCCGCCTCAAACCCATAGCGCTCACGCAGCGATTGCATGTCAACCTGGAGCTTGCGTGCCTTGTGCGCGGAGTCCGCCACATACAAATACCCTTTGACCTGGTCGCACGCAATACCAAACTCCGCAATCCGCTCGTCGATCAAGTCAAGTGCGCGCAGCGACATATCCCATGCCATCTTGGCCTGTGCGGGCCCGAGCTGCTGCTCAAACGGCTCTTGCCCACTGGCATACCCTGCGATGAACTGGCCACCATTGCGGCCCGATGCCCCACTACAGACCCGGTCTGCTTCCAGCACTACCACCTTGTAGCCGCGCTTGGCCAGCTCAATGGCCGAAGACAGGCCGGCAAAGCCCGCGCCAACCACCACCACATCGGCGTTCACATCCCCCTGCAGAGGCGGTGCCAGCGGCTCGCGCTGGGCGCTGGCCTCGTAGTAGCTGGTCTGATTGAGTTGGGTATCGGATTGCAGCAGCATCGTTTGGCCTTTCTCAAAGCGAAGGGTTGTGCTTGGCGACCTGGCCGCACAAGTAGGTCCAGATGAAGGCCGCCGCCGCCTGGCTGGTCAGCTCGGCATGGTCGTACGCCGGAGCCACTTCGACACAATCCATGCCAACCAAGTTCAGGCCCGCCAAGCCTTCCAAAAAGGTCAGCACTTGCGAGCTGCTCATACCGCCGGGCTCCGGCGTTCCGGTACCCGGCGCAAAGGCGGGGTCCAGGCAATCGATATCCAGCGTCAAGTAGCACGGTGTGTCCCCGATGCGGGCCCGAATATCCGCCACCCAAGCGGCCAGCGCATCGCCATCTTTGCCGCGCAGCGCCCGGGCGGTATAGATGGCACCACCTTGGTCCTGCACATACTCGCGAGCTGCGCGCTCCCCGCTGGAGCGAATGCCGATTTGCACCGTCTTGCTCGGATCCACCAGACCCTCCTGAATCGCCTCGTAGGTCCAGGTGCCATGCCCCGAGGGCTCGCCGAAATGGTCGCTCCAGGTGTCGCAGTGCGCATCAAAATGGATCAATGCCAGCGGCCCGTGCTGTGCCTTGGCGCTGCGCAGCAAGGGCAAGGTGACGGAGTGGTCGCCGCCGATAAACACGCAATGGTGCTTGGCCATCAGCGCCGACGCTTGCTGCTCGATCGCGGCGCGCACCACAGGCAGCGGCGATGCGTTGGGCAGTCGCATGTCGCGCGCGTCGCCCAGCAGCGCTGCCGGGCTGACATCGAACACCGGGTGGATGCCGTCGCACAGCATCAAGGACGCACGGCGCACCTCCTGGGGCGCAAAACGGGCGCCAGGGCGGTTGGTCACGGCGCCATCAAACGGAATGCCACACACCGCGAAAGGCTGGTCGGCCAGTGCATCCACCGCCAGGAAGTGGTTGCTGTTGTTGGCGTAAGCGAACTGTCCGATGGTCATGTGTTTGGTTCCCACTGCGGTGCGAAGATGAGACGGTAACGCACTTGGACTGGCTTGCTTGGTACCACTTTGGCGGCGGCGCCGTGATCCAGTGGCGTGTGCACTCGTGTACCCTCCAGCGTTGACCCGACTCAACGACTGACATGCCCTCCTCCTCCCCAACCTTGTCCGATACACAGCGCCGCTGGCTGGCCTACGGCGCCCTGGCGTTGAGCATGTCGCTGGTGGGCGTGTATGTGGCGCTGTCGCGACCGCTGGTCGCCGCGCTACCGGTCTTCTTGCTCGCTTGGTTGCGCTTTGGCATTGGCGCAATCGCCATGGCCGGGTGGCTGCGCCGCCCGGCCGACGAGCCTGCAATGACACGGCAAACCCGCTGGCTGGTGTTCCTTGAGTCCTTGCTGGGCAATTTTTTGTTTTCCATTTGCATGCTGTTTGGGGTCAGCATGACCAGTGCGGTGTCGGCGGGGGTCATCATGGCCAGCATCCCGGCCATGGTCGCCCTGCTTAGTTGGGTATTCCTGAAAGAGCGCGTGGGCTTGCGCGTGTGGTTGGCGGTGGCTTGCGGCGCGTCCGGTATGGCCCTGCTGGCTTGGGGCAAGGGCAGCAGCACTGCGGACGCACCCAGCGCGCAGGGCTCGCAGGAGCTACTGGGTAACTTGCTGGTGTTTGCCGCCGTGCTGTGCGAGGCCGCTTACGCGGTAATTGGAAAAAAACTCACAGGTACGCTTTCACCCAAACGCATCAGCGCGCTGATCAATCTGTGCGGCTTCGCTTTAATGACACCCTTGGGGCTGTACTACGCCATTGGTTTTGACTTTGCCGGTGTGGCCTGGGGCGCATGGGTGCTGCTGGTGTTCTACGCCTTGGCCGCCAGCGTGTGGACGGTGTGGCTGTGGATGACCGGACTGCAAACCGTGGCGGCAGCGCGTGCCGGTGTGTTCACCGTGATGCTGCCCGTCGCAGCGGTTCTAACGGGCGTGCTGGTGCTGGGCGAATCCATGGGTGCCGCCCAATGGGTGGCTTTTGCAATGGCCTTGCTTGGCGTGGTGTTGGCAACGCTGCCGGCCTCTGAAAAGAGCCACTCCTAACTGGTGCATCGGCGAGCTGCGCCACCATTTTTCGCGGTGCATTGCGCACACACCCAAAAAAAGCCCCGTCTGCGAGTGAAAAAAGCGTTTTCTCCCTTGGAAACTCGCTTTTTTGCCAGTAGCATCCGGCTTATCAGTGAAGGCACCTGTTTTCACTGGTGATCAATCAACTTCGAGAAGGACAATCGACTATGGCAACTGCAAAAAAACCGGCTGCGAAAAAAGCTGCTCCTGCTAAGAAGGCTGCGCCCGCCAAAAAGGCAGCCCCCGCGAAAAAAGTAGCCGCCAAGGCAGCACCTGCAAAGAAGGCCGCGCCGGCCAAAAAAGTAGCCGCCAAAAAAGCACCGGCCAAAAAGCGCACGGTCAATGCGGCATTCATGAAGGCCCTCACCCCCAGCGCGGCACTGGCTGCCGTTGTGGGCTCGGCAGCGCTGCCCCGCACCGAGGTGGTCAGCAAGCTGTGGGCCTACATCAAGAAGAACGGCCTGCAAGACAAGGTCAACAAGCGCATGATCAACGCCGACGCCAAGCTCAAAGAAGTGTTTGGCAAGGTGCAGGTCTCGATGTTCGAGATGGCTGGCCTGATCGGCAAGCACCTCAAGTAAGCAGCCACCACACTGCCACAAAAAAGCCGGCTCACGCCGGCTTTTTTTTGCCCATCGCAAGCCGCTGTCTCACCGCTTGCGCCCGGTACACAGGCTGCGGTGGTCGACCAGCTGCAGCGCCGGGAGGCGGCCTGCCACTGCACAGGAAACCTCGCGCTGCTGCCACCAAGTCAGGCCCCGTGGTCCGTGCCCCGCAGTGACGTTAAGCTGGCACGGGTGGTGATGACTTCGGGTTCCAGCACAACTTCAATCAAGGTTCCTTGGGGCCGCGCCAGTGCCGCCACGAACTCGGCTTCAAAGTCGGCGCTGCGGCGCAGGGTCACGCCTGCATAGCCGTAGGCACGCGCCAGCGCGGCAAAGTCTGGGTTCTTTAGGTCGGTGCCCGCCACGTGGTTCGGGTACGTGCGCTCCTGGTGCATGCGGATGGTGCCGAACATGCCGTTGTTGAGCAGCACGATGATGGTTTTGGCGCCGTACTGCACCGCGGTGGCAAGCTCCTGGCCGTTCATCAAAAAGTCGCCATCGCCGGCGATGGTGAAGGCCAGTCGGCCGGTGGTGATGGCCGCCGCAATACCTGCGGGCACGCCGTAGCCCATGGCGCCGTTGGTGGGTGCGAGCTGGGTTTTGTGTCCATGGGCAAGGCCCCGGTAGCGGTGGTAACGGTGCACCCAACTGGCAAAGTTACCCGCCCCGTTGGTGATAACCGCATCACGGGGTAAGTGCCGCTGCAGCACCGCCATCACCGCCGGCATGTCCACCACACCGTTGGCGGTGTCGGTGGGCAGACCAGCAATGGTGCTGGGCTGCAGATTGTCTTGGTAGTCTTGGTGGCAGGCACGCGTCCAGTCCTCCCACGGCAACTCAAGGGGCGCAGTCAACACCTCCAGCGAACGGGCGGCTGCGCGCATGCTGGCGTGGATCGCCAAGTCGGCCTGGTACACCCGGTTGAGCTCTTCCGCGCTGGCATGGATGTGCACCAGCTTTTGGGCGCTGCGCGGCGCCTTTAGCAAGGTGTAGCCCGCGGTGGTCATCTCGCCCAAGCGCGGTCCCAAAGCAATCACCAAATCGCTGTCCTGAATGCGCTTGGCAAGCCGCGGGTTGATGCCAATGCCAACGTCCCCCGCGTACTGCGGGTGGTGGTTGTCAAAGGTGTCTTGGAAGCGAAACGCATTGCCCACAGGCAAGCGCCAGTTTTCCGCAAACCGCTGCAATGCTTGCGCCGCTTGCGGGCTCCAGCCGCCGCCACCTGCAATGACAAAAGGCCGCTGGGCTTGTAACAGCAGGGTGCGCAGAGAGCGCAACGCGCCGGGGTCGCTCCATGCATCGCTGGGCTCTACCCGTGGCAGGGAACCGGTCGGGACGCCCGGTTGCGCGTGGGGTTGCAGCGCTTGGGTCAGCATGTCCTCGGGCAAGACCAACACCACCGGCCCGGGCCGCCCGTTCATGGCGGTGGCAAAGGCGCGGGCGATGTACTCCGGGATGCGGCTGGCGTCGTCAATGCGCTCAACCCGCTTGGCCATCCCCAAGGTGCTGGGCCCAAACATGGCGCGGTAGTCCATCTCTTGGAAAGCCTCGCGGTCGCGGGTGTCGCTGGCGACATCGCCAACAAACAAAATCAAGGGCGTGGAGTCTTGGAACGCGGTGTGCACGCCGATGGACGCGTTGGTGGCACCGGGTGCGCGCGTCACAAAGCAAATTCCGGGTCGCCCGGTGAGCTTGCCATGTGCCTCGGCCATGAAGCAGGCGCCGCCCTCCTGCCGGTTGATGATGAAGCGCAACCGATCACGGTAGAGGTGGAAGCCGTCAAGTACCGCCAAGAAGCTCTCGCCAGGTACGCCAAACGCATGGGTGACACCCTGCTCTACCAAACAACGAACCAGCAAGTGGCCAGCGATCTGGGGGGAAGGCAAGGGGCCCGCGCTGGCTGAGTGCGTGGATGTGGATGTGGATGTGGATGTGGATGTGGATGTGGATGTGGATGCGGGCGTGGGGCTTGGGTGTTGCATGGGCGCCATTGTGCACACCCGTCCCTCACTAATAAGCCTTAACAATGGGCCTTAACAATACGCCTCAACCCAGCGCCGGTTGCACCCACCGGCGCTGCGCGGCCAAGCCTTGTAGAACAGCGAAATCGGGTACCGCCGTGTGCGCCGCCTTGGCGATGTCGGGCCACAAACGCAGCAGCACTTCGGCTGTTGCCAAGGCATCGGCGGCGGCTTGGTGGCGCGCCGCACAGACAACACCCAGCGCCAGCATCCACTGGTCCAGCGAGCGCGCCTTTGCATCGGGTCGCACGACCTCGGCCACATGGGCCAAATCCACCCAAGGACGCAGGCGGGGCCGCCCCACCGCTGCATGGGCACGACCCAGGGCGGCTTCGTCAAAGGCGGAATGAAACGCAAGCAGCGGCGATGTTCCAACCCAATCGGAAAACGCGGCCAGCGCCTGCGCCGGTGGGCAACCCTGCTCTTGCGCGGCCACGCCGATGCCGTGCAGCAAGATGTTCGATTTGTCCAGCGGGGCACTGGGTTGGCGCAGCACCACTTCCATGCTGTCGCCCAGCGCAATGCGTGGCTGCGCTGCATCCAACAGCACGGCCACACCGGCAACTGCCAGCAGACGGTCGCGCCGTACGTCCAGGCCACTGGTTTCGGTGTCCACCACCACCCAACGGCGGGCATTGGGCTGCAGGTTGCCTCTGCGCCAGCGACTCCACCAGCCCAGGCCAGAAGGGGCTGCCGGGGGCGATGCGCTGGGCAGGCTCATCGCTGGTAGTCCAAGGCCATGCGTTGTTGCACGCGACGCGCAACCCGCAAGCTCTCCTTGAGCATGCGCCGGTCGATGTCGTTGAGTGTCGCTAGGTCGATGCAATTGGGGTTGTCGTCTGGGTCGCCGACGGCACTGGCCTGCCGCGCAAGCTGGGCGCGCAGGCGCAGCCATTGCAAAAACTCGAACGCAGCCACCCAGGCCTCGCTCTCGTGGGCCGGTACCGACAAGGCCCGGCCCACGCCCTCCAGACGGGCGCGGGTGTTGGTGGCAGCTAGGCCGAAGGCCAGGGCGTAGAGGCGCGCGAAGTCGACGAACAACACGGTGCCATGCATCTTCAGGTCCACCATCTCACGGCCCGCCACCGTTTGGGTATGGATGGCACCCCGCCAGTTCAAGGGCGCCGGGTTGCGCAAGGCGTTTTCGGCGAGTTGCTTGAGAAACCGTGGCACGCTGGCAGTTTTTCGGGTGATGTGGGCGCGCATGGCTGCCACCGGCTCTGACTGCCCCGCCAAGGGGCGAAAGTCGAAAAAAATATTGGCTTTGAGCAAGTCGTTGGGGCCGCCATGCTCTATCCAGCGGTCAAAACACGCGATCCACTCTTGCGCAGTCATGCAACACGCTGGGTTGGACGCCATGATCTGGCCCTTGCACAGCGGGTAGCCGCAGGCATCGAGCACCTCGTTGCACTCCTTGGCAAAGGCCAGCCAGGCGGCGCGGTCACGCTCGGGAGCGTCGCTGGCGAACACCAAGCCGTTGTCTTGGTCGGTGGCAATGGTTTGCTCGCTGCGGCCCTCAGAGCCCAGCGCGATCCAGCATGCGTTGGAAAGGTCCAGTCCGTGGCGTTGGGCAGTCAAGGTAACGACCTGGTGGGTGAGCACATCGTTGAGGTGGCTGATCAACTCGGTCAACTCACGGGCACGCACGCCCTGGCCCATCAGCCCCGAGGCGAGGCGCCGAATGTCTTGGGCGGCAACCCGCAAAGCGTCGGGGTCGCTGGCGGCGCGCAAGGCCACGCCCACTTGCTTGATCGACATACGTTGCAGCGCAAACAAATCCCGCTCGCTAACCACGTTGACAACCCGCCCCGTGGCGTCCAACACCGGCACGTGGCGAATGCCATGGCGCGACATCAGCAGCGCCGCATCTTGGGCGGTCGCATCGGCACGCAAAGTGTGCACCGGTGCGCTCATCACCTGCGCGATGGGCGTCTCCATCGGGAGCTGTGGCAGTGTGATGCGACCCAGAATGTCATGGCGCGTCAGGATGCCCTGCAAGCCCACGCCGCCGCCTGCAAGCGCGTTGTCGCCCACCAACACCGAGCCAATGCGGCGCGAGTGCATCAATTCCAAAGCCTGCGCCAGCGGTGTATGGCCGGGCACCATGGCCGGCGCCTTGGCTGCCAAGCCCGACAGCGGCGACTCCAGCGACTGCTCGGCCAGCATGTGCGAGGCGTGGCTGGCCTGCAAGGCTTGCTGCGACAAACCCAGCAGGTGCATTACGCGCCGGTTCAGGTGGTCGGCCCACGGCGCGCTTTCGGTGGCCAACTGCTTCACTACCGCCGCTGGCACACGCAGGCAAAACGTGTCGCCCTCGCTGGTATAGGTAGCGGTAACGGCGCGCGCACCCAGCAGCGCACCCACCGGGAAAAGGTCGCCCGCTTCGCACAAAAATGGCCCCAATGCACCGGCCGCACCATGGCGCCCGATCACCGTTCCGCGCCGCAGGTACAGCAAGTGCGTGACGGCACCGTTGGCTGGCGACAAAACCAACTCACCGGGCGCGTAGTACACCTGCTCGGCTGCGCAGATGAAGCGGTCCACCGCCTCGGTGGTCATTTGTTGGAATGGCGGCACCCGCACCAGCTCCGCGCGCAGGGCGGCCACCAGGCTTTGGGCTGGGGGGTGTGGCGATGGAGCGTGCGTGGCCATGCTGTGCTTACCCTGCGTCAGACGTTTGTGCCAAGGCACTGGCCTTGCGCGAGCGCAGCAAAGCCCACAAGCCAAGCGCCGCCACGGCCACCAACACGCCAGGAAATCCCGCGCCAGGCGACCAATCGATCAACGCCCCAGCGCTGGCCGAGGCCAGCAGGCCGCCCAGCGTGTAGGTCAGCACCAAAACGGCGGTGCTGTTGACCAAGGTGATGCCCTGTTCACGCGCGCCGATGTCAATCATTGCCAGCGTGTACAAGCTGCCACCTGCACCACCCCACAAAAACACAATCGGCCACACCAACCAGCCCATGTGAGCCACCAAAGGAACCAAGCAAGTGGCCAGCAAGGTCAGCCCGGCAAACACCACCATCATGGTGTGACGACCCCGGGCCGGATCGGCAAAACGGTCGGCCAGCATGCCCGCGGGCAGCATCACCAAGGCACTACCCAAACCGCTTGCCGACACCAGCAAGGCCGCCGCCGCTGCGCCCAGACCGATGGCCAAACCGTACAGGGGCAAGATGCTGGTCACCCCGCTCTCAAAAAACCCGCCCACAAAGCCCGCCAGCATGATGATCGGGTGCGCCAGCAAGGCCCGCCACACACCTTGCATGCCCACGACCGCCGTGTGCTGGTCGTGCGCGGCGGCAATTGGCGGCAGCGCCATGCTCCACAAAAGGCCGGCTAACGCCACCGCCACCGTGCTCCAGATGGCCCAGGGGCTGTCCGTGCCCACGGCCACCAGCAAGGCCGGTCCGGCGACAAAGGTCAAGCCCACCATGGTCTCAAAAAGTCCCACATAGCGCCCGCGCGACTCAGGCGGCGCAAACTCGGCAACCAAGGCCTCCGCCAGAACCCAGCGCAGGCCACCGGCCAGCCCCATAACCAGGTAGGCCACAAACCACACTGCCAGGTTTTGAGTGGATGCGAACACCAGCGCACACAGCGCCGGGATGGCACCAGACAGCCACAGGCTTTTGCGCTGGCCCAGAACCTGGATCACGGCAGATGCAAAAGGTGCCATGGCAAAGATCCCCAGCCAAGAGCAGGCCACAAACAGGCCCGCCACGGTGCTGCTCACTTGGGCGTGCTTGAGTTGCAACAGCAACCAAGGCTGCAACATGAAGATCGCCACCAATTCGAGAAATGTAGACCCGAAAATGGCTAGCAAACCACGCCCGCCGGGCGAACTACGCGACGTGGTCAAACTGGTCTTTCTGTGGATGTGTGCACGATTGCGGCTAAGTATGACGTGGGCTGCTGCGCACATCGGCCGCCGCGTTTGCGGAACAGGCAAAAAAAATGGTCCGACTGAGTTAACAGTCGGACCACTTTTTCGGGGAAGCACACAGGCGGAAAATCCGTCTATGGATTGCTAGAACTACTTCTTCTCTGGCGCAGCTGCTGGGGCTGCAGATGCTGGAATCGGGCAACCCTTTTGGTTCATCAGGTTTGCAAGGTTGACCCGGCGCGCATCCGCGGCGGCAATGGCCTCGTTCGCGTTCGAGAAGGATCCCAAAATCGCAGGCCAGAACAACAATGCGCGGGCGATGTTTCCACCGGTCATGCCCTTTTCCTTGTCGGCTGCGGCGCGCAGGGCTTCTGCGTCTTGGTACTCATTTTGGAGCTGCGGGCAGGTCAACCCGCTGTCGCCAGCTTTGACGCTCTGCACCACCGTGGGGGATGCACATCCAGCCAGCACGACCACCAGAGCCGCCGTTAAAGTCAGTTTTATTTTCATTAATGCGCCTGTTAACTTGCAAAATTGCGGCAGCACGATACCCAAAATTGGGCCGCCACGGAATCCCCCATCCAGGTGAATTGCAGGCATCGTGACTTGAAAACAACGTCCGTGGCCCCAGCGGCCCGCTAATGCGAACCGAATAGCAGCGCCACCGCGCGCGCCTCCATGGCCAGGCCCAGGCCGACCGGGCCGAGGCGCTCTGCGGTCTTTGCCTTGACGTTCACCTGGTCCAAACGGACCGACAAAATCTCCGCGATGCGCTGGCGCATGGGCAGGATGTAGGGAGCGAGCTTGGGCGCTTGGGCGATCACGGTGCTGTCAACGTTGCCTATTTCAAAGCCTTTCTCGCGCACCAAGGCGGCCACGTGCGCTAGCAGCTTTGCGGAGTCCGCGCTGGCAAAGCGCGGGTCGGTGTCGGGGAAGTGGCTGCCAATGTCGCCCAATGCCGCAGCGCCCAAGAGCGCATCGGTAATGGCGTGCAACAAAGCGTCGGCGTCGGAGTGCCCCAGCAGCCCTTTGCTGTACGCAATGTGCACGCCGCCAAGCACCAGCTTGCGGTCCTCCACCAGGGCATGGATGTCCCAGCCCGCGCCGATGCGAATGTTCATGAGGCGTCTCCAAAACGTGGGGCGGGAAGCACGGTTGAATGCGCCGTGGCAGGTCCCGACACAGCCAACCGTGGTGGCTCTGTGCGCGACTGCAACAGCGCATGGGCCAAGGCAAAATCAGCTGGATAAGTCACTTTGAAATTGTGGGCGCTGCCCTCAACCAACAACGGCTGGTGGCCCTGCGCCTCCATGGCGCTGGACTCGTCGGTGACGGCATCGCCGACAGCGCGCAGTGCGTCAACCAAGGCGCCACAGCGGAACATCTGCGGGGTTTGTGCGAGCCATTTGTCAGACCGGTCCACCGTCTCGGCAGCGCGCCCCTGGCGTTCGCGTTTGAGAGTGTCGGGCAAACGCAGCGCCAGCAAACCACCCACGGCATCATCGCGGCAGGCATTTATCAAGTGCATGATTTGCGCCGGTGTAATCAGACAGCGCGCCGCGTCGTGTACCAACACCCAATCGTCGGCTTGTGCACCGCGCAAGCGCAGTGCCTCCAGGCCGCCCAGCACACTCTGCGCGCGGGTGGCACCGCCGCAACCGGCCACCGCAAAGTTACCAGCATGATCTTGAAAAAAGGTGTCGCCGGGGCTGACCACCACCAGCACGCCAGCGAGTTCTCCGACCGCGCAAAAGGCCGCCAGGGTATGGAGCACCAAGGGTTTGCCGGCCACCGGTTGGTACTGCTTGGGTACCGGTGCGCCTGAGCGCGCGCCGGTACCGGCACATGCAACCAAGGCCCAAAGCCGCACCCGGCTGGGCACGGCGCTGACGCTCCTGGCCGATGCAGTCACTCGGGCCGAGGTAGGTGCAACGGCAGCGGTAGGCAAAGTGGGTACTGGGGACGCAGTGGGCGCAAGAGCAGGCGCGGTGGGATGGGTCATGCAAGTCCGTTGAAGTTGTGTCCATTCTAAAATCCCGCCCACCCATGGATGTACCCAAACTACAAAGCGGAAAACGCTACACCCTGCCCCGCCCTGCGGGCTCCTCCGATGCGCTGCTGCTGGCCCGCTTGGGACAGCGTGAAAAAGCCAAACAGCAACCGCTGGCCATCGTCACCGCAGACGCCAGCGACGCCCAGCGCCTCTTGCTAGAAATTCCCTTCTTCGCACCCGATCTGCGCTGCGCCCAGTTCCCGGACTGGGAAACCCTGCCCTACGACACGTTTTCGCCGCACCAAGACCTCATTAGCGAGCGGCTGGCCACGCTGTGGCGCATCTCTCAGCGCGACAAGGAGCACGGTGCCGACGTGATCATCGTACCCGCCACCACCGCGCTGTACCGGCTGGCGCCGCCCAGCTTTCTGGCCGGGACCACCTTCGAGTTCACGGCCAAGCAAAAACTCGATGAGGCCAAGCTCAAGGCGCAACTCACCTTGGCTGGCTACAGCCACGTCACGCAGGTGGTCAGCCCTGGCGAATATGCGGTGCGCGGTGGCCTGATCGACCTGTTCCCCATGGGCAGCGCGGTGCCCTACCGGGTCGATTTGTTTGACGACGAGGTGGACAGCATCCGCACCTTCGACCCCGACAGCCAGCGCAGCCTGTACCCCGTGCCCGAAGTGCGCTTGCTGCCCGGGCGCGAGTTTCCGATGGACGATGCGGCCCGCGCGCGATTTCGCAGCCGCTGGCGAGAGTTGTTGGAAGGCGACCCCACCAAGAGCCGCATCTACAAAGACATTGGCAACGGCGTGGCCACTGCGGGTATCGAGTACTACCTGCCCTTGTTTTTTGAGCAGACCGCCACCGTGTTTGACTACCTCGGTGCCGATGCCACGGTGGTGTTGCACGGCGAGCTTGACTCGGTGTTCCAACGCTTTTGGCAAGACACCAAAGACCGCTACCGGCTGGTGCAAGGTGACCCCGAGCGCCCGGCGCTGCCGCCCGAGAGCCTGTTCTTGGGCACCGAGCAGTTTTATGCCCTGGCCAAGGGCTACGCCCAGCTGGCGCTGCGCCCAGCCGCACCCGACGGCACCACCGCGCCAGACGCGGCAGCACCCGTGTACGCCGGGCTGGCCAGCCTGCCGCCCATGGCGGCGGCACGCGGCACCGACGACCCGCTGGTCTTGCTCAAGGCCCACGCCAGCCGCACGACACAGCGCATCTTGGTGCTGGCCGAAAGCGAGGGGCGGCGCGAGAGCCTGCTGGACTTTTTGCGCGCCTCGCAGATCCAACCAGTAGGTTTCT
>JBIIZY010000065.1:0-13704 GCA_044346035.1 Rhodoferax sp. | reverse complement strand
GCGGATTTGTCCCAAGGTGCGCATGCGCGTGAGGTTGTAAGCAGCCATGGTCAGTACAAATAGCTGATCCACCTTCTTGAGCCCGCGCACCATCACCTGGCGAATCGGGCCAACAAGCTTGGCCCAGCCAAACCCCTGCTCGATCAGCTTGCGCTTTTGCTGCGAGATGGCGTAGCCCTCACTCTTGGCAACGTTGTCGGGCGCTGCTTGCTTGGCATCGGCAATCATCGCTTTGGCCGCTTCGCGCTCGGCGTGGCCATCTGCGGTGGTGACCACGGCACGGGCAATCAGACCGTGGCGGTTGTCGCTCAGGGTGTGGCCCATAAAGCGCAGCTCACTGGCAGTGTTGCCTTTGCGCTAGAGCCGTGCATCGACATCGGTGCTGGACTCGTGGGTGTCGTTGCAGCGGCTTTGGCCTTTGAAGTTGGCGCTGTCATCGTCGCTACCGTCCTTGCGCCCAAAGTCTTTGTGGCCTGCCCAGGCTTGGATGAGCGTGCCGTCCACGCTGAAGTGTTCGCCCGAGAGCCAGTCATTGTGGTTGGCAATGGCCAGCACTTGGTTGAAGAGTTCGATGACCGGATCGTGTTCGGATGGGCTACTGTCGAACAGAGGCGGCCCATTCAGGCGATTGGTCGAGGTATTTCAGCAGCCTGCTAGTGCGTACACCACCTCACCCTGTGGCCCGCCGTCAAGCTGCCAGCTGCGCGCTGTGTAAATGGTCTTGACGTAGCGAAAGCCTGCCTTCTCCAGAACCCGCCGCGAGGCCGTGTTTGCGGCCATGGTCTCGGCCCTAATCCGTGTGAAGCCCAGGGTGTCAAAGGCCGCGTGGGCTAGGGCGAGTACGCCTTGTGTGGCGTAGCCCCTTCCCCAAAAAGGGCGCGCCAGCCGGTAGCCGATTTCGGCAGTTCGCTGCGCCTCGACGATGCCATCGTCGAACAGCGCAAACCAACCGACGAAGCTGCCGTCCTGCGCATGCTGGGCGGCCATTACCTCGGGCTCGTATCCGCGTGGTGTCAGAAAGTCTGCGTCCGGCAGGCCTTCGTGTGGCACCTTCTGCCCGCCGTTGAGGTAGCGCATCACCAGCGGGTCGGCCTCCAGCGCCACCAGGTCGGCCCGGTCGCTCGGCGCTATGGGTCGAAGCAGCAGGTCAGGGGTGCGCAGGTGCAGGTGGCCAAGCATGGCGCAAGTATGCACGCGGCCCTGCACGCGGCCCTGCGCGCTGCCGCGCATGGGAGCATGAGCATGAGCATGAATCGTTTTTGTGGAGCGAACTTGCATGCCCACCGCCGGGGTGGCACGATGGCGCGTCCTGGGGCGCGGTGTGCAACCCCTTGGGCACGTTTTGGCGTGTAATGCGCGACAAAGGATGGATACGCAATGCAAGCCCGTGTGGTGGTGGTGGGGTATGGCGCGATTGCAGCGGAGCTGGTCGGGCGTTTGCGCGACAGGCACGGCGCGGATTGCTCCTTGGCGGTGGTGTTGCGTGCCGGCTCGGCATCGCGTGCACGCGTGCCCGAGGGCGTGGCCTGCCTGCACGGTTTGGACGATGTGCTGCGGTTCCAACCCGATCTGGTGGTCGAGGCCGCGGGCCACCAGGCGGTGCGCAGCTACGCCGCTGGCTGCCTGCTGGCAGGCATCTCGTTTGTGGCGGTTTCGGTGGGCGCCATGGCAGACGATGGCCTGTACCAAGAACTGCGCCAAGCCGCGGCCCAAGGGCGCGCCAAGTTGATTTTTCCCAGTGGTGCCATTGGCGCTTTGGACTACCTGCAGGCCGCACGCAACATGCCGGGCATGCAGCTGACCTATGAATCGCGCAAGCCGCCTGCTGCGTGGGCGGATGAATTGCAGCGCTTGGGCATGGTGCAGCCGCTGGCGCAAGCCAGTGTGTTGTTTGAAGGCCCCGCGCGCGAGGCCGCACGGCGCTACCCGCAAAACCTCAATGTCGCTGCCAGTGTGGCGCTGTCTGGTTTGGGGCTGAATGCGACGCAGGTTCGCATCGTGGTGGACCCTGCTGCCAAAGGCAATATGCACCGCGTGTTGGCCCACGGTGCCTTCGGGGAAATGCAACTGGATATCGCCAACGCTCCCTCGCCAGACAACCCCAAAACATCGTGGGTGGTGGGCTGGAGTTTGCTGGCCACCGTGGAGCGCTACTTTGCGCCGGTGGTGTTTGGCTAAGGCGCAGTAACAGGCGCAACAGTAGCTGACCCCGGCCAGCGCACCGGGATGGCTTCAGGGCCGTGGGCTACCGTGAGCCAGGGCCATCGTTGCTGCAAAGAGGTGGCTGTGTGGGTCTGTCCAATCGAACACGATGTTGAAGTGGTTGCGGCTTGGCGCTTCATGCCACCCAACCGGGTTGCCTTGCGCGGCACATGCGTCGGCGTAGGAGCGGGACTGTCGCTTGAACTCGTCGGTGTCGTGCCCGGCCACTGCCACCACCAGAGGCAGGCTGGGGGCGGGCAGCTGGTGCACGGGGCTTAAGGCCCGGGCCTGTGCGGGGTCGAGGTGCAACCAGCTGTTGGGCAGGCAGCGCTGCACGGGTTCAAGGTCGTACAGACCGCTGAGCAAGACCGCTCCTCGCACCGCCTGCCGTGGCTGGGCTTCTACGGCTTGGGCACTGCCACCAAGCAACATGGCGGCGAGGTGGGCGCCGGCCGAGCTTCCCGCGAGCACCGTGCGTTGCGGCGCAATGCCGTACGCCGCGGCACCGTCGTGCAACCAGGCCAGGGCACGCTGGCACTGACCGACGATGTGGGCCAGCGTGGCCTGCGGTGCCAGGGTGTAGTTGATGGCCGCCACTGCAACCCCGTGTGCGTTGAACTGCTGCGCCATAAACACCGAGTCTTGGCTGTGCAGGGCGCGCCAGTAACCCCCATGGATGAATACAAACAGCGGCGCACCGGGCTGGCCTGCTACCGGGAACAGGTCGGCGGTTTCGTCGGGACCGCTGCCGTAGGCCACACCGCGCCAGCAGGGGAGACGCAGGTACATCGGTGCCGATGCGTTGCGGTAGGCCGCAAGCTCGGCAGCAATGTCTGGCACCGTGCCGCGTGCGTCGTACTGGCGCTCCAGCTCGGCCTGCGGCCAAGCGCGCCAATCAGACACCCAGGCTCTCCTTGAGTTGGTGGCGTGCGTCCATCAGGCTGCCCGAACTGCCTTGCCAAATCGTCTGCCCTTTTTCCAAAATGAAATGGGTGTCGGCCAAGCGCATCAGCGGGACCAGGTTTTTGTCAATCACCAAAACCGACAGGCCCGACTGCTTGAGCGTGTGCAGGCAGTTCCAGATCTCCGCGCGTACCAGCGGCGCGAGGCCCTCGGTGGCCTCGTCAAGGACGAGCATGCGCGGGTTGGTCATCAGCGCCCGGCCAATGGCCAGCATTTGCTGCTCGCCCCCAGACAGGTTCGCGCCCAAGTTGCCTGCACGCTCCTTGAGGCGCGGAAACAATTGGTACACGCGCGAAAGCGTCCAGGGCGCACGCCGGTTCAAGCGGTTGTGCGCGGTGGCCACCAGGTTTTCATGGACGGTGAGGTTGGCAAACACCTGGCGCTGCTCCGGCACCAGCCCAATGCCGAGCCGGGCGATTTGGTGCGAGGGCAGGTGCGTGATGTCCTGCCCTGCAAACAACAGGCGGCCATGCCGTGGCGCCAAGATGCCCATGATGGAGCGCACCGTGGTGGTTTTGCCCATGCCATTGCGCCCCAGCAGGGTGACAAACTCGCCCTCAGCCACCGACAAACTGGCGCCAAACAGGGCTTGGGCATCGCCGTAACAGGTTTCCAGATCGTGCGCTTGGAGCAGGGGGGCAGCGCTCATGCGGGCAGCTCCTCGTCGCCGAGGTAGGCGGTGCGCACCTCGGGGTTGTTGCGGATGTCCTGGGGCTTGCCGCTGGCAATGATGGCACCGTTGACCATTACCGAGATGGTGTCGGCCAGCGCAAACACCGCCTGCATGTCGTGCTCAACCAGCAGCAAGGTGTATCGGCCTTTGAGCGCAGCCAGCAACTCAACCACCTTCATTGCGTCTTGGTGGCCCATGCCCGCCATGGGCTCGTCGAGCAGCAACACCTTGGGCTCGCCCACCAACACCATGGCCAGCTCCAGTTGGCGGCGCTCGCCGTGGGCCAAGTCCGACACACGCTGGCGGCTGCGCTGGCCCAGCCCAACCTGGGCAATGGCCTGCTCGGCGCGTTCGACCAGGTGCTTGCGTTGTAGCAGGGCACGCCACGCAGCGAAGCTGTGGCCTGTGTGGGCTTGCTTGGCCAGGGCGACACACTCCAGCACCGTGAACTCGGGGAAGGTGGAGGAAATTTGATACGAACGCGCCAAGCCCCGCAACGCGCGCTGCGCCGCGCCCAAGGCGGTGACGCATTCGCCCTGCAAAAAAACGTCGCCGCCGTCGGGGTGCAGCTCTCCGCACAGCTGTCCAATCAGGGTGGTTTTGCCGGCACCATTGGGGCCGATGATGGCGTGCAGCTCACCCGACGCCAAACGCAGGCTCACGTGGTCGGTGGCCAGCAGACCACCGTAGCGCTTGACCAAAGCCGTGGTGTGCAAAGGCGCGTTGCCGGGCTCGCTCATGCTGCGTCCTTGGGCAAGGCGCTTTGGGCGGAGTTGCCAGTGGTTTTGTGCGCGGTGTCGCGCGCGGTGTCCGGGGCGGCGTAGCGGGCAGCGTGGCGGGCATCCCAATCCAGCGCCAGGCCATACAAGCCGCGCCGGGCGACCAGCACCACCAGCACGATCAGCGGCCCCAGAATGAGTGGCCAGCGTTCGGTCATGCCCTTGAGCAGTTCCTCAAAGCCCAGCAGGGTCAAGGCGCCCACCAAAGGGCCGAGCACCGTACCCATGCCGCCCAGCACCACCATGACGATCAATTCCCCCGATACCGTCCACGCCATGTAAGCGGGCGAGGCATAGCCAGTGAGGTTGGCGTACAGAAAGCCCGCCACGCCGGCAATGACGCAGGACAGCACGTAGGCGCTGAGCTTGTAGCGCAGGGTCTGAAAACCCAAGGACTGCATGCGCCGCTCGTTCATGCGACAGGCTTGCAGCACCATGCCAAACGGGGCGTGCACCATGCGCTGTGTCCAGACCACCACCGCCAGGATGCAGGCCAAGGCGGTGTAGTACAGCGTGGCGGGCGCGCCCAAGTCCAGACCGGCCAACTGGCTGCGCACAGCGATAGACAAACCATCGTCTCCACCATACTGCTTGAGGCTCACGAACAGGTAGAAAAACATCTGGGCGAATGCCAAGGTGATCATGATGAAACCAATGCCACTGGTGCGCAGCGACACCCAGCCGGTGGCCGTGCCCACCGCCGCACACAGCACGACGGTGATCAGCAACTGCAAGGCGCCGTTGTCGACCCCGTGGTGGGCCAAGATGCCCACGCTGTAGGCGCCAATGCCCAGGTACAGCGCATGGCCAAAACTCACCATGCCGCCAAAGCCGAGCACGATGTTCAAGCCCAGTGCGGCCAGCGCCAGCACCAAGGCGCGGGTGGTGAACGTAAGCAAAAAAGGCTCGTCCAAGCCGCGTGCAACCAGCGGAAGCACGGCCAGCGCCAGCAGCAGCCCCACGGTGATGAGCAAGGGCAGGCGCAATTTCATTGGTTTTTTACCGGGAACAAGCCCCGGGGCCGCAGGGCCAGCACAGCGGCCATGAAGATGCAGGTCAGCATGGAAGCGATGGCGGGGCCGGCCGCCTGCGCGCTGCTGCGGTCTATGAATTCGCGCAGCAGCAGGGGCAGAAAAGCGCGCCCTGCGGTGTCAATCACCCCGACCATCAGGGCCGCATAAAACGCGCCCTGCACCGACCCGATGCCACCAATCACGATGACGATCATCACCAGAATCAACACCGGCTCGCCCATGCCCGGCTGCACCGACAAAATGGGGCTGCCCATCAAACCGGCCAAACCCGCCAGCGCGCCGCCGAGCGAAAAAACCAGCGCATTGAGCAAGCGGATGTTCACGCCCAAGGCGGCCACCATGGTGGGGTTGAGTGAGCCCGCGCGAATCAACATGCCCACCCGCGTTTTGGCAATCAGCAGGTAGCACCCCAGCGCGGCCAACAAGCCCACGCTGATGATGGCGAAACGGTACTTGGGGTACATCACACCGAAGATATCGATGGTTCCCGACAAGGCCGGTGGCACATTCATGTACAGGGGTGAGGCGCCCCACACCCAACGCGCCAACTCGTTGAAAAACAAAATCAAGCCGAACGTGGCCAGCACGTGGTCGAGGTGGTCGCGCGTGTACAAGGGCCGCGCTACCACCCTTTCCACCACCGCTGCCAACACACCGCCGCCGACCACCGCCGCTGCGCCCGCTGCCACAAAGGACTCGGTGGCGCCGTACACGGTGGCTGCAAAGTAGGCCCCCATCATGTACAGGCAGCCGTGCGCCAGGTTGACAAAGCTCATGATGCCGAACACCAGCGTCAAACCAGCAGACAGCATGAACAACAGCACCCCGAGCTGGAGTCCGTTGAGCAGCTGGATAAAGAACAGCGACCACGTCATGGGCGCGGGCCCATGCGTGTCGCTGCTGCCACCGCGCGGCGAGCCACCATCACTTCATGGCGCACTGGCTGGCGTAGGCGTCGGCGTGGTCTTTAAGCACCACGCCTCTGGTTACAAACGCGGCTTGTCCGCTGCTGTCCTTGGCCACGTCCACACGGTAGAAGTTGCGGATGGGGAACTGGTTGCTGTTAAAGCGGAAGGGGCCGGCCACCGACTTGAAGTCGGCTTGTTTGAGCGCTGCACGCAGGGGCTCGCGGTCTAACTTGCCTTGGGTCTTTTGCAAAGCCGAGTTCAGCAGCATGGCCGCGTCGTAGCTTTGGGCGGCATACAGCGAGGGCAGACGGTTGTACTTTTTGCGGAAGTCCTCGACAAACTTTTTGTTTTGCGGGTTGTCGATGTCGGGGCTGTAGGGCGAGCTGGTGATGATGCCCAAAGCGATGTCTTTGAGTGCCGGCAGGGTGGTGCCGTCCACCGTGGAGGCCGACAGCAAGGGGAGCTTGCCCAGCAAACCCGCTTGCTGGTACTGCTTGACGAAGTTCACGCCCATGCCTCCGGGGTAAAACACATAGACCGCATCGGGCTTGGCTGCCTGCATTTGCGCAATCTCGGCCGAGTAGTCGGGCTGGTTGATTTGGGTGTAAATCTCGTCGAGGGCCGCGCCCTTGTACTGGGCCTTGAAGCCGGCCAGCGCATCTTTACCGGCTTGGTAATTGGGGGCCATCAGGTACACGCGCTTGTAGCCCTGCTCGCGCGCATACGCGCCCATGGACTCGTGCAAGGAGTCGTTGTTCCAGGAGGTGGAGAAGTACATGGGGCTGCAGCCCTTGCCGGTAATGGGCGTCGGGCCTGCGTTGGAGCCGATCAAGAACACGCCCGCGTCGGTGATGGGCTTGTGTACCGCCATCATCACGTTGGAGAAGGTCACGCCGGTGATGATGTTGACCTTGTCTTTCTCGATAAGTTTTTTGGCCAATTCGACGCCCAGGTCGGGCTTGAGTTGGTCGTCTTCTTTGAGCACCTGGACCGGGCTGTTGCCCAGTTTGCCCCCCAGGTGTTCGATGCCCAGCATGAAGGCGTCGTACTGGTCCTGGCCCAAAGCGCCGGCGGGGCCAGACATGGTGCCCAAAAAGCCAATCTTCAGAGGCTGTTGGGCGTAGCTTGCCGCACTGGTGAGCGCGATGGCGCAGGCGACAGAGAAAGATTTAACCGGTAGTTTCATCATGGGAGCCTTTGGGTTGAGAAAGAGAAGCGCAGGAGATTTTATTTTTCGTTGGTGCCTTGGGGCATCAGGGTTTTCACAAAACTTTGTTCGCACTGCCGGTGCCAAGACGCCCAATCGCGCCCAGCATGAACCGTACCGCAGTGGGCGCACTGGCGCTGGGCGTCGCTGGTGTCGTAGAACGACGCAAACGCCTTGGGCAGATCCTCCACGATGCTTTGTAGCTGGAGCTCTCGGCGCGCTACCAGGGCACCACATTGCGCGCAGTACCACTCAAATGCATCGAGCACGCCCGCTGGGCGGCTGCGCTCGATGACGGTGCACAGGCTGCCAGGCTCGGGGCGCTGGGGCGAGTGGCGTACGTAGGCCGGTAGCAAAAAAACGTCGCCTTCGCGCAAGTGCACCCGCTCAAACTGGCCCCGGTCGGCAATCAATAGCGAGGCGTTTCCCTTGAACTGGTGAAAGTACTCTTCGAAGGGATCGACATGGAAGTCGGTGCGCTGGTTGGGTCCGCCCACGACGGTGCAGATCAGGTCCGAGTTGCGCCAGATTTGCTGGTTGCCCACGGGCGGCTGGAGCAAATGCGCGTTGGCGTTGACCCAGTGCCCCAGGTGGAGCGGTGCGCTGTAGTAATCGGGGCGCGGCGTGGCGGCTGGCGGGAGGTTTGGCGGATAGTTTGGCGCGGTCATCGTTGTTACCTTTTCAGGATGCGCTGCATCCAGCGCTGAATGGTAGTGGCCAGGGCATGCAGGGAAAAACGCGAACGTGGTGCAGCCGTCCCGCCAGCAAGAAGCGTGCGCAAGCGCGCGAAAAACTGCTGACTCAAGCTGTTTGCACTGGCGTCCACCAAGCGGTTGCCCAGTTGTGCGAGCTTGCCACTGACCTCGGGCGTGGCCTGCCATTCCAGGCGGGTGCTGGCAGACTGGGTGTTGGGCCCGTGGACAGGGTGCAGTTGCACCCACACTGTGGCCTTGCCCTCGCCCAGCGCCCCGGCCTGGCCTGACAGCAGCAGCCGGCAGCACCGTACTTGAGTGGTGGGGGAAGGGGGTTCTGGAATCACGGCAACCTGGGTTTCGAATGTGGCCGACACCGGCCCCAAACCCACTTTGACCACGGCCTGGTAGTGCTCGGGCTGGGTGCGTTGTATCGACACACAGCCGGGGATGCACTGCGCCAGCACAGCGGGGTCCAGCAGGTGCTGCCACACCACACCGGGGGAGGCGCTCAGCAACTGGCTGCCATGCAGGCGGTGCTGCACAGGCGCTGGCATCGGGCTGGCATGCGGTGCTGGTGCGTCTGCGGCAACGCTGCGTATGAGCCGGTTGCCAGCGGGCATGGCCGCCGATTCGCCGGTGTTGGCTGCGATGGCGCGGCGTACCAGCACCGCGACCAAATGCGCGCGGTAGGCTGCGCTGGCGTGCATGTCGGACAGTGCGGCGGACGCATCGAACTCCAAGGTGTCCAAGGCGTGCACGCTCCAGCGGGAAGACAGTGCCATCTCGGCGGCCGGCCAGCGCGTAACACCGTGGCCCAGGCCGGTAATGGCTACACGCGCGTGGCCCTCTGCGGTGCGGGCCACGGCCACGCCCACCAGCGCAAAGCGCGAAGCCGCTTGCTCGAACTTGAGGTAGCGGGCCCACGCCACCCGGGGAAACCGCACCCCCAGGATCCACTCGCCTTGCTCCAGTGCGGTACGGAAGAGGCCTTGGAAAAACACATCGGCACCAAGGGTGCGCCGGTTGGTGACGATGTCGGCGCGCAGCGCCAACACCCCTGCGGGCCAGCAGGCGGCAGGGTCGTTGTGGGCCAAAGCGCCCGCAATGGTGCCCACGTTGCGAACTTGGGCGTCCGCGATGCCGTGCGCCAAGCTGCCAATCATGGGGAACTGCGCGGCGATGGCGGGGCTGCGCGCCAGCTGGGCATGGGTGCACATGGCGCCCACCCAGAGCGCAGCGCCCTCAAGGCGTATGCCGCGCAAATCGGGCACATCTTGCAGGTCCACAAAATGCGTGGGCGCGCACAGCCCCAGCCGCCAGGCCGCCAGCAGGCTTTGCCCGCCCGCCAGCAACTGTGCTTCGGGGAAGTTTCGCAAGCAGTCGCACACCTCGCTGACCGATTGCGGACGCAGGTACGCCACGCTGGCGCTCATGCGGGACGCCTCAGTTGAACCAGGCCGTCGCAGACCGCATGGACGATGCCCTCGTAACCCGTGCAGCGGCACAGGTTGCCCGAGAGCGCTTCGCGCACCGCCTGCGGTGTGGCTGGTACCTCCTCCTGCACCATGGCCAGGGCGCGCATGACCAGGCCTGGGGTGCAAAAGCCGCATTGCAGCGCATGGTGCTGGCTGAAGCACTGCTGCATCACGTGCAGGCTGTGCGCGTCGGGCGCAACGCCTTCGATGGTCTGCACCGATTGGTTGGCGCACTGCAGCGCCAAGCGGTTGCACGATTTGATTGCAAGGCCGTCCACCAGCACGGTGCAGGCGCCGCATTGCGCGGTGTCGCAGCCCTGGTGGGTGCCAGTCAGCTGGCATTGCTCGCGCAGCACATCGAGCAGCAAGGCCGATGGCGCCACTTCCAGCACCACATGGCGCTGGTTGAGCCGCAGGGGAAGGCGCGTGGTGGGCACGTCGCTAGCCCAGGTGCAGGCCGCAATTTGCAAAGCCCTTGCGCGTGGCTTCCCGCTCGGCTTCGGTGAGCTGCAACAGCGGTCGCCGCACCGGCCCGCCGTGCTGGCCGAGCAACTCTTGCCAGTACTTGGCGTGGGCCTGCGGCTTGCCTTTGGGGCGGGTGTTTTTCAGGGCCTCGCGCACCGGGTTGAGACTGTCGCGTACCCGGCGCGCCTGGTCGAAATGGCCGGCAAAGGCCAGCTCGGTGTAGGCGTTCATGCGTTGGTCGGTAGCGGTTTGCAGCAAGAAGGGCGGCGTCGAGCAGAGGTAGAGCTTCCATCCCAGCTCGATGATGTTCTCCAGCCAGTCTGCCTCGTCGGGGTTGCTGACGTGAATTTTGTGGCCGACCAGCTCGGTAAGGCGTTTGTAGTTTGCCCGGTCGGTGCTGTATTTGATGGCCACCACGTTGGGCAGGTCGGCGATGCGGGCGCACAGCTCGGGGCGCATGGTGTAGCCGCAGTCAGGGTGGTTCCACATGGCCAGGCCAATGTCGATTTGCTCAGACAGGTAGCGGTAATACTCGTAAATCGTGTCTTCCGTGTCGGCGCCAAAGTGCAGCACCGGGCTGTGCACGATCACGTAGTCTGCGCCAATGTTTTGCGAGTGCCGGGCCAGCTCCAGCACCACATCGAGGTTGGTGTCGGAGCAAGACGTCACGATGCCGCAAGCGCCCTTGCCAGCGCGCGTGCCCGCTTCGTAAGCCACCTCCACCGACAGCTCCATCAGCCGCTTGCGCTCGGCCAGGCTCATCGAGAAAAACTCGGCTTGTTTGCCCGCCACAAACAGGCCGCCCAGCTGCAGCGTGTGGATCCAATGCTTGAGGTTGGCGCGGTAGGCATTTTCATCGAGCCGCAGCGCATCGTCGAAGGGGGTAAGGTTGGCGGCCCACACGCCCACCATGTTCTCGCGGGCGTATTCTTTGGCTTCTGACTTGGTGTACTTCATGGCGTTGGTGTGTGCGTTGGCGTGGTTGGCGTGGTGTGCATGGCACGCCAGAGCGTCTCTGGCGTGAGTGGGAAATCTACTGCCGGCTCGCCGCGGGGGGACAAGGCATCGCGGGCAGCGTTCATCAAGGCGGCGGGGATGCCGATGCAGCCCGCCTCACCCACGCCCTTGGCACCCAGCGGGTTGTGGGGGCTGGGGGTGTGCACCGAGACGATGTCGATGTCGGGCATGTCGCTGGCACGGGGCAGGGAGTAGTCCATCAGCGAGCCAGTGAGCAACTGGCCCAGTTCGTCGTACCGAATGTGCTCCATCAGGGCCTGGCCCAGGCCCTGCGCTGCGCCGCCCACCAGTTGCCCGTGCGCCAACGCGGGCTCCACGATGTTGCCGGCGTCGTCCACCCACACCAGGCGCTCGATACGGGGCTTGCCGGTGTCGGCATCGATAGCCAGGCGCACCAGAACGCAGCCGTAGCTCCAGGCTTCTTGGGCAGTAAAACGCTCTTCTGCGGTGATGGGAAACGGCGCCCCCTTTTGCAGCTGCGCCTGCACACTGGCGCAGGCTTGGACGATGGCGCTGCCTGCGATGGCGGTGCTGCGGCTGGCCAAAGCCCCGATGCCGACTGGGCAGGTGTGCGAGTCCCCCGTTAACACCTCGATCTGGTCGGGCGCGCAACCCAGCTGGTCTGCGGCAATGCGGGCGTAGGTGGTGGCGTGACCCTGGCCCTGGGCGGGTGAGCCACTGGCCACGGTCACACGCGCGTCGCCATGCAGCGTGACGCGGGCCGATTCCCAGCCCTGTCCACACGGCTCGATGTACATGGCAACACCCAGGCCCACCCACTCGCCTTGCGAGCGCCGTCGCGCTTGCTCGGCACGCTCATGCTGGTAGCCAAAGCGCTGGCAGGCCAGGCGCAGGGCGCCGGGGTAGTCACCGGAGTCCAGTACCTCGCCATTGGCGGCGGTAAAGGGCATGGCGTGTGCGGGCACCAGGTTCTTCAAACGCAGTTCCACCGGGTCGATGCCGTGGCGGCGCGCTGCGGTATCGATCAAGGTCTCCACCAGCAAGGCCGCCTCTGGGCGCCCGGCGCCGCGGTAGATGTTGACCGGTGCCGTGTTGGCGCGGGTGGCCAGCCCGTCAACATGCACGTGCGCCAGGTTGTACGGCCCGGGCAGGATGCGTGCGGCATTGCGCAGGGGCACCACCGCCGAGTACGGCAGCCAAGCGCCCAGCGAGAAATGCAGCTGGGCTGCGAGCCCCCGCATGTGGCCTTGCTCGTCCACCCAAAGCTGGCCTTCTAGTTGGGCCGCGCGGCCTTGCATGCCGGCCAAAAAATCTTCGGAGCGGGTCGCCGTCCAGCGCACCGTAGCGCGCAGGTGCTGTGCGACCAGGGCGACCAGCAGGTCCTCGGGGCTGACGGATGCGCGCGCGCCAAACGCGCCGCCCACGTTGGGGCACACCAGATGCACGCGCTCGGTCTGCAGGCCCAGCACCCGGGCCACGTCGGCCTGCGCCCTGGACGGGGCTTGCGTTGCCATCCACAGGCTGATGGTGTGCGCGTCGGCGTGCCATGCGGCGCTGCAGGCGCGCGGCTCCATGGGCATGGCGGTGAGCCGTGGCACCTGCAGGCGCACGCTGGCGCTGGGCGCGGTGTGGGGCAGCGCGCCGTGGTGGTGCTGGGTGCGCGCAACGGCCGGGTTGCTTTTTGCAAAGTCGCCCACCGCGGGTAGTGCTTGCAGGGTCAGTCGCACCTGCGCTGCGGCTGCTCTGGCCTGCCGCTGGCTGTGCGCCACCACCACCGCAACCGCCTGCCCGACATAGGCAACGGTGTCGTGCGCCAGCAGTTCAAAGTGGGTGTCTTGCAGCAAGGGGAGCAGGGCGTTGGGGGCGGGCATGGCGTGCCGCCCCAGCTCCTGGGCGGTGAGCACTGCGCGCACCCCCGGCATGTGCAGTGCGGCAGCGGCGTCCATGCGAACAAGTTCGGCATTCGCCTGCGTGCTGCGTACGAAGGCGATGTGCAGTGCATCTGGCAGCGGCACATCGTCGCCAAACTGGGCCGTGCCGCGCAGCAAGGCCGCATCCTCTCGGCGCAAAGTGGGTGGTGCGGTGGCGGCGTGCATCAGGTGGCGATTGGAGCAAAGAAAGCCCAGGGCACCCAGCGATAAAAATTGAACAATCGTGCAGCGCAGTTGTTCAATCGGCGCCGTGGCCCGGCGCATACACTGCGCGCGTGCCCACCCACCTTGCCACCTCCCACCTCAGCCTGCGCCAGCTGCGCGCCTTCTTGGCGGTGGCCCAAGAGTCGAGCATGACGCGGGCGGCAGCGCGGCTGCACCTCACGCCCTCGGC
>JBIIZY010000219.1:0-4110 GCA_044346035.1 Rhodoferax sp. | reverse complement strand
GCGCAAATCGTGGCGCAGGCGCGCCGCATGATCGACACCTACGGCTTTGAGAGCATCAAGCTCAAGGCCGGTGTGTTCGACCCCATGCAAGAGGCCCAGGCCATCCTGGCGCTCAAAGCCGCCTTTCCCGGCAAGCCCCTGCGCATTGACCCCAACAGCAACTGGAGTCTGGCCACCAGCTTGCAGGTGGCCGACGCCTTGCGTGGCAGTCTCGAATATTTTGAAGACCCCACGCCCACGCTAGAGGGCATGGCCGAAGTACACCGCGCCACCGGCATGCCCCTGGCCACCAACATGGTGGTCACCAACTGGGACGAACTGCGCCGCGCGGTGCAACTCAATGCGGTGCAGATTGTGCTGTCCGACCACCACTACTGGGGCGGCCTGCGCGCCACCCAGGCGCTGGCCAAAACCTGCCAGACCTTTGGGCTGGGCTTGTCCATGCACTCCAACTCACACCTCGGTATCAGCCTGATGGCGATGACGCACTTGGCCGCCTCGGTGCAGCACCTGAGCTATGCCTGCGACACCCACTACCCTTGGCAGAGTGACGAGGTGCTGGTGGGTGGCAAGGTGCCCATCGTGGGAGGGTGCGTCCACCTCACCGACCAGCCGGGCTTGGGCGTGGAGCTGGACCACACCAAGTTGGCCGAGTTGCACGCGGCTTTCCAAGTCTGCCGCATCCGCAGCAGAAACGACGTAGCACAAATGCAGCGCTACCGCCCGGATTGGCGGCAAATCAAACCCCGCTTTTAGCAGCAGCATGCAAACCACCCCTGCTCCCTTGGCCGCCCAACCGCCCCCGCGCGCGCCGCTCACCATCCGCATGCACGCGGCCGACAACGTCGCTATCGTGGCCAACGAAGGTGGCCTGCCTGCGGGCACGGTGTTGGCCAGTGGCCTCACCTTGGTGGACCGTGTGCCGCAAGGCCACAAGGTGGCGCTGTGTGCCATCGCCAAAGACGAGGCGGTGCGCCGCTACAACGTGCCCATTGGCCACGCGCTCAAAGACATTCCCGCCGGTGCCTGGGTGCACGAGCGCTTGCTGCACATGCCGGGTGCGCGCAGCCTGGACAACCTGCCGCAGGCCACGGTCAAACCGCCACCCATGGAGCCGCTCGCTGGCTACACCTTCGAGGGCTACCGCAACGCCGACGGCTCGGTGGGCACGCGCAACATTTTGGCCATCACCACCACCGTTCAGTGCGTGGCTGGTGTGGTGGACTTCGCGGTCCAGCGCATCAAGTCCGAGTTGCTGCCGCGCTTTCCCAACGTGGACGATGTGGTGGGGCTGGAGCATGCGTACGGCTGCGGCGTGGCCATCGACGCGCCCGACGCGGTCATCCCGATCCGCACTCTGCGCAACATCAGCCGCAACCCCAACTTTGGTGGCGAACTGATGGTGGTCAGCCTGGGCTGCGAAAAGCTGCAACCCGAGCGGCTGCTGCCGCCCGGCAGCATCCCGCTGCAGCACAACGAGGTGCTCGATGTGGTGTGCCTGCAAGATGAAAAGCATGTGGGCTTTATGTCGATGATCGACTCCATCGTGGCCTCCGCGCTGCCGCACCTGGAGCGCCTCAATGCGCGCCGCCGCGAGACGGTGCCCGCCAGCGAATTGGTGGTGGGCGTGCAGTGCGGCGGCAGCGACGCCTTCAGCGGCGTGACGGCCAACCCGGCCGTGGGCTTTGCCACTGACTTGCTGGTGCGCGCAGGCGCCACGGTGCTGTTCTCTGAAACGACGGAAGTGCGCGACGCCATCGACCAGATGACTGCGCGCGCCACCACGTCGGACGTGGCGCAGGCCATGGTGCGCGAAATGGCCTGGTACGACGCCTACCTGGGCCGCGGCAACGCCGACCGCAGCGCCAACACCACGCCGGGCAACAAGGCTGGGGGCTTGTCCAACATCGTAGAAAAAGCGATGGGCTCCATCATCAAGTCCGGCAGCGTGCCCATCAGCGGCGTGCTCTCACCCGGCGAAAAGGCCGCCACCAAAGGCTTGATTTACGCTGCCACACCGGCCAGCGATTTCATCTGCGGCACGCTGCAACTCGCGGCCGGCATGAACCTGCACGTCTTCACCACCGGCCGTGGCACGCCCTATGGTCTGGCCGAAGTGCCGGTCGTCAAGGTGGCCACCCGCACCGAACTGGCCACGCGCTGGCACGACCTGATGGACGTGAACGCCGGGCGCATTGCCGACGGCGAAGCGACCATTGCCGACGTGGGTTGGGAACTGTTCCACCTGCTGCTGGAAGTTGCCAGCGGCCGCAAAAAAACCTGGGCCGAGCACTGGAAGCTGCACAACGCGCTGGTGCTGTTCAACCCCGCCCCCATTACCTGAAAGACGCACCCCATGGCAAACCCAAATACACCGTCGGCTGCAGCCCCGGCCAGCGCCCACCCCGCGCCCTACCAGGCGTTTCCCAACCAGTTCAAAAAAGACCTGCTGGCCGGCAAACGCCTGATTGGTTGCTGGTCCTCCCTGTCCAACGCCATCACCACCGAGGTGCTGGGCGTGGCGGGCTTCGACTGGATCCTGCTCGACGGCGAGCACGCACCCAACGATGTATGTACCTTCGTGCCCCAGCTCATGGCGCTCAAGGACAGCCGCAGCGCGCCGGTGGTGCGCCCGTCTTGGAACAACGCGGTGGAAATCAAGCGCCTGCTCGACGCGGGTTTCTACAACTTCCTCATCCCCTTTGTGCAAAGCGCCGACGAGGCCCGCGCCGCCGTGGCCGCCACGCGCTACCCGCCGATGGGCATACGCGGCGTGTCGGTCTCGCAACGCAGCAACCGCTACGGCACGGTGCCCAGGTATTTTGAAGAGGTGAACGACCATATCTCCGTGGGCGTGCAAATCGAAAGCCCAGCCGGTGTTGCCGCCGCTGCAGCCATTGCGGCGGTCGAAGGCGTGGACTGCCTGTTTGTTGGTCCGTCCGACCTGGCGGCGGGCTACGGCCACCTGGGACAGGCCGCGCACCCCGAGGTGCAAGACGCCATCGCCCGCGTGTTTGCTGCTGCCAAAGCGCAGGGCAAACCCAGCGGCATCCTGGCCACCGTCGAGGCCGACGCGCGGCGCTACATGGAGATGGGCGCCAGCTTTGTGGCCGTGGGCAGCGACCTGGGCGCACTGCGCTCGGCCACGCAGGCCCTGTGCGACAAGTTCAAAAGCTGAAGGTATTGCAAGCCACCGCCCCCGCCACGCCGCCACACCCGCACCACGAAAAAAGAAGCCACCCACACATGCACACCGCCAACACACCGCCCGTCCTTGGATTCATCGGCCTGGGCATCATGGGCGCACCCATGGCCGGCCACCTGCTGGCTGCCGGTCACACGCTGCACCTGCACACCCGCAGCCGCGTGCCAGCTGCGCTATTGGAGGCCGGTGGCTTGGCCTGCGACAGCGCGCAGCAAGTGGCACAGCGCGCCGACATCGTCTTTTTGATGCTGCCCGACACGCCCGATGTGGAGGCCGTGCTGTTCGGTGCCCACGGTGTTGCCGCCGGGCTGACGCCGGGCAAGACGGTGGTGGACATGAGTTCCATTTCGCCAGTGGCCACCAAAGACTTTGCGGCGCGCACCAACGCGCTGGGCTGCGACTACGTGGACGCGCCCGTCTCGGGCGGCGAGGTGGGTGCCAAGGCCGCCAGCCTGACCATCATGGTGGGCGCGCCCCAGGCGGCCTTTGACCGGGTGCTGCCCTTGTTGCAAAAGATGGGCAAAAACATCACCTTGGTCGGCGGCAACGGCGACGGCCAGACCTGCAAGGTGGCCAACCAGATGATCGTGGCACTCAACATCGCCGCCGTGGGCGAGGCCCTGCTGTTTGCCAGCAAAGCCGGTGCCGACCCCGCCAAAGTCCGCGAGGCGCTGATGGGCGGCTTTGCCGCCTCGCGCATTCTGGAGGTGCATGGCGAGCGCATGATCAAGCGCACCTTCAAGCCGGGTTTTCGCATCGGCTTGCACCAAAAAGACCTGGGCCTTGCGCTGCAAGGCGCCAAGTCCATGGGCCTGGCCCTGCCACAAACCGCCGGTGCTGCGCAGCTCATGCAGGTGTGCAGCGGCCACGGCCTGCAAGACCAGGACCACTCGGCACTCGTCAAG
>JBIIZY010000064.1:0-13843 GCA_044346035.1 Rhodoferax sp. | reverse complement strand
GCTCTGAGTCCGTCGCCAGGGCGCGCCTGTAAGACTTTGCCTTACAAGCGCGGGGCGCGCGCGCTGACAGCCGCATTAGCCGATTTCTGATTTCAGTTTTTGGCCCGCAATTTGACAATTCAGTCCATGGCGATGCAACCGGGTCGCCCACCACACCAGGAGCTGAAGATGCCAAACGACCAAATTCTTGCTGAGATTCGCGAAGCCAACATGACCTACCTGATGTTGGCCCAAAGCCTGATCCGCCGCGACAAGGCCGAGGCCTTGTTCCGCCTGGGTATGTCCGAAGAAGCTGCCGACCTGATTGCCGCGCTGTCGCCCGCGCAGATCTTGAAGATCGCCTCGGGCAACATGCTGTTGTGCCGCTTCCGGGTCGACGACGACACAGTCTGGAGCCTGCTGACCAACCACTCTGTTTCCAAGGTGGACAACGACGCGACCGCCCGGCTGCATGCCAGCATCCTGATGGCCGGGCGTTTTGCCGAAACCTTGTAAACAGACAACAAAGCGGAGCAGCACCATGGCCAGCAAAAGCGTACTCAGCGATTCCAAGCAAGTCGAACGCGCAGTGTCCCTGATCCAACTCGGCGCCCGCCTGCAGGTGCTGGAGAGCGAGACCGATCTGTCCTACGAGCGCTTGCTGCGCCTGTACAAGGAAGTGGCCGGGCGCTCACCGAGCAAAGGGCAGCTGCCGTTTTCGACCGAGTGGTTCCTGACATGGCAGCCCAACATCCATGCATCGCTGTTCCAGAACACCTACCAGTACCTCAGCAAGGTCAGCGCCCTGGAAGACATCGATGCCATCATGAAGGCCTACAAGCTCTACACCGAACAGATTTCGGCCTGCGGCGTCGAACCGCTGCTGTCCATTACCCGCGCCTGGCGCCTGGTGAAGTTTATTGACAACAACATGCTCTCCATGACCAAGTGCTCCAAGTGCGGCGGCCACTTTGTGAGCGAAGCCTATGAAACCTCGCGTCACTTTGAATGCGGGCTGTGCTCGCCGCCCGCGCGGGCAGGTAAGGGCTCGGCAGCCGGCGGGATTTTGCTGCACTAAATTCAAGCCCGGCCAAAGTACGACGATATGATTGTCTATGCCCAAACGTTTGGGCCTTCCTGAAGCTCAATCCACATGTTCGTACTAGTCGGCTGGTTGGTCATCTTGGTGTGCGTCTTCGGCGTGTACATCGCCCATGGTGGAAACATCATGGTAATTCTGAAGGCCCTGCCGTTTGAACTGATCGCTATTGGCGGCGCCACCCTGGGCGCGTTTCTTGCCAACAACCAAATGAAGGTGGTCAAAGCGACGATGAAGGGGCTGGGGGAGTGCTTCAAGGGCAGCAAATACACCAAAGCCCGATACATGGAGCTGATGGCGCTGCTTTACGACATCTTGCAAAAAGCCCGCAAAGAGGGCCTGATGGCCATCGAGAACGATGTGGAAAATCCGCACGAATCGGCGCTGTTTAAAAAGTACCCCACGGTGGGCAACGACCACCATGTGGTGGAGTTCATCACCGACTACCTGCGCATGATGGTCTCGGGCAACCTCAACGCCCACGAGATCGAGTCGCTGATGGACAACGAAATTGAGACCCACCACCACGAGGCCCACGCACCCGTGGCCGCGCTGCAACGCGTGGCCGGCGGGCTGCCCGCGTTTGGCATTGTGGCTGCGGTGCTGGGCGTGGTGAACACCATGGGCTCGGTCGGCCAGCCGCCCGCGGTGCTGGGCGGCATGATCGGTGCGGCGCTGGTGGGAACCTTTTTGGGCATTTTGCTGGCGTACGCATTTGCCGAACCTTTGGCGGGCGTGCTCGAACAAAAGGTTGAAGAAGCAGGCAAGGAATTGCAGTGCATCAAGACCACGCTCTTGGCCAGCATGCAAGGCTACAACCCCTCTACCGCCATCGAGTTTGGCCGCAAGGTGCTCTATTCCACCGAGCGGCCCTCGTTTGTGGAACTGGAAGCCTACGTCAAGAAGAAGTAAGGCCCGGCGTCGCCCACCATGGCCACCGAAGCAAAAAAGCTCCAGCCGATCATCATCAAGCGGGTCAAGAAAGGCGGCCACGCATCGCACGGCGGCGCCTGGAAGATTGCCTACGCCGACTTTGTGACCGCCATGATGGCGTTTTTCTTGCTCATGTGGTTGCTGGGCAGCACCACCGAGGGCGACAAAAAAGGCATCTCCGACTACTTTCAGTCGCCACTCAAAGTGGCCCTGCAAGGCGGCAGCGGATCGGGCTCAAGCAACAGCGTCATCATTGGCGGCGGCAACGACCTGACCCAGGTGGTCGGGCAGAACAAGCGTGGCGACAACAGCGACCAAAAGGCACCAAGGACCCCGCAAGAGCAAGCCAAGGCCGAACGGGCAAAGAAAGACGACGAGCAACTCGCTGCGCTGAGCGCGAAAATTGCCAGCGTGATCTCCAACAGCGAGAAGCTGGCCGAGTTCAGCTCGCAAATCAAATTGCAGATCACCCCCGACGGGCTGCAAATCCTGATCGTCGACGACCAAAAGCGCCCCATGTTTGACAGCGGTAGCGCCGTGGTGAAGCCGTACCTGCGCGAGATCCTGCGTGAAATTGGTGTGGCCCTGCTCGATGTGGACAACAAGATCAGCTTGGATGGCCACACCGACCGACAAGGCTACAGCGGCGGCGCGCGCGGTTACAGCAACTGGGAGCTGTCGGCCGACCGGGCCAACTCGACCCGGCGCGAGCTGATCGCCGCAGGCATGCCGGAAGAAAAGCTCGCCCGCGTGGTGGGCATGGCATCGAGTGTGCTGCTCGAACCCAACGACCCCTACAGCCCCAGCAACCGCCGCATGACTATTTTGGTCATGACCAAAGAGGCCGAGGAGCGCCTGCTGTACGCCGGCAACCCGCCGGTGGAGCTCAAGGCTGGCGCTACGCCGCCCCCGCCAACACCCCGCAGCACGCCTTGATGCCGGTGTTTTTCAGTCATACTTGCAGCACCCAGCAAATTGAGTGCGAAAGAGTTTTCCATGCCTAAAGAACTTCGTTTTTTGATTGTTGACGACTTCTCCACCATGCGGAGAATCGTTCGAAATCTGCTCAAGGAAAGCGGTTTTGCCGATGCAGACGAAGCCGAAGACGGTGCAGTGGCACTGCAAAAACTAACCAACGGCAGTTTTGACTTCGTGGTGAGCGACATCAATATGCCCAATATGAACGGCTTTCAATTGCTGGCAGAGATCAAAAAGGACGAGAAACTCAAGCACATTCCGGTGCTCATGGTGACCGCCGAGGCCCGCAAGGAAGACATCGTGATGGCCGCCCAGCAAGGTGCCTCCGGCTATATCGTCAAGCCTTTCACCAAGGCCACCTTGGAAGACAAGGTCAACCACATCCTGACCAAAGCAGGGCTCAAGTAAACATGGCGGCAGATTCCCCGTCCCCACAGGCAGCGATGGCCAGCGCTGCCGATGTGCACCGCATGCTCGGTGCCCTCACCCGCCAACTGCACGACTCCCTCAATGGCCTGGGCTTGGCCGACAAGGTCAAGGACTGGGCTGGCGAACTGCCAGACGCCAAGAGCCGCCTGTCGTACATCGCCCGCCTGACCGGCGAGGCCGCAGAGAAGGTGCTCAACCAGGTGGACCAGGCCAAAGCACAGCACGACTTCATCGCCTCCGAAACCCGCCGCATTGGCGCCTTGGTTGCCCAAGACCCAGTGGCCGCCGTGGCCAAGGGGCACGTCATGAATTTTGTGAACGATGTCGAAAAGGCCAGCCAGCAAGTCGACGCCCACCTCACCGAGATCATGCTGGCCCAAGACTTCCATGACCTCACCGGCCAGGTGATTGCCCGGGTGGTCCAACTGGCTGCCAATATTGAAGAGCAGCTGGTGACCTTGCTCATCCAAACCGCGCCGCCCGAAACCGCAGCCAAACCGACTGCCAGCAAAGGGCCTTATGTGCCGGCCTTGGACGGCCCGGTGGTCAAGGGTACGGACAACCCCGAAGTGGTAACAAGCCAGTCCCAAGTGGACGATTTGCTGGCCAGCATGGGCTTTTGATAACCGGGGCAATCGCCCCGTTTTTCTACCTTTAGTTTCAAAAGTCGCTCGCGACAATGGTGAGAACGTAACTGTCTCTCACCATGGAAAACGGTAGCCAAGATCGCAATTTACCCGCCTCGGAACGCAAGCTTCAAAAAGCGCGGGACGACGGCCAGGTCAACCGTTCGCAAGACCTTGGGCACCTTGCTGTGCTCGGTGTGGGCTCGCTGACCCTGCTGGTGCTGGCGCCGCTGCTGTTTGACCACCTGCGTGTGGACATGGTGCGCCAACTGTCCTTCGATGCTGCCACCATGAAAGAGGCCACCACCATGCTGACCCGCCTGGGCGACGCGGTGACTGTGGGCGTGGTGGGCAGCTCGGTGTTTGCTGTGGTGGTCATGGCCACGGCCATCCTGGCAGCGGTGGCGTCGGGTGGGTGGGTGCAAAGCCTCAAGCCCCTGATGCCCGACTTGAGCCGCCTCAACCCACTGTCGGGCTTGGCCAATATGTTTTCCAAACAAAAGATGATCACCACCGCCAAGATGGTGCTGCTCACCTGCGTGCTGTTTGCGGTGGCGGCGCTGTTCCTCACGGACGGGATGCAAACCGTGCTGATGCTGGTGATGCAGCCTTCGAACTCGGCCATCGCCCAGATCACCCGCTGGATCACCGGCGGCATCGGGTTGATGCTGTTGGTGCTACTGCTGGCGGCCATGGTGGATGTGCCCCTGCAGTCCTACCTGCACAAAGACCAGATGAAGATGTCACACCAAGAGGTCAAGGAGGAAGGCAAGGAGGTCGACGGCAACCCGCAAATGAAGTCCCGCATGCGCCAGCGCCAGCGCGAGATGTCGCAGGGCGCCAGCATCAACGCGGTGCCCAAAGCCGACTTTGTGGTGATGAACCCGACCCACTTTGCGGTGGCGATCCGCTACGACGAGAAAACCATGCGCGCGCCCCAGGTCATCTCCAAGGGCGCCGACCTGCTGGCCATGCGCATCCGCGACCTGGCCAAGAGCCACTCCATTCCGGTGCTGCAGTCCCCCATGCTGGCACGCGCGCTGTACGCCAACGCCGAACTCGACCAAGACATTCCCTCGGCGCTGTACACCGCCGTTGCCCAGGTGCTGGCCTACGTGTACCGGCTGCGCGCCGCACTCAAAGGGCTGGGGCCCATGCCGGGAGAGCCGCCCCAACCCGCCGTGCCGGTTGAACTCGATCCGCACCACAAACTTGCCAAGGCAAAACACGCATGAACCCCCAACTGCAAAGCCTCAAGCAGTGGTACGCCAACAATGCCCGCGTCGTGCAGGGCGCCGCTGCGCCCATGCTGGTGGTGGCCGTGCTGGCCATGATGGTGCTGCCGCTGCCACCGGTCTTGCTCGATGTGTTTTTCACCATCAACATCGCAGTGGCACTGATGGTGATGATGGTGGCCGCCTACATGGTGCGCCCACTCGACTTCGCCGCGTTTCCCAGCGTGCTGCTGCTGACCACGCTGATGCGCCTGTCGCTCAACGTGGCCTCCACCCGCGTGGTGCTGCTCGAAGGCCACACCGGCCCAGGCGCGGCCGGCGCGGTGATTGAGGCCTTTGGCCACTTCCTCATCGGCGGCAACTTTGCCGTGGGTCTGATCGTGTTTGCGATTCTGGTGGTCATCAATTTTGTGGTGGTGACCAAAGGTGCCGAGCGCATTGCCGAAGTGTCGGCGCGCTTCACACTCGATGCCATGCCCGGTAAGCAGATGGCGGTGGACGCCGACCTCAACGCGGGCCTGATCGACGAGCCCGAAGCCAAACGCCGCCGCCTCGAAATCGGCGAAGAAGCCGAGTTTTTTGGTTCCATGGACGGCGCCTCCAAATTCGTGCGCGGCGATGCGATCGCCGGTATTCTGATTCTGCTGATCAGCGTTTTTGGCGGCTTTGCCATTGGCATGCTGCAGCACGACCTCAGCGCCTCGCAGGCGGCCAATAGCTACATCCTGCTGGCGGTGGGCGATGCGCTGGCGGCGCAGATTCCTGGCCTGCTGATCTCGGTGGCAGCAGCCATGGTGGTGTCGCGCGTGGGCAAAGACAAAGACATTGGCAAGCAAATCGTCGCGCAGATGTTTGTGTCGCCGCGGGTGCTGGGCATCACCGCAACCATCATGTTCATTCTGGGCGTGATTCCCAACATGCCACACCTGGTGTTTTTGTCGATCAGCGCGGTGCTGGCCTACGGCGCTTGGATGCTGTCGCGCAAACCCGTCGAAGCACCGGTGGTCGCCGCACCACCGGCTGGCGACGGCGAAGCCTCCTGGGACGACCTGCAGCCGGTCGATCAACTCGGCTTGGAACTGGGATACCGCCTGATTGCGCTGGTGGACAAAAACCGCCAGGGCGATTTGCTCAACCGCATCAAGGGTGTGCGCCGCAAGTTCGCGCAGGAGGTGGGCTTTTTGCCCCCGCCGGTGCATGTGCGCGACAACCTGGAGCTCAAGCCCAGTGCCTACCGCATCTCGCTGCGCGGCGTGATCGTCGGCGAAGGCGAGGCCTTTCCGGGCATGTACCTGGCCATCAACCCCGGCGGCATTACCACGCCGCTTTTGGGTACAGCCACCAAGGACCCGGCGTTTGGCCTGCCAGCGCACTGGATCGACGACAAGCAAAAGGAAGCGGCCCAAATGGCGGGCTTTACCGTGGTTGATTCCGAGACTGTCATGGCCACCCATTTGTCACACTTGATGCAAGTGCAAGCCAGCAAGTTGCTCAGCCGCACAGAGACCCAACAACTCGTGGAACACGTCACCAAATTGGCCCCCAAACTGATGGACGAAGTCGTGCCAAAAATGGTGTCGGTCGCGGTCTTTCAAAAGGTGTTGCAACTGCTGCTAGACGAGTCGGTGCACATCCGCGACATCCGCACCATCGTCGAGTCCATTGCCGAACACGCCAACAGCACCCAAGACCCGGCCGAGTTGGCCAAGCGGGTGCGCGTGGCCTTGTCGCCTGCCATCGTGCAGCAGATTTACGGCCCCACCCGCGAGCTCAACGTCATTGCCATCGACCCCGGCCTGGAGCGCTTGCTGGTGCAGGCTTTGGGCAACGCCCAAGGCCAGGCGCTGGACCCCGGTGTGGCCGACATGCTGTCCAAACACGCCGCCGAGACCGCACTCCAGCAAGAAGAAATTGGCGTACCCGCCTGCCTGCTGGTGCCCGACCCGATCCGCAGCGCCATGGCCCGGCTGCTGCGCCGCGTGGCGCCACGCCTGCAGGTGCTGGCGCACAGCGAAATCCCTGAAACCCACACCATCCGCATTGGTCCGATTCTCCGAGGTGCCACATGAACATCCAACGCTTTACAGCCGCAACCTCCCGCGAAGCATTGGCCAAGGCCCGCATGGCCTTTGGCGAGGGCACACTGATTCTGTCCAACCGTCCCACCGAAACCGGTGTGGAGGTACTGGCCACCGCCGAAGACAGCCTGGCCGAGCTGGACGCTGGCCTGGGCAGCAAGCACGGCAGCCCAGCCCAGCCCAGCCCCAACCCGGCTGGTGCCAAGTCCAGGCCCGCTGCTTCTGCCAAAGAGCCCAGCTACCGCGAAGTGGCCAGCCAGGTTGAGGAAGATGCAGCCCAACTGGCGATGAGCACCTTGTCGTTCCAGGACTATGTGCGTGAGCGCATGGCCAAGCGGCGCCAGGCCACACTGCCTGAACCACCCCGGCTGATTCATATTGCACCGGACACGCCAACACGCCCTGACCCGCCGCCGGAGGTCCGCACGCCAGCACCGCCAGCGCGAAAAAGTGCGTCGGCGCTGGCGCCCGATGCCGGCATACCCCTGGGCATCGAGCGCGAGCTGCACGCCATGAAGGCCATGATGGAAGACCGCTTCAATACGCTGCACTGGCTGGGCCAAGCACGCCAAAACCCGGTGCATGCCAACCTGATGCTCAAGCTCATTCGCGCCGGCTATTCGCCCTCGCTGTCGCGTTCCATCATGGAGCGCATGCCCGACACCCTGGACGCGCACCAGTCCACCCAGTGGGTGATGGATGTGCTCGAACGCAATTTGCGCACCGACGCCGGCGGCCCCGAGCTGCACGAAGAGGGTGGCGTGTTTGCACTGATCGGCGCAACCGGGGTGGGCAAAACCACCACCGCCGCCAAACTCGCCGGCCTGTGTGCGCGCCGCCACGGCCCCAGCAGCGTCGGCCTGATCACCTTGGACAGCTACCGGGTAGGTGCCCAAGAGCAACTGCGCGCCTACGGAAAAATGCTGGGCGTGGTCGCCCACCTGGCCCACGACCGTGCAGCCTTGCAAGACTTGCTGGGCTTGCTGGCCGGAAAAAAAATGGTTCTCATCGACACCACCGGCCTGGCCCCGCGCGACCCGCGCAAGCGTGAGATGCTGGAGTTGCTGGAGATCCCCGAAGTCAAGCGACTGCTGGTGCTGAACGCGGGTGGCCACGGCGACACACTGGAAGATACGGTGACCCAGTTCAAGTCGCCCAAGGGGCAGCAGGTGATCTTTTCGAAGATCGATGAGGCGGTCAAACTCGGACCGGCCATGGACGCGGCCATCCGCCACCAGCTGGTGTTGCGCGGCGTCACCACCGGCCAGCGCGTCCCCGAAGACTGGGAAGTCGCCAATGCCAACAAGCTGGTGCGCGCCTCGCTGCGGTCCTCGGGCAACTCCGCCTACGACCCCAAAATTGCCGACTTGGGTTTTCTGTTTGGCCAGCCCTCCGAGGGCGCCCACTCCTTCACCCCGGCTGGCGGAGCCCTGCATGCATGAGGCGATGCAGCACCAAGCCGCCGGGCTGGTAGGTTTGTCGCGCCACAGCGGTGCCTGCCTGGTCGCCATGGTCCAGCACGGCGATGACAGCAGCGAGATGCCCTTGCTCTGGCAGCTGTGCAACGCCATGGTCGCGCTGGGCTACCCGGTCACGGTGCTCGATGCCACACAAAGCGAATCGGCCCAAAACCCTGGCCTGGGCGAGCTGCTGGAATACCGCTTTGGCACCAGCAAAAGCGAATACAGCCCGCCCGATTGGAGCGTGCTTCCATCGGCACAGGGCCTGCAGCGCTTGCGCGCTCTGGGCGGCATCCACAGCACGCAGCGCCGGCACCCGCTGGAGCGTTTGGGCGGGTTGTTCACCCACCACGGCGTGGTGGTCCTGTACGCCGGCGTGGACATGCTGGTCGATTTGCTCGGCGGCACTGCGGCGCGGCCGCTGCTCACGGTCTCGCGCCAAAGCAGTTCGCTACTGACCAGCTACATCGCGCTCAAGCGACTTTTGCGCAAAGGCGCTCTGGAGCCCACCTTGTTGCATATGATGGAGCCCACCCATGGCTCCACCCATGCGGGTGCGCCCAGCGCCGCTTTTGGCCTCACCGAGTGCGCCCGCAATTTTCTGAACTACGACGTGAACCCCATTGCAATGGACCTCAGCCCAGGACCCCAGTCCGACGTGGAACTGCGGCGCCTGGCCATGCGCCTGCTGGAACACGCACTTGCATTGCAGGAATGCACGGGCGGGCGCGCGCCCGTGGCTGGTGTGGCGCCTGGGCATGCCATCAGGAGCCATTGATGTACACCGCCAAGGGACAACTCGACCGCAATGCGCTCATCAAGCAGTACCAGCCCTTGGTGCGCCGTCTGGCCCACCACATGATGGCCAAGCTGCCCCCCAGCGTGGAAGTGGACGATCTGATCCAGGTGGGCTTGATCGGCTTGGCCGACGCGCTCACCCGCTTCGAGGCTTCCCAAGGCGTGCAGTTCGAAACCTTTGCCACGCAACGCATCCGCGGCGCCATGCTCGACGAGCTGCGCGAAAACGACTGGATGTCGCGCGGCTCGCGCAAAAGCCAAAAGGAGATCGAGTCCGCCATGCGCAAACTCGAGCACCAACTCGGCCGCAGCCCCGCCGAGTCTGAAATCGCCAACGAGCTGGGCATGACCCTGGCCGACTACCAAAGCCTGCTGGGCAAGGTGCGCGGCACCCAACTGGTCTACCTGGAGGACATGTCGGGCCGCACCGAAGACGACGACACCTACCTCGACCGCCATGTGGTTGACACCGAAGCCGACCCCCTGAACATGTTGCGCGACCAGCGCCTGCGGACCAGCTTGGTGCAGGCCATCAAGACGCTGCCCGAGCGTGAGCAGTACATCATGAGCATGTACTATGAGCAGGACATGAACCTTAAAGAGATTGCCGCCGTGCTCGAAGTCACCGAGTCACGCGTCTGCCAGTTGCACAGCCAGTCCATTGCGCGCTTGCGCGCAAAAATGCGTTCGCACTAAGCACACACCAGCAGTGGCCGCGCCAGCCACGCGCGCGTACCTGCCCTGGCCTGCGCCGACGCGGCAGAATTGATACCGGCAAAATCAGCACCGGCCCATCAGCGCAGGCACAACCGTAAGCGCGGCTGCGCGCCCACCACCCACAGGACCACGCCATGAAAATTCTGATGCTCCACGGTATCAACCACAACATGTTCGGCAAGCGCGACCCGCAGCAGTACGGCACCACCACCTTGGACGAAATCAACGCCAGCCTGGTGGCGCTGGGGCAGGAGTTGGGTGTTGGCATCGAAACCTTTCAGACCAACCACGAAGGCGCGATGTGCGAGCGCATCCACCAGGGCTACACGGACAACGTCGACGCGGTGCTGATCAATGCAGGCGCTTGGACGCACTACAGCTACGGCATCCGCGACGCGCTTGCCATGCTGCACTGCCCGGTGGTGGAGGTGCATATGTCCAACATCCACGCCCGTGAAGCGTTTCGGCACACCTCGGTGTTCGCCGAAATTGCAACCGGGCAAATTTGCGGATTTGGTGCCAACAGCTACTTGTTGGCCCTGCGCGCCGGGGTGGACGCGGCGCGCCAGCGCCGTGCTACGCCGCCAGCACCTTGAACTGCCCCGATTGCGGCGCCACGGCGCCAAACGGGCTGCTGGCTTTTCCGTAGGTTGAAGGTGCGGGCGTGGGCACCACCACCTGCAGGGCTTGGTGCACATAGGCACTGCGCCGCAGCAGGCCCTCACGCAGCACGCCCAGGCCTTGGGCCAAGGCGGTCACGCGCTGCCGCTGTGCCGCGTCCAAGCGGGACATGCGCTGTGCATCGCCCACAATGGGCGCCAGCTCCAGCGCCAGCGCATGCAGGGTGGCACTGGTATCTGCAAATGCCTGCGCATCGTCGCTGGCCAACAGCGCAGCGGCCGCATTGAAGCAGTGCTCTATGCGGTCTAGGTGGTCTTGTAATGGGGAAGTCATGGCAGGTCCTGGGTGGCCCCAAACGGAGCACAGGACCTGGGGGCGCGGCACGTTAGCGTGCGCGAACCAGCATTTCCTGTGCGTTGGAAAGAAGTTTGTCGGCAATGGCCTCGGCATTGACCTGGTAGCTGCCGTCCTCGATGGCGGCCTTCACCGCAGCCACCTTGGCGTTGTCGATGTCCGATGCCTGCGAGAGATCGGGTTTTTCCAGGGTGCGCGCCAGGTTGGAGACCGACACCGACACCGAAGCCGAAGCGGCCGAACTTTTCGCGGACGCAGCAGGCTCCTGGCTCGCCTTTTGGGCGGCAGGCGGGTTGGTCTGTACGACCGACGCGCTGAGATCTGTGGGTTGACCAATTTTCATTGCATGCTCCAAAACCACGGTATGCGCAGCCTCGTGCCATCAGTATCGACCGGCTTGGCGCGAACTTAAGGGCTTTTTTCACGTCTGCCCCGACTAGATCGCCAACAGCACCGTGCGGGCATCTACCACCGTGCCGCTGGCAATGCGTCCATTATCCATGCGCACCCGCGCGGTTTGCCCAACCACCCCAGCGGACAAGGCGTGGGCCACGCTGGCCACCTCAAAGCCCGGGCCCTTGGCCACCACACGCACCTGCGCACCTGCGGCAAAGACTTGGGCGGGGCGAACCATGCCCTCACGCAACACCAGCCCCGTAGCCAAAGGCCGGGTGGCCACCTGCCCCAGCCAGGCGCTGGGCTCAAACAAAACCGCTTGGCTGGCCCGGGCCCAATCGGCCTCGCCTTGGACCAGATCGGATTCATCCAAAACTGCCCCCGCAGCCACATTGCCGCGCACCAACCAAGCCGGTCCAAACGCCTTCACCTCCACCGGCAGGGTGATGTTCCAGCGCATCGGCCCGTCCACGCAGCGCAACCCGACCCGGCTGCGCCCCCACAAGCGGGCGCCAGTTGGCAAGTAGGGCTCGACCTTGGCGCAGGGCGCGAGCTTGAGGCGCGTGTCGGCCTGGCCTACCAGCACTTCCAGCCGCAAGGGAGCGCCGCTGGGCGCAGCCTGCTCGGCTGCCGCCTGGGCCCACTTCTGGGCCAGGGCGCTCAGTGATGGGTTCTGCGCCTGGGCCAAGCCTGCGGCTGCCCACAGACCGACCACCAAACCCAGGGCCCAGCGCAACGCATTGGCGCAGACACTGCGGGTGTCTGTACGGGCGGCGGTATCTAAAAATGTGTGCATGGCGGCAGCTCCTGTGTTGCCGGTGCCAGTGGGGGCACCGAAGCACAAAACTATAGGCAGCCAGCACAGCGCAAAGCGTCACAAATACGCGGAAAACCCACCGCTATTCCCAGGCTTGCGCCACTCAAGTTTTCCCATAATCGTTGCACGCCCCAAAGGACCGGACTCCTCCCAAGTGCCTGGGGCCTACCGCACACGAGGTGACGCCATGCTCGCTAACTTGACCGCCGCGCTGGACTTTCAGGGTAAAGCCTTGGTGCTGCGTGCCGACCGCCAGCGTGTCATCGCCAGCAACATTGCCAATGCCGACACCCCTGGGTACGCGGGCCGCGACATCAATTTCAAAGACGCCATGCAAGACGCCTTGGGCACATCATCAAACCTCACGCTCAAGCCCACGCCACCTACCGGCCTGCGTGCCGACAGCGTCAGCCACCGCCAACACATCCCGCTGCAATCCACCCTGGGCAGCCTGGGTGGCAGCGGGCCTGCGCTGGAGTACACCACGCAAAGCCAACCGGCCATGGACGCCAACAGCGTCGATTTGGACCGCGAGCGCGCCAATTTTGTCGACAACGCGGTGCGCTACGAGGCCACCCTGCGGTTCATTAACGGCAGTTCGAGAACGATCTTGAGCGCCATTCAGGGTCAATAACCATGTCCATGTTCAGCATCTTCAATGTGTCGGGCAGCGCGATCAGCTCGCAGTCGCAGCGGCTCAATGTGGTGGCCAGCAACCTGGCCAACGTCGACGCGGTGGCCGGGCCCGACGGCCAGGGCTACAAAGCCCGCCAAGTGGTGTTCGAGACGGTGCCCATGGGTTCGGACGCCTCCAGCGGCGTCAAGGTCAGCAAGATCATGGAAAGCGATGCGCCGCTCAAGCGGGTGCACAACCCCATGCACCCATCGGCCGACGCAGAAGGGTATGTGACGCAGTCCAACGTCAACCCGGTCGAGGAGATGGTGAACATGATTTCAGCCTCGCGCTCGTACCAAAACAACGTGGAGGTGATGAACACCGCCAAGACGCTGTTGCTCAAAACCTTGCAAATGGGCCAATAAGGCCAAAAGGACACAGACCATGGTTGCCTCCGTTTCTTCCTCTACCCTGTCGAATGCCACGTCGGTTGCGGGCCAAACCAGTGCCCAGGAGCAGTCCGACCGCTTCATGAAGCTGCTGGTCGCGCAGCTCAACAACCAAGACCCGATGAACCCACTGGACAACGCCGAGATGACCAGCCAGATGGCGCAGATCAACACGGTCTCGGGCATCCAAACCCTCAACGAAAGTGTGAAGTCGCTGTCCAGCCAGTTTGCATCGATGCAGCTGTTGCAAGCCACCTC
>JBIIZY010000063.1:0-13902 GCA_044346035.1 Rhodoferax sp. | reverse complement strand
AGGTCCTCGTCGCTGACCTTGATGACATCGGCGTACTGCAGCGCCTCCAGTACATGGGCGCGGTAGCGCGCCAGGTCGGGCATGACGGAGGGACGCAAATTGGCGTCGATGACCACCACGCGGCCAAGCTGGCGCTGTGCCGCCAGCCAAGGCAAGTAGGTGGCGGCGTCGTCGGGCGACAAGGCCAGTGCACCGGTGCATACCAGTTGCAGGCCCGGCGCTTGCGCGCAGGCCAGGTTGAGCTCGGCGGCGCTGGTGGCGCGGTCGGCCACACCCTCGCGGTAGAAGGCGTAGTCGGGGTGGCCCTGGGCGTTGACGCCCACCACCGCCAGCGAGGTCACCGCCTGCACCGGCTCGGGCCGCGCCAGCTGCACGCCGTCGCCGCGCAGGCCTTGGGCCAATTGGCGCCCAAAGCGGTCTTTGGAGAGCGGGTTGAGGTACAGCGTGGACACGCCTTGGCGGGCCAGCGCGCGGCTGAGGTTGTAGACCGCACCACCAATGCAGGGCTCCAACCGGCCATCGGCGTTGCCGATCAGGTCGATCAAGGCCTCGCCCGCGGTGGCGACTTGGATCGGTGTCGAATTTGCTTGCATCTGCGGGTTTTCCATTACTAAAGCAACTTGATTTATTAAGTGGTCCGGGAATATAGTCCAGCCACGCTACCAGGTAAAGCGTACATACCCCGGGCTCCATCCCGGTTTACTGCCCCCCACGATCTATTCTTTCAGGAGACTGCGCATGAAAAAATCCACCACCCTGGCGCTGACCGCCATCGCCTTTGCCGCCTTCGCTGCCACCTCGGCACACGCGGCCCAGCCCGTGATTGGCCTCATCACCAAGACCGAGAGCAACCCCTTCTTCGTCAAGATGAAGGAAGGCGCAGACGCCGCCGCCAAGAAGGCCGGTGCCAAGCTCTTGACCGCCGCCGGCAAGCAAGACGGCGACACCGCCAGCCAAATCAGCGCTATGGAAAACATGGTGGCCGCCGGTGCCAAGACGATTTTGATCACCTCCTCGGGCGACGCCATCATCCCCACCATCAAGAAAATCCGCGCCCAGGGCGTGCAAGTGATTGCCCTGGACAGCCCCGTGGGTGAGGCCGATGCACTGTTTGCCACCGACAACTACAAAGCTGGCGTGCTGATCGGCCAGTACGCCAAGGCTGCGCTGGGCGGCAAAAAGCCGGTCATCGCGACCCTCGACCTGTTCCCCGGCCACCCGGTGGGCGCGCAGCGCCACAACGGCTTCCTGCAGGGCTATGGCTTGAAGAGCCTGGACGCCAAGAGCAACGAGCTGGCCAAGCCCGCAGAAGTGGTGTGCATGGCCGACAGCTTCGGTGACGCAGCCAAGGGCCAAACCGGCATGGAAAACTGCCTGCAAAAGAACCCCAATATCAACGTGGTGTACGCCATCAATGAACCCGCAGCAGCTGGCGCGTACAAAGCCATCAAGGCCGCAGGCAAAGAGAAGGATGTGGTCATCGTCGCTGTGGACGGCATGTGCAGCAACGGTGTGGGCAACGTCGAGAAGGGCGTGATCGCCGCCACCAGCATGCAGTACCCGTTGAAGATGGCCGCCCTGGGCGTGGCAGCCGGTGTGCAGTTCGCCAAAGACGGCAAGCGCCAGTCGGGCTACACCGACACCGGTGTGGACCTGGTTGCTGCCAAGCCCATGGCAGGAGTCAAGAGCATCGACACCAAGACCGCCCGCGGCCAGTGCTGGGGTGATTGATCGCGTTTGACCGCATGAAAGCCCCGCGTGTGCGGGGCTTTCTTTTCTTTAGTCGCGCACACACCCGTTCACCGAGGCGCATCCATGAAACCAAGCAAAGTCTCCCTGCCAGCCTTGGGCACCAGCGGCCCGCTGATTGCCTTGCTGCTGGCCTGCGCGTTCTTCTCGTTCCAGCACGAGAACTTCCTAACGCTGAAAAACTTCTCGCTGATCCTGCAACAGGTCATGGTGGTGGGCACCATCGCCATTGGCCAGACCCTCATCATCCTCACGGCGGGCATCGACCTGTCCTGCGGCATGGTCATGGCCTTGGGCTCCATCGTGATGACCAAGTTCGCCGCCGACTACGGGCTGAGCGCGCCTGCTGCCATCCTGTGCGGCATCGCCGCCACCACGGCTTTTGGTCTGGTCAACGGCCTCTTGGTGACCCGCGTCAAGCTGCCGCCCTTCATCGTCACGCTGGGCACGCTCAACATCGCGTTTGCCATCACCCAGCTGTACTCGGGCGCGCAGACCATCACCCAAATCCCGGCGGGCATGACCCTGCTGGGCGAAACCTTCAACCTGGGCGACGCCCGCGTGGCTTACGGCGCGGTGCTGATGCTCGCGCTCTACCTGCTGGCCTGGGTTTTGCTGCGCGAAACCGCCGCCGGGCGCCATGTGTATGCCGTGGGCAACAGCCCCGAGGCAGCGCGCCTCTCCGGCATTTCTACCGACCGGGTGCTGCTGGGTGTGTACGCGCTGGCGGGTGTGTTTTACGGCATCGCCTCCATGCTGACGGTGGCGCGCACTGGGGCGGGCGACCCCAATGGCGGGCAGACCGAGAACCTGGACGCCATCACCGCTGTGGTGCTGGGCGGCACCAGCTTGTTTGGAGGCCGCGGCATCATCTTGGGCACGCTCATGGGCGCGTTGATCGTGGGCGTGTTTCGCAACGGCCTGACCTTGATGGGCGTGTCTTCGGTCTACCAAATCTTGGTGACCGGCGTACTGGTGATTCTGGCAGTCGCCACCGATCAGATGTCGCGCAAAGGGGCAAGGTAAATGCAAGCAAGCCCCAACACGCACACAGCGCCCAGCGTGACCACAAACCCCGCAGTGCAAGCCAGCACCATCGTGATGCAGGCCAAGGGCTTGGTCAAACGCTACGGCCAAGTCACCGCATTGGACGGCGCCGACTTTGAGCTGCGCGCTGGCGAAATCCTGGCCGTCATCGGCGACAACGGCGCGGGCAAGTCCTCGCTCATCAAATGCCTCTCGGGCGCCACGATTCCCGATGCCGGTGACATCGCCCTCGACGGCAGGCCGATTGCGTTCAAGAGCCCCATTGACGCGCGCCTGGCCGGTATCGAAACCGTGTACCAAGACCTGGCGGTGGCACCGGCCATGACGATTGCCGAAAACCTGTTCTTGGGGCGCGAGCGCCGCCGCAGTGGCATCTTGGGGCGGCTCGGTTTTATTGACAAAAAGGCCATGCTCGAAGAAAGCATTGCCCGCATGAACGACCTCAAGGTGGGTATCCGCTCCATGACGCAGGCGGTGGAAACCCTCTCCGGCGGCCAACGCCAGTGTGTGGCAGTGGCGCGCGCGGCGGCCTTTGCCCAGCACGTGGTCATCATGGACGAGCCCACGGCGGCGCTGGGTGTGAAAGAGGGCAACATGGTGCTGGAGCTGATCCGCCGGGTGCGCGACCGCGGCCTGCCGGTGGTGCTGATTTCGCACAACATGCCGCACGTTTTCGAGATCGCCGACCGCATCCACATCGCCCGCCTGGGCAAGCGCGCCGCGGTGGTCAATCCCAAGCACATCAGCATGAGCGACACCGTGGCGATAATGACAGGCGCTATGTCTGCCAGCGACTTGCCCCCCGAAGCGCTGGCCCACTGAACCCACGCAAAGGGACACACATGCTCAAGGGACTGGACCCGCTGCTCACGCCCGATCTGGTCAAAGTGCTCATGGAAATGGGCCACGACGACACGCTGGTGCTGGCCGACGCCAACTTCACCGCGCACCGCCTGGCGCAAGGCAAACCGCTGCTGCGCCTGCCCGGCACTGGCATGGTCCGCGTGGTGCAGGCCATCACCTCGGTGTTTCCGCTGGTGGCCGACGAAACGCACCCCGTGGGCTTCATGCAGGTCAGCGGCCAGCCCGGTGGGTACTTGTCGGCCTTGCAGCGCGAGGTCATGCAGGTGCTGTCGCCGCAGTTGCTGTCAGGCCAAAGCGCGCAGGCCATCGAGCGCTTTGCGTTCTACGAGCGCACCCGCAGCGCCTACGCCATCGTGGTCACTGGCGAGCTGCAGCCCTACGGAAACTTTTTGCTGCGCAAAGGCGTGATCGGCGAAACTTTGCGTCCATGAACGCGCCCGCCACCCCGCCGATGCTGCGCCCGCGTGGCTCCAACCACGTGGGCATGCGCCAGTTCAACGAGCGGGTGGTGTTGCAGGCCATCCGCCTCAACGGCAGCATGCCCAAGGCCGACCTGGCCCGCTTAACGGGCCTGACGGCGCAGACCATTGGCCTGATCACCACCCGGCTCGAAGAAGACGGCCTGCTGCAGCGCCACGAACCGGTGCGCGGGCGCATTGGGCAGCCCTCGGTGCCGCTGGCCTTGAACCCCGATGGCGCGTTTTCCGTGGGCATCAAGATCGGTAGGCGCAGTGCGGACTTGCTCTTGGTGGACTTCACTGGCGCCGTGCGCCGCCGCGACAACCTGCCCTACGACTTTCCCGACGCCCGCTCGCTGCTACCTACCATTGCGCAGCACCTGCGCTCCATCCGCGAGGGCCTGGGCGCACAGGCTGCGCGCCTGGTCGGTGTGGGCCTGGCCGCGCCACTCAACCTGGGGGGCTGGCACAAGTTGCTGGGCCTGCCCCAGGCGGTGTCAGACGAATGGAACTTGATTGACCTGCGCACCCAGGTGCAGGCCTTTAGCGAGGCACCGGTGAGCTTTGCCAAAGACACCTCGGCGGCCTGCGTGGCCGAACTGGTGGCCGGGCGCGGGCGCGACCTCAAGAGCTTTTTGTACCTGTTTGTTGATACCTTTGTGGGCGGTGGCCTGGTCATCAACTCGCACCTGCACAACGGCATCCATGGCAACGCCGGGGCGGTGGCGTCGCTGCCGCTGCAAATATCGAGCGGCAGCCGCATCCCCGAGCAGCTCATCGCCCACGCCTCGCTGTGGGAGCTGGAGCAGCGTTTCAAGGCCGCCGGTCTGGACCCCAGCGCCGCTTACGACGACCGCGCCATGGAGCCCGCCTATGCGGTGCACACCCAGGCCTGGATCGAGAGCGCCGCGCGCGCCCTGGCGCAGTGCGTGGTCAGCGGCACCGCGTTCCTTGACATCGACGCGGTCGTGGTGGACGGCTCGTTTTCGCGCTCCATGCTGGCGCGCCTGATTGCCGCGACCGAAGACGCCTTGAAAACCTACGACTGGGAAGGCCTGTGGCCGGCCACGCTGGTGGCGGGCAGCATCGGCTCGGAGGCGCGAGCACTGGGCGGCGCGCTGCTGCCTCTGCACGAAAACTTTGCGCCCGACCGTGATGTGTTTTTGAAGGCCGGGGCCTGACGCGCACGGGCTTGGGCGCGGCGCAACGTTCAGCGCTGCAGCGGCAGCCGCAACTCAAAGCAGGCGCCGCCGCCCACACGGTTGCTGCAGCGCACCGAGCCGCCGTGGCGCTGCGCAATCGACTTCACCAAAGCCAGCCCCAAGCCCACGCCCCCTTCACGCTCAGACGCGCCGGGCAAACGGTAAAACGGCTCGAAGATGCGCTCGGCCAGCGCCGGTGGCACACCAGGCCCAGAGTCATTGACCTGCAAGACCGCCTGGGTGCCGTCCTGGCGCAACACCACCGTGACCTCGCCATCGGCGTAGCGGTGGGCGTTTTCCAGCAGGTTGCGCACCGCGCGGCGCAGCAGCTTGGCCACACCTGGCACCACCACGGCAGCGGCGATCACGTCCAGCGTGGCGTGGCTGCGGGCGCATTCTTCGGCGCACAGGCCCACCAGGTCCACTGGCTCGACGGTGCCCATATTGGCTTCTTGCGCGTCCAAGCGGCTGGCCAGCAAGATCTCATCAATGAGTTGGTCGAGCTCGGCGATGTTGCGGCTGATCTCGTCCTTGGCGGCCTGGGCTGGCGACGTGCCCATCAGTTCCAATCCCATGCGAATGCGCGTCAACGGCGAGCGCAGCTCGTGCGAGGCGTTGGCCAGCAAAGATTTTTGCGAGGCCAGCAGGGCTTCGCTGGTTTTCATGAGTCCTTCAATTTGCTCGGCAGCGCGGTTAAAGCGCTGCGCCAAAAAGCCCACCTCGTCATCGCCGCCTGCGGGCATGCGCGCGCTCAGGTCGCCATTGCCCCAGCGCTCCACGCTGGCTTGCAGCGCCTCAAGCCGGCGCGTTAGGCGCCGCACGATGGGGTAGATCGCCAGCGCCACCGCCACCGCCACCAGGCCCAGGGTCCAGAAGAAACCGAAGGGTGCGCGCCACGGCGTGCCCGGCGGGCGCGGCATGTGCATGTGGAGGGTTTGCCCATCGCTCATCTGTACCGTGGCCTCGGGCCCGGCACCAAAGCGGCCCCGCCGTGGTGGGTCGGGGCCGTCGTCCTCGTCCTGTTCCTCGGCGGCCTCCTGCACGCGTTTGCCATGCACCCGGCCTTTGCCAATGACCTCGCCGGTTGCGCTGCGCACCACCACCTCGCGCAGTGGTGGCTCGGCGGTGGCCCGCCAGGCCCAGCCCACCAACAGCGTGAGCACCGCCACGGCCAGCACCACCGCCAGCCAGATGCGAACGTACAGCCGCTTGAGAAACACGCTCAGTCCTGCTGGCGCGCAAACACATAGCCCACACCGCGCACGGTGAGTATGCGTTTGGGCTCTTTGGGGTTGTGCTCAATGGCGGCGCGGATGCGGCCCATGTGTACGTCGATGGAACGGTCAAAGGCTTCCAGCTCGCGCCCGCGCACCGCCTCCATGATCTGGTCACGGCTGAGCACGCGACCGGCCCGCTCGGCCAGCGCCACCAGCAGGTCGAACTGGTACGAGGTCAGCTCGCAGGGCGCATCGGCCACGCTCACGGTGCGCGCATCGCGGTCGATGGCCAGGCTGCCAAAGCGCATCACCTGGCTGCTCTGCGCAGTGGGCTCGGAGCTGCGCCGCAAGACCGCGCGAATGCGGGCCAGCAGCTCGCGTGGCTCGAACGGCTTGGGCAGGTAGTCGTCGGCGCCCATCTCCAGGCCGATGATGCGGTCCATCGGGTCGCCCTTGGCGGTGAGCATCAGCACCGGTGTGCTGGCAGCGGCGCTGGGCAGCGCGCGGATGCGGCGGCACACCTCCAGGCCGTCCATGTCGGGCAGCATCAGGTCCAGCACCACCAGGTCGTGGGGTGTGCCATCGGACTTGGGGGCCAGTGCGGCCAGACCCGCCTGGCCGTCGGGGGCGATGTGCACGCTGTAGCCGTTTTTGTCCAGGTACTCGGCCACCATCGCGGCCAGCCGGGCATCGTCTTCAATCATCAGCAGGTGTTGGCGCATGCGGGCAGTCTAGCCGTGGACCTTTTCGGGCGCATGCCCTGCGCTGCAAGCAGCGGTAAAGAAAGGTAAACCGCTTGCGCGGAACCGCGCTGACCCGGGCGGGCCCGCGTGCCCGCACGCGGCGGCGTGCATTCACTCGGGCGAAGGCGGGCTGGTCACTTGTGGGGTACTGGCTTGCGTCTGGACCCGCGATGCCAGCCACACCAGCAGCAGCACGGGCGCGCCCAACAAGGCGGTGCTGGTGAAAAAGCTGACGTAGCCAAACGCGTCCACGTACACCCCCGAGTAGCCCGCCACCAACTTGGGTAGCAGCAGCATCATGGAGCTAAACAGCGCGTACTGGGTGGCCGAGTAGTTGATGTTGGTAAGCGACGACAGGTAGGCCACAAAGGCGCTGGTGGCGATGCCGCCGGCCAGGTTGTCGGCCGAGATCACCACCATCAGCTTGGTGACATCGTGGCCCTGGGTGGACAGCCAAGCGAACAGCAGGTTGGTGGCGGCGCTGAGCAATGCGCCCAGCATCAAGACCCGCATCACGCCCAGGCGCAGCGCCAGTACGCCACCCACAAACGCGCCCACCAGCGTCATCACCACGCCATAGACCTTGGTGACTGCGGCCACCTCATCCTTGGTGTAGCCCATGTCCACATAAAACGGGTTGGCCATGATGCCCATCACCACATCGCTGATGCGGTAGGTGGCAATCAGCGCCAGCAGCAGCGCGGCGTGCCAGCGGTAGCGGCCCACAAAGTCGGCAAACGGCTCCACCAGCGCGCTGCGCAGCCACTGGGCGGCATTTTTGGAGGGTGCGATAGGACGCGGCGCGGGTTCTTTGGAGAAAAGCACCGTCAGCACGCCGGGCAGCATGCTGGCGGCCATGGCCAGGTAAGCCACGGTCCAGGCCTGCGCTTGGTACGCGTCCGTTGGCGTTGCAGCGGTTGCAGCGGCTGTGGCGGATGCAAGCGCCGCACCCGCTGCGCCAGTGCCAAGGTCTGTGGCGGCTGCCAGGCCGCGCTCGGCCCAGGCGGCAATCCACAACGCGCCTGCGCCCGCCCAAATCATGGCCAGCCGGTAGCCCGCTTGGTAGCTTGCAGCCAGCGCGGCCTGGTGCGATGTGTCGGCCGACTCGATGCGAAAGGCGTCAAGCGCAATGTCTTGCGTGGCCGAGCCAAATGCCACCGCGATGGCGCACCACACCATGGTGGTCAATGCCACCTTGGGGTCGGTCAGCGCGATGCTGACAAGGCCCAGCACGATGACCGTTTGCGACACCAAAAGCCAGCTGCGCCTGCGCCCCAGCCAGCGGGTGAGCAGCGGTATTGGAAGTCGGTCCACCAAAGGCGACCAGGTCCACTTGAAAGCGTAGGCCAGACCGACCCAGCTCAAAAACCCGATGGTGCTGCGGTCCACCCCGGCTTCGCGCAGCCAAAAGCTCAGCGTGCCAAACACCAGCAGCAAGGGCAAGCCCGCAGAAAACCCCAGGGACAGCATGCGCAAGGACGCGGGTTCCAGGTACACGCGCCAGGCCTGCGTCCATGCGCTCGTAGTGGGTGTTGTGGGGGCCGCGTTGGGTGCTACTGGCATCGGGGAATAATAACTTCCAGTCCCCGCGCATCCTGTGGCGCGGCCCACAAGGAACCCGTTGCATGCCACTGTTTTTTTCGCCGTCGAAGCCCGGTGCCGTGTGCAGCGCCCGCTGGGCCCGCGCGCTTCTGCTGGCGCTGGTGACGCTAACAGCGCAGTGGGCCTGGGTTGGTGCCAGCCACGCACAGGCCCGCGATGGTGCGCGCGAGGGCGTCGATGTAGGCGGCAACTCCGCCTTTGGCAAATTGGTGAGCGCCAGCGAAATTGAGCAGGCATCGCAACAGCAGTACCAAGCGCTGTTGCGCCAGGCCGCTGCGCGCAACGCGCTGGTGCCCGCGCAAGACCCGCAAGTCAAGCGCCTGCGCGCCATCGCCCAGCGCATCATCCCGTTTGCCGCGCCCTGGAACGAACGCACCCGGCAGTGGAAGTGGGAGGTCAACCTGATTGAGTCCCCACAGCGCAACGCGTTTTGCATGCCCGGCGGCAAGATCGTGTTCTACACCGGAATACTGACCAGCCTCAAGCTCACCGACGACGAGGTGGCCATGGTGATGGGCCACGAAATGGCCCACGCCCTGCGCGAGCACGCCCGCGAGCGCATGGGCAAGACCGCCGCCACCGGCCTGGGCGCCAACTTGTTGGGCCAGCTGCTGGGCTTGGGGGACATTGGCCAAACAGTTACCAACTACGGCGCGCAGCTGCTTACCTTGCAGTTCAGCCGCTCTGACGAATCCGAGGCCGATCTGGTCGGCATGGAACTGGCAGCCCGCGCCGGCTTTGACCCGCGCGCGGGCGTCACCCTGTGGCAAAAAATGGCCGCCGCCAGCAAGGGCGCGCCGCCGCAGTGGCTCTCCACCCACCCATCAGGTAGCAGCCGCATTGCCGACATAGAAGCCAACTTGCCCAAGGTCATGCCGCTGTACGAACGGGCTAGGCGCAAGCCGTAGGTGGTGGGCGGTTTGCGCTTGTTTTCGTATTGAGGGCGCAAGAGGCGCAAGGTTGCTGCTGTGAGCAGTGTTGACAAGACTACGCCCGCGCGGCATATACACGAGAGCGCGACGCCATACCGCAAGGTGCAGCGCGCAGTCGGCACGATCTTGACGGCCTGGCATGGGCAAGAGCCCGGTCATAATTCGACGCCACGAATGGGGTGAAGCTTACAAACCCCTATCGAGACTGCCTGTTCAGGCGGTTCAGTCCAACATGGTTTATCAGCTGCGGGAGGCGTTTATGGTTTCTACGAACATCGCAGCGCGGCAGATAAACGCTGATTTTTAGGCATCCGCGCAAGACTTTAGCTTTTCACCTCCCCCCCATTAAACCGAACGCGCCACCATTAGAAACGAAGGCAAGAAATAATGACAAAATCGAATCCAACCGAAAAAACATTAAATCTTTACCCCATTGACTATCCGTTTGAAACGCTCTCGACGCGAATTCGCGCAAACCCAACAAAACTGAAATTAGATCCAGACTTTCAACGAAAGTACAAATGGGATAAAGAAGGGTGGGAGAGAGCTTCTCGGTTCATAGAATCATGCCTTATGAGAATTCCTCTCCCAGCGTGTTATTTCGCAGAAAATGAAGACGGAACCCATCTTGTTATTGACGGGGTGCAGCGTCTTACAACAATTGAGAAGTATTTCAATGATGAGTTCGCCCTTGAGGGATTGACAGCCTTTAAGGAGTTGGAAGGCAAAAAATTCTCGCAGTTAGGTGGTCATAAGGCCGAGTTGGAAGCAACCACAATTCGGTGCATCATTCTCAGAAAAGAAAACCCAGAATCTCTAATTCAAGAAATATTCTCCCGACTAAATCAAGGAGCTGTAAAGCTTTCTGACCAAGAAATTCGGCACGCGATATACCCAGGCTCGCTCAATGATCTACTGCTTGAACTCGCGAAGACACCGGCCATCTCTGATTTTGGCAACACGACCAAAGACTCGCGAGAGGGCGAAGAATTGGTATTGCGATTTTTTGCCCTGCAGGACGACCTCGCTGGCTACGAAGGTCGTCTCTCGAGATTTCTGGATTCATACATGAGAGAAAACGCAAAAGCGTCAAATGCAAGAATATCCAAGCTAAGGTTATCTTTTAACAGCACGCTTGGAATTTGCCAGCAAGTATTCAGCGATACTGCATTTACAGACACAACAAAAGACAAGCCGCGGCAGAGCATAGTTCACTACGACTTGCTAATGAACAGTTTTTCAAAATACAAAAAAACGCAGATTAGGGGCAAGGAAGCCAAAATTCGAGAGGCTTTTGAAAAACTTTGCAAGAAAACAGAATTTCAAAAGACCCTCTCCGGCGGGATTCAGAACAAAGTCTCCATTTTGAAGCGTCGAGAACTTTGGGAAAAGATGCTCAAGCCGATAATGGTGTGATCATGGATTTGAATGCAAAAGTTGGAACATTCAAAGACGGACTTCTTGAACTAGAAGCCATGGTTCAACAAACGGAGCTAGCCGTCATCGGCGGCGCCCAGACAACACCATTAATCACTGATAATGTCAATTTTTTTACCAAATCATTCCTAATTTCAGCATGTGCTCACTTGGAAATGTGCATCAAGGAAATAGTCTTTGAGTTGGCAAAAGATATCGACGCGAGGCTATCATTGGCTGCAATTCCTGCATCAATAATTGAGTGGCGATTAAATCAAAAGAAGAAAGGCGAATCAACGCCCAAAAATATTCTGAGTGTCAATATGACCAAGAAGGAAATTGACGACATGGTTTCCGGCAATGTGTACAAAACCAAGGATGCTTTGGCACTCGTTGGCATCGAGTTAGGTGCAAAAAAAGCCCAATGGGAATCGTGGAAGGATGCGATCCAGGCAATAGTTACCCGGCGAAACAACATTGTTCATCATAATGACGATGCGTCAGACTTATCTCTTGGCGACATAAGAACCTACATTAGATCAATAATAGATTACATTGATTTTGTTGTTGCGACCTGCCTTCAGCAGAATTTGAGCCACACCCCGGATTAAATGAGCAAGTTGCATAACTGGGTGGGTCGGACAGCGCGAAACCGTATCACTTCGACGTGAGCTCGCCAAGGCGCGTATGAGCACTGAGCAAGAGAAAGCACAGGTCGAGATTGCTGTCTTCGGAGAGTTCATATCCAAGGCGGGCATTTCTATTGACCACGGGAGTGTCAGCAAGCCAGGCACTCAGTCCGAACCTGACATCTTCTGTACGTTGAGCAGTGGAGAGAAGGTTGCATACGAGCTCGTTGAAATCTGCTCATCGGACATAGCAGCTACGCTCTCCAAGATCAGGAATGGCGGTTCAGCAAGCCTGGCCACTTGCGATCCAACGGAAAGAACACTTCGCCAGAAGCTGCACAAAACCTACCGAACCTCACTCCCTATTGAATTGCTTTGCTATACCAATGGCCGCACCGTTAGCCCGGACGATTTGATTTTTAGTGAAGCGCAACATTGGGCAAACGCAGTCGACGGCCCTTTCAGGAAAGTCTGGCTGCTCGGTGAGAAAGGTGTCTATGAAGTGTGGTCAGCCAGCTAACCCCTCTGGTGGGAAAAAGTGACGCCTAACCCCATCAGTCATTCAGGCCGTGAAGTCGTAGTTAACCGTGATCGGCGCATGGTCTGAAAACTTTTCTTGCTTGTAGATAGCCACGCTGCGCGCCGCAGCGGCCAGCGCCGGTGTCGCCAAGTGGTAGTCCAGCCGCCAGCCCACGTTCTTTGCATAGGCCTGGCCGCGGTTGCTCCACCAGGTGTAGCAAGCATCGGTGGCGGTGGGTTCTAGCTGGCGGTACACGTCGACCAGACCGCCTTCGCCTAACAGCTGGGTCATCCAGGCGCGCTCTTCGGGCAAGAAGCCGGAGTTTTTGCGGTTGCCCTTCCAGTTCTTCAAATCGATTTCTTGGTGCGCAATGTTGACATCGCCGCACAGCACGAAGTCGCGTTCGGCGCGCAGGCGCTGCAGGTGCGGATAGAACTCCGCCAGAAACCGAAACTTGGCTTGCTGGCGCTCCTCGCCCGACGAGCCGCTGGGAAAGTAGGCGCTGATGATGGAGCGCTTGCGCGAGGGGGTGTCAAAGCGCAGCTCCACGTAGCGGCCCTCGGGGTCGAACTCGGTGGAGCCGTAGCCAATGCGTACTTCGCTGGGCTCGTGGCGCGCATACACCGCCACGCCGGAGTAGCCCTTCTTGTCCGCCAAATGGAAGTAGCCCCGCATGCCGCACAAGACTTCGAACCGGCCCGCCAGGTCGGGCGCCTGGGCTTTGATTTCTTGCACGCAAATACAATCGGGCGCCTCCTGCGCAAGCCAGTTTTCCAGGCCCTTGCTGGTGGCGGAGCGGATGCCGTTGAGGTTGAGGCTGGTTAACTTAAACGAGGAATGTTGCATGTCAGATCAAGACCCTTCAGGTGCCGCAGCGCAGGACGCCTTGGCCCTGGAGTTTGTGGCATTTGCGGTGGAGTGTGGGGTGCTGCGCTTTGGTGAGTTCAAGACCAAGGCGGGCCGCATGAGCCCCTATTTTTTCAACGCCGGGCTGTTCAACGATGGCCAGCGGCTCTTGCGTTTGGCCGAATTTTATGCCCGGCGTATCTTGCAAAGCGGTATCGCTTTCGACATGGTGTTTGGCCCGGCCTACAAGGGCATTCCGCTGGGCGCGGCCTTGGTGGTGGAGTTGGCGCGGCGCGGCCGCAACGTGCCCTTTGCCTACAACCGCAAAGAGGCCAAAGACCATGGCGAGCGCGGCACCTTGGTGGGCGCGCCCTTGGCGGGGCGGGTGCTGGTGGTGGACGACGTGATGTCCGCAGGCACCGCGGTGCGCGAGTCGATTGCCACCATCGTGGCCGCGGGCGCCACGCCGCACGCAGTGTGCATCGCGCTGGACCGCCAAGAGATGGCCACCGAAAACGGCGCCGACGTGCCCTACAGCGCGGTGCAATATGTGCAGCGCCAACTCGGCATGCAGGTCTGCGCTATTGCGAAGCTCGACGACCTGATGCAGTATCTGCAAGCTGGCAACGCGGCGTCCGCCGAGGACCACCGCAGGGTGTTGGCCTACCGCGCACGTT
>JBIIZY010000062.1:0-13928 GCA_044346035.1 Rhodoferax sp. | reverse complement strand
ATCTGGCCGGTCGTCAGCGCCACCACGTTGGTGGTGGACAAGGCGCCAATCTGGTTGGTGCGCAGGGCCGCAATGTCGGCGGTCTCAATGGCCACCGTCTGCGCCGTGGTGAGCGCGGCAATCTGGGCGGTGGTCAACGCGGCAATTTGCGCGGTGGTCAACGCGGCAATCTGCGCGGTGGTCAGCGCCGCCACGTTGGCGGTGCTGATGGCAGCGACCTGGTTGGTTCGCAGCGCAGCAATATCGGCCGTTTCAATGGCCACGGTTTGGGCGGTGGTCAGTGCGCCAATTTGCGCGGTGGTCAGCGCCGCGATTTGCGCAGAAGTCAGGGCCACGATTTGCGCGGTGCGCAGTGCAGCCACGTTTCCGGTCGTAATGGCTGCAACCTGCGCGGTACGCAGTGCCGCAACGTCCACCGTCTCCAGCGCAGTTGCCTGCCCGGTGCTCAACACCGACACACCGGCTGTGCTCAAGGCTGGCGCCTGCGCGGTGGTCAAAGCGACCACTTGGGTGGTGGTCAATGCCGCAACCTGGTTGGTTGTCAGCGCTGCCACATTGCCGGTGCTGACGGCCTGAATCTGGTTGGTGGTGAGCGCGGCCACGTTGGCGGTGGAAAGCGCTTGAATCTGGTTGGTCTTGAGGGCTGCGACGTCTGCGGTCTCTATGGCCACGGTCTGCGCCGTAGACAGCGCTGCCACCTGGCCGGTGGTCAGGGCCTGTACTTGTCCGGTGGTCAGCGCAGCCACGTTGGCGGTGGACAGGGCTTGTACTTGGCTGGTTCGCAGGGCCGCCACATCAGCGGTCTCCAAGGCAGCGACCTGCGCGGTACTGAGCGCTGCCACATTGGCAGTCGCCAACGCTGCCACCTGGCCCGTGGACAGGGCCACCACCTGCGCGGTGGTCAGCGCAGCGGTCTGGCCGGTGGAAAGCGCAGCGACGTTGGAGGTGGTAACCGCCCGGACTTGGCTGGTCGAGAGCGCCGCCACATTGGCCGTGGACAGGGCTTGGATCTGGTTGGACTTGAGGGCCGCTACATCGGCGGTCTCGATGGCAGCAGCCTGCCCGGTGGTGAGGGCCGCAATCTGGCCGGTGGTCAGCGCAGCAGCCTGGCCGGTGGTAAGGGCCGCAATCTGTCCGGTGGTCAGCGCCACCACGTTGGCCGTGGTCAGGGCCTGGACCTGGCTGGACCTGAGGGCCGCTACATCGGCGGTCTCCAAGGCTGCGACCTGCGCGGTGCTAAGTGCGGCCACATTGGAGGTCGCAAGCGCGGCCACTTGGCTGGTGCCCAAGGCCACCACCTGGGCGGTGGTCAGCGCGGCAGTCTGGGCTGTGGACAGCGCCGCCACATTGGACGTACTGACGGCCCGAACTTGGCCGGTGGTGAGGGACGCCACCTGCGCCGTGGTGAGGGCTTGAATCTGCGTCGTTCCCAGCGCCGCCACATCGGCGGTTTCAAAGGCAGAAGTCTGGGCTGTGGTCAGCGCCCGCACTTGTGCTGTGGTCAGCGCGGCTGCTTGGCGGGTGGTCAAGGCAACAATCTGTGCGCTGGTCAGCGCCACCGTCTGTTGCGTGCCCAAGACGGCGAGGTCTGCGGTTTCGATGGCAGCGATCTGGCTGGTGCGCAGCGCCGCGATGTCATCGGTGCCCAGCGCCTGCATGCTGCGCGTGGTGAATGCTTGGATCTGGGCGGTGGTGAAAGCCTGAATCTGGGCGGTGGAGAACGCAACAATGTCATCCGTCGTGAACGCAGCGACTTGCGCGGTGGTCAGCGCGGCAATTTGCGCTGTGGTTAATCCGCCTAGATTGCTAGCCATATTCAAATCCTTAGAACTTTATGTTCGATGTACGCGCCCACCGGCCCATAGCGGGCCCGCCCGACAGGCGCCATTGCGCGCACTTCGAGCCTTCCTGATCATCGGCACCTGCGGTTGAACCTTGAGAAATTTTTTCTCGCAGGCTGGGCCGTCGCATCAACAGGGCAAGGATGACCGCTTGCCATACTACCTGCGCGTGGGCCCGATGAATTCACGAAAAGCGAGAGATTTTCCAGGCTGCAGCGCGCCTAAGGGCTTCAGCCACCGCAGGACCGCTGTTTATACCAGCACAGCGGGCCGCATTGGCCTTGGCCGACGCGTCACCATTTTCGGCGGCGATGGCGAACCATTTGTGGGCTTCTATGGGGTCCTGCGCCAGTCCGTCGCCGGTGGCGTAAAGCAAGCCCAAGCGCGCTTGCGCGGGCACCAAGCCCAGGTGCGCGGCCCGCAACAGCAAACCGACAGACTGCGCGACATCCTGGGGCACGCCTGTGCCCTTGGCGGTAACCAGGGCCAGGTTGTAGAGCGCCTCGGCATCGTCTTGCGCCGCCGCCTTGTGCCACCAGAGCGCGGCTTGTTGCGGGTTGTCCGCCAGCGCATACAGCGCACCCAAGTTGGACTGGGCTGCGGCAAAGCCCTGCTCGGCGGCGCGCTGGCACCACTGGAACGCCAACTTGAGGTCCCGCGCCACGCCCGGTGCCCCGCTGGCGTAGACCGCACCGACATTCCACTGCGCGCGGGCGTCACCTAAAGCGGCCGCTTGTTGCAGCCAGCCCCATGCGCGGGTGAAGTCGGGCGCTACGCCCAAACCTTTGTGCAATGCCACGCCAACGGCAGCCATGGCCGCCGGTAGCGACTGCTGCGCTGCCTTCTCGTGCCAGTAAAACGCCTTGGACAGGTTCTTCTCGACGCCCTGCCCGCGCTCGTAGTGTTGGGCAAGCAGGTGCTGTGCCTGTGCCAGACCTTGCTGGGCTGCTGCGTCCAGGTAGGCCAGCGCCGCTGGCGCGGCATCGACAGGCAAGCGCATGCCGAGTTGCAGCATCGCCTGCGCTTGCCCTTGCTGGGCGGCGCGCAAGTTCCAGGCCAGGCCGTCCAGCGGCCGGGGCGCGCCCAGCGAGCCCTCGCAGTACAGCCGGCCCAGCGCGCACTGCGCGCTGCCGTCCCCTTGGGCGGCGGCTTTTTCGTACCACTGCAAGGCTTGCGGGTCGCGGGCTTGTTCGTACAAGGCACCCAAAGCGCACTGCGCCTGCACATGGTTTTGGGCCGCTGCCAAGCCCAACCAGTGGGCGGCTTGTGCAGGGTCTTGGTCCTGCCCGATGCCGTGGGCATACATCCACCCCAAGTGGTACTTGGCATCGGCACTTCCACTTTCGGCAGCCGCGTTCCAGCGGGCTTGGGTGCGGCGGCGCTCCTGGCCCGCAGCGCGGCGGCTGCCGGGCGCGGCGTGGGATTGCTCACGCGGGCCGCCCAGACGGGCAATGGCGGCGTACGCGGCCACGTGGTCTTGGGCGGCAGCGCGCCGGTACCAGTCCAGGGCCAGATCGGGGTCGCGCGCTAGCCCATCGCCGTGGGCATAGCGCTCGGCCAGGGCATGTTGTGCCGCAGCCAAGCCTTGCTCGGCTGCCAAACGGCACCAGTGCAACGCCGCCGCCGTGTCCTGGGGCACGCCGCTGCCCTCGGCATACGCTTGCGACAGGGCCAGCTGCGCGCTCGCCAGCCCGGCCTCGGCGGCGACCCGGGTCAGCTCGGCGGCCTGCGCCAGGTGCGGACGCGAGTACAGCTGGGCCAAGCGCAGCTGCGCTTTGGCATGCCCTTGCTCTGCCGCCTTGGCCAGCCACACCACGGCCTGGTGTTCGTTTTGGGCAACACCGGTGCCGCTGGCGTAGCGGGTACCTAGCAGGTACTGCGCCGCGGCCAGGCCACGTTGGGCTGCCTGTGCCACCCAGTGCACCGCCTGCTCGATGTTGGGTTCCACGCCCACCCCGTTGGCATACATCAAGCCCAGCTCGTACTGCGCATCGGGTGCGCCCAGGCGGGCCGACTTCAGCGTTTGCCGAAACAGCCTCTTGCGCGGGTCACTGCCGGGTGCCATTTACGCGCCCCCGCCCAAGGCCTTGTAAAGCTGGGCTGCGGTTTCCATCTGCGCTCTGCGGATCTGGGCCGAGGTTAGCTGGGCAAGCAAGAGCTCGCGCTGGCCGTCGAGCACGTCCAAATAGCCGGTCAGGCCAATGCGGTTGCGGGCCATGGCGATTTCTAGGCGCCGCTGCTGGGCCTGTTCGCTGATGTTGGCAGAGCGCATTTGTTTGGCCAGGGCGGCGCGGGCTGACAACAAATCGGCCACCTCCCGAAACGCCAGTTGGATGGTTTTTTCGTAGTCGGCCACCGCCGCCACTTTGCGGGCCTGGGCAATATCTTGGTTGGCGCCTTGCCGTCCGCCGTCAAACAAGGGCAAGGTCAGCGTAGGCACAAAGTTCCAGGCCGCGTTTTGCAACAAAGTCGACAGACCTTGGCTGGCCACGCCCACCCCGCTGGTGAGCAAAACACGCGGCAAGAACGCCGCGCGCGCGGCCTCAACATTGGCCTGGGCCGCCTGCAAGCGCAGCTCGGCGGCCATCACATCGGGACGCAGCAGCAGCACGTCGCCGGGCAAACCCGCCACCAGCACCGAGTCCACGCCCTGCTGTTGCAGGTCCCACCCTGCGGGCAGGTTCTGGGGCACCTCGCCCAGCAGAAAGTACAGGCGGTTGGTGGTGGTGGTCCATTGGTGGGCGATGGCATCCACGCTGGCGCGCGCCGATTCCATGGCTGCCTGGGTCTGCGCCACCTCAAAGTCGTAGGAGCCGCCCAGGTCGCGGCCGCGGCTGACCACCATAAAACTCTGCTCGCGCAACTCCAAGGTGTCGCGCGCCAGGCGTGACCACTCTTCAAGTTGCAATTGGGTGAAGTAGGTATTTGCCACCTCGGCCACCAGCGAAAGCTCGAACGACCGCTGGGCCTCTTGGGTGGCCAAGAAGGTGCTCTTGGCGGCACCGTTCAGGCGGGCCAGCCGACCCCAAAAGTCGGCCTCGAACGCCACCGTGTTGAGCGACAGATCAAAGCGCCGGCCCACCGAAGGTGTGCCTGAGCGCAGCAGTTCGCCCGGGCTGCCGCTGAAGGTGGCGCCGCCTTGCAGGTTGATCGAAGGCAAGCGCTCCGCCGCTGCCAAGTCCACCTGCGCACGGGCCTCCTGCACCCGCGCTGCGGCAATGCGCAGGTCGCGGTTGTTGTTGAGGGCGATTGCTATGAGCGCCTGCAGCCGCGGATCAGGGAAGTAGGTTTTCCAGTGCACCTTGCCAGCAGCCTCGGACTCGACCGGGACCTGGCCCAGCGCGGCTGGCCACTGGGTGGGCACTGGCAGGTCGGGGCGTACGTAGGGCTGTGGCTGCGCACATGCCGCCAGCAACACCACCACGCCCATCCACAGTGCTTTGTTCAACATACCCCAACCCAAGGCGTGCCGACCAACGGGTCCGCACCAAATGAGCGCGAGTGTAGGGTGGGTCCCCCCCACCATAAACCGCGGAGTTAGCAGGCAAAACCAGCGTACTTTTCAGCGTGGCGCTGCTGCGCGGCGGTGTCCAATCGCGCCCGGCGCACGGTACGATGCCCATCTCCCTTGCACGCGATACGAGACAGCCCTTCATGGACACACAGGCAGGCAGCACCGCACAGTTCGGACACACCATTACCCAAGCGTGGCACGGCCGCTTGGACTTTGCTGCGCTGCTAGAACAGGCAGCGCAGTTGGAAGCCGACGGTGCAGGCCACCTTGCCGCTGTGCTCTACCAAACCTGGCTGGGCCGCAATGCGTCGCCTTATGCGCACGCGGCGTATTTCAACTACGCCTTGGCGCTGTCCAACGCCGGCGATCTCGCAGGCGCCGAGAGCGCGTACCGCAAGGCCATCGAGATCTACCCCGACTTCGTACAACCCCGACTCAACCTGGGCATGCTCTACGAGCGCATGGGCCGCATCGACAACGCGCTCGAGCAATGGCGCTGGGTGGCGGAGCATGCAAACCCTGGCCTGGCCGACCAGGCGCCGCTGGTGGTCATGGCGCTCAACCACCTGGGCCGGGTGCTGGAGTCGCACAAGCAACTCGCCGACGCCAGCCGTTACCTGGTGCGCAGTCTGGAAATCAACCCCCAGCAAAGCGACGCGCTGCACCACTGGGTGCACTTGCAGCAAAAGCAGTGCGTCTGGCCGGTGTATGCCGAACTGCCCGGCGTCAGCCTGCACGCTATGCAGCAGGCCACGTCGGCTCTGGCCATGCTGGGCATTTCTGACGACCCGCAGGCGCAGTTGGAAGCAGCGCAGCGCTTTGTGGAGAAGAAAGTGCAATCGGCTGTGCCGCACCTGGCACAGCGGCGCAACTACGGGCACCGCCGTTTGCGCATTGGCTACGCGTCGTCAGACTTTTGCCTGCACCCGGTGTCCATGCTGATGGCCGAGCTGTTCGAGCTACACGACCGCGACCGCTTTGAGGTGTACGGCTACTGCTGGAGCCCCGAAGACGGCTCGGCGCTGCGCCAGCGGGTGATCGCCTCCATGGACCACTTCCGGCGCATCCACGACATGGGCGACCTGGAAGCGGCCCAGCAAATCCGGGCCGACGAGATCGACATCCTGGTCGACCTGCAAGGCCAGACCTCGGGGGCGCGTGCCAACCTGTTGGCCTACCGGCCCGCGCCTATTCAAATCACCTACCTGGGCCTGCCCGCCACCACCGGGCTGCCCTCCATTGACTACGTAATTGCCGACCGCTTTCTGATACCTGAGTCGGCCGCGTGCTGGTATTCCGAGAAACCGCTGTACCTGCCCGACATCTACCAGGTGAGCGACCGCAAGCGCACGGTGGGGCCGCGCCCCAGCCGCGCCGACTGCGGCTTGCCAGACGACGTGTTTGTGTTTTGCTCGCTCAACAACAGCTTTAAGTACACGCCGGAGGTGTTCGCGGTGTGGATGAACATCTTGAAGCGCACCCCCAACAGCGTGCTGTGGCTGCTGGCCGACAACCCCTGGGCACAGGCGAACCTGTGCGCCGCCGCCCAGTCCCACGGCGTGGACGCCGCGCGGCTGGTGTTCGCAGGGCGGGTGCTGCCGCCCGACTACCTGGCGCGTTACGCCTGCGCCGATCTGTTTTTAGACACCTTTCCCTTCAATGCCGGTACCACCGCCAACGACGCGCTGTGGATGGGGCTACCGCTGCTGACCTTGTGCGGGCGCAGCTTTGCGGCCCGCATGGCAGGCGCCCTTCTGAGCGCAGCCGACTTGCCCGAACTGATTTGCTACGACCTGCAAAGCTACGAAGAAAAGGCGGTGGCATTGGCCCACCAGCCTGGCGAATGCGCACGGCTGCGCGCGCACTTGCAAACGGTCCGGGCCTCGGGCCGGCTGTTTGATACCGACGCCTTTGCAAAAAAATTGGAGTCTGCGCTGGAGGGTTTGGTGCGGGCGCTGTAGCCGGGCCACGCGTGTGGTGCGGCGTGCGGTTCCGCGCCGTCGGCGTGCCTTCGCGCGGCTGCGGCCGCCTCGGCGTGGTTTAGTGCAGGAACTTTTGCTGCGCCTCGAACTTCTGTTCGCAGTGCGCAAGCCACGGCTCGGCCAGGTAGCGGATTTGGGCGTCGTTGTGGAGGATACGCCGCATGATGCGCGACTTTTCCTTGCGTGAAACCTCGTCCAAAGACTCGACCGAGGCGCGCTGGCGCAGTTGCTCGATCAGTACCGCGCAGGCTCCCTCAAAGCGCACCACACCGTCCCAATCCTGCACCCGGGCAGCCTCCAGCATCTTGGCGCTGCTGTCTTCGATGGCTTTGTAGTAGTCGATCAATTGCTGCGTCATACCAAGGCAGGCCTCACACCTGGCGGAGGTACGCCGGGCCCTCCCCTTTGATCTGCTTCCAACCGCTGGCCACGGGCTCGATGAGGCGCGCCACCTCGTCGAGTGCGGCCACATCGTTGCGCGCATTGGCCTGCACCAGGCGGTGGACGCAGTAGGTGTAGAGGGCGTCCAGATTGCTGGCAATTTCACCGCCCTTTTCCAGGTCCAGCGGCGCCTTGAGTCCTTCTTCGAGGATGCTGACCGCATTGCCGATCTGCTTGCACTTGGCAGGAATATCGCCCGCCTGCAAGGCCAGCTTGGCGCCACCGATAGCACGCTGCAGGGCCTCAAACAGAAGGTTGACCAGCTGGTGCGAATCGGCCATTTCCACGCTGGCTTCGATGCTGGCGCGCTTGTAGGCGGCGGCGGAGCGGGAGCTGACGGAGGTAAACATGCTGCGAGTTCCTTATCTACTGCACTCCATTATCGGCAGCAGCTGGGCAGACTAAAGCGCCTGATCGCGTGGCGCGTCCCTGCCCCTTGGTTCGCTATTTCTTGGACTGGTTCCAGGTCGTAACCTGCTGGGCAACGTAGGCATTGAGGGCATTCAAGCTAGCCATTTTTGCGTCCAAGGCGCTGTACTGCCTGCGCAGCCGGGCCTCGACCGCCGCTGCCCGGTCGTTCACGCGGGTTTGCTCGGCGGTGTTGGTGTCGAGCTTTTTCTGCAGCGCATTGGCCTTGCTGACCACGCTACCCCCGCTTGCCAGCGCGCCACTGGCAAAGTTTTTGAACTTCAAGGCAAAGCCGTCGGTGAGGGTGTTGCCATTGTTGGTAACAAAGAGCTTTTGCAGTTCGGTGCCGTTGTTGGCCGCCGTGCTAAAGCGCGCGGTGTTGAGGGCCAAGGTGCCGTTGAGCTGGCGTTCAATCCCCACATCGGCCAGCCTGGCGTAGGTGCTGCCAGAAGTCACCGAGCTGGCCATGTTGCGCAGCACGCTTTGGATACCTAGCATGGACGCATCGCCTTGAAACAACCCAGGCGTTTTGGTGGCCTCGTCGTACCTGGTCAGTTCTGCCAGGTTGCTGGCCAACGCGTTGTAGGCGGTGATGAAGTTGTTGACGTTGCGCACCGCCACTGTCACATCTTCGCTGACCGCCAAGGTGACGGTGGCCCGGCTTTCGGTGCCGCCCACGTTGTTGTAGTTGGTGGTGGTGGTGGCCAGCAGGTTGATGGTGACGCCCGGAATGTTGCTGCTCAAGGTGTTGGACGCCGAAGTCACTGCCAAGCCGTTGATGCGCACTCTGGCGTTTTCGCCAGTCTGCACCTGGTTGCCCACGGTGGCAGCACCGTACGCACCGGCCGCTGGGTTGTAAGCGAAGCGCGACAGACCGGTGGCGTCGCTGTTGGAGTTGTCGGTCTCCGAGGTTTGCACCCGAAAGCCGAAGGCCGCACCGGTGTCCTTGGAGCGCAAAATCAAGCGGTCTTGCGAACCGTCGTTGACCGTGGTGGCCACCACGCCCGCGTTGGCGCTGTTGATTTTTGCAGCCAAGGTGGCCACCGTGTCGGTAGCCAGCACGGTAAGCACCACATCGCTGGAACTGCCCGAGGGACTGAAGGTAGGCCGTGCCGCCGCTGCCGCGTTGTTGGCGGAAACCAGGGCGGCAGCGGTGTTGTCGCGGGTGGTCAGGCGGGTCACATCGGCGCCCGACAAGGCTGCGTAGGCGGCATTTTTTGCTGCCAGTGCGTCGTCTTCGGCTTGCTGGTTGGTAACAGTTGGCGTGTTGGCTGCCACGGCCGCCAGCCAGGTGGTGTTGGCTGCATCGTAGGTGGCGGCCTCGGTGGAGCCACTGACAAAGGCGGTTTGTGCCGCTGCGGCGGCCGTGGCCGCTGCTGCGGCTGCGGCGTCTGCGGCGGTGGACGCGGCAATACCAGTCCAAGTTCCCAAACGCAAGGTCATGGTGCCCGCGCCCACGTTGGAACCGGTGGGCACGCCCACCGACGTTACGGATTGTTGTTTGGCCAGTGCGTCCACATCCAAGGTAAACGAGGTAGGGGTGGCCGACGAGGTGGCGCTGATGGCAACTGCGTTGGCGTTGGAACTGGAAGCGCTGCGTCCGCTCCACGCGGCGCTGGTGGACATGGCCGATGCTGCGTCGGCCAACGCAGACACTTGCGATTTGACTTTGGCGAACTCCGAAATTTGCGCCGACTCGATCTTGGCCCGGTTCTTCAGCGCGGTCAGCGGCGACTTCTCCAGCGCGACCAGCTTGGTGACGATGGCTTCGCTGTCGAGCCCGCTGCCAATTCCCAGTGATGAAATCGTTGCCATACCTGTCTCCTGCGTGGTGTCGCCGTCTGAGTGTCCCACGCTGGCGCAGATGGGAGCCCCAGAGATGCGCCCGGTTTACCCCACAAACGGAAAAACAGCGGGAGCTCGCGCAACCCGCTGTTTTTGGTATCGACTGCCCAGGCCGGAACTTGAGTGTTCCGGTCAAGGCAGCGGGACGCCTTTACCGCAACAGAGCCAGCACGCCCTGGGGCAGCTGGTTGGCCTGCGCCACCATCGCGGTACCGGCCTGCTGCAAGATCTGGGCACGCGACAGGTTGGAGGTTTCCTGCGCAAAGTCAGCGTCTTGCACCCGTGAACGCGAGGCGCTGAGGTTCTCCGAGGTGATGTTCAGGCTGGAGATGGTGGCCTCGAAGCGGGCTTGCAGCGCACCAAACTTGGCACGCTGGCTCGACACGGCGCCGATGGCCGAGTCAACGATGCTCAGGGCGCGGGTGGCGGCTTCGACGCTGCCCACGTCCAGCGAATCCACAGTTTGCAACTGCGAGGCATTGGAGGCGTTCAGGAAGTAGCCGGTTTTTGCCGCGTTGGTGGAGGTCGCTGCGGGCACCACGCTGAAGCTGCGGTCCGAGTCCAAGGTCAAGGATCCTGTGACATAGGCCACGCTGGTCAGCGCAAAGGTACCGCCATCGCCCGCGATGTTGTCCTGGAAGGCCGTACCGTTGAGTTTGGTATCGAAGGTGCTGGCCGCCAAAGACTTGTTACGGATCAGGATGTCCTCGCCACTGGCATTAACCAACAAAATGCCGTCGCCAGCGTCGTTGAGCTTGGCCGTCACTCCCGTCGATGAGGACTTGCCGTTGATCTCGTTGATGGCAGAGGCCAGACCGTCGGCGTTGTTGGCTGCGCCCGAGGTGAAACTGATGGTTTCTGCCGTCTTCGTGTTGTTAGACACGATCTCAATGGAGTAGCTGGAGTTCGCCTGGAAGTCGGCCAATTCGATTTCCGTGCGGGCCGAAGCGGTCACACCGGTCAGGTTGGTCTTGGCGTTGATCGATGCAGCTACGGTCTTGGCGCTGTCACCAGCGGCCACTGCAAAAGTTGCAGATCCCAATGCGCCATCGATGGTGTTCGAAGCAGCCGCAACAATCGACGAGCCGGTGGTTGCTGCTTCTTTCGCTGCGACCAAGGTCGTTGCAGCGCCGCCAGCGGCGATGGAGGCAGAGGTGGTCAGGGTGGCGGTGGTGCCCTTGTTCAGGTCTCCCCTGGACACGTTTGCCGTCACGCTACCAGCCACCACCGAACCTTGGCGGAAGTTGCCGTACTTGGAGGTGCTGAAGTTGGTGGTCGTGGCGGTGATGGTCTGGTTGGCGTTGGCGCCTACTTGGAAGTCGGCGGACGTGAAGCTGCCGTCCAAAATGTTCTGGCCGTTGAACTGCGTGGTGGCCGCGATGCGGTTGAGTTCTTGGGTGAGCTGGCCCACTTCCTGGTTCAGTGCGGCGCGGTCCGCTGCCGAGTTGGTTGCGTTGGCGGACTGCACTGCCAGCTCACGGATACGCTGCAGGATGGAGCTCGAAGCACCCAGCGCACCTTCAGCCGTTTGCGACAGCGAGATACCGTCGTTGGCATTGCGGGCAGCTTGGTTAAGGCCGCGAATTTGCGAGGTAAAGCGCTCAGAAATGCTCAGGCCGGCCGCATCGTCCTTGGCGCTGTTGATGCGCAAGCCCGAAGACAAGCGCTGAATCGAGGTGCTCAACGACGACTGGCTGGTCGTCAGGTTGCGCTGTGCCGTCAACGAGTTGATGTTGGTATTGATGGTTTGTGCCATATTGATTGCTCCTGATAAAGACCCACTGAATCCGGCGACATGCCGATCTCAACGCCAGCGCAATGCTGGCCGCCATGACCGGCACCTCTGGAGAGGCCATCCGGACGACAGTTCCATGACAGAACCGTTGGCATGGTTTTCGGGCGGTGGCGCCAAAACTTTAATAACTTCGCGCTCCCCAAGCGCCTAGCACGCGGATAGCGGGCACAAATTCAGAAAAGCACGGTCTGGTACTGGCTGATTTTCGATTTAAGGGTTTACCCCTATCAAGTTCCGCCACTCGGCTTGCAATTGGGGCCGTTTCCTGGCGCTTATCCCCCAAACAGCGCCGCCAACGCTCCCCAGAATCTCCCCATCGTTTCTGGTTGCCTGCATGGCTGCAGGACCGCAAATCGGCAACGACGCCGATTTCATTTTTTTAGGAGTTCCGCGATGGCCTCAACTATCAACACCAACATCCAGTCGTTGACCGCGCAGCGCAACCTGGCGGTTTCGCAGGGTGCCATGGCCACCACCATGCAACGCTTGTCGTCTGGCTTGCGCATTAACAGCGCCAAGGACGATGCGGCTGGCTTGGCGATCTCGGAGCGCTTTACTTCGCAGATTCGCGGTGTCAACCAAGCCGCGCGCAATGCCAACGACGGCATCTCACTGGCCCAGGTGGCCGAAGGGGCGCTGGGCAGCTCGTCGAACATTTTGCAGCGCATCCGGGAGCTGGCCGTGCAATCGGCCAATGCCACCAATTCGGCCTCCGACCGCGCGGCGCTCAACGCCGAAGTGGGGCAACTCACCGCCGAACTCGACCGGGTGGCGCAAACCACGCAGTTCAACGGCCAAAACATCCTAGACGGCAGCTTCACCGCTGCCACCTTCCAGGTCGGCGCCAATGCCAACCAAACCATCATCGCCACCACCGCCAACTTCAGTACCAGCAAGTACGGCAACAACCGCATTGGCTCGGTCGTGGCCAGCTCCACCGGCGGGCCTGGAGACCTGGCTTTGGGCACCGCCACCGTGGGCACCAACCGGGCTTCTGCCGTGGCCTCGGCCGGCGGCTTTGGCATCAACGACATTGCCGCTGACACCTTGCGCATCAGCGGCGCAACGGGTGCAGCCAACGTGGCCATTGTGGCGGGTGACAACGCGCGCAAAGTGGTTGCAGGCATCAATGCACAGGCGTCCATTACCGGCGTTACCGCCACGGCCAGAACCCAGATCGATATCGACCAGTTCACCGCATCGGGCAGCTATTCGCTCAGCGTGGTGTCCAACAACCCACTGAGCACACCGGTCACGGTGGCCTTCAACATCGGCACCGGCCTGTCCACCGCCGACGACTTGGCGTCTGCGATTTCGGCTTTCAACGACAAGTCGTCGCAAACCGGCGTGACTGCGCGCATCAACACCGCCGGCACCGGCATCACCCTGACCAACGAGACGGGGGCTGACATCGGTTTGCGCAGCAATATTTCGGCTGGGGCGTTTGTGGTGGGCCGCGTTCCCAACCCCGCTGGTGGCGCCGACCTGGTGGCCGGCTTGACCGTTGCCGCCGGTGGTGGACTGGCCCAGGTCACCGGGGCCATCACCTTGGACTCCGACAGCAGCTTTGGCATCAGTACCACCAACGGTGCGGCCTCGGCTTCGGGTGTAGCAGCGGTCAGCTTCTTCACCAACGTCGCTGCAGCCAGCGAGTTGCAACCGGCTTCGGGCCTGGATGTCTCCACCGTGGACTCGGCCACCCGCTCGCTCTCGATCGTGGACTCGTCGCTGGCGGTCATCTCTTCGCAGCGGGCCAAGTTCGGTGCCCTGCAGTCGCGCTTTGAAAGCACCATCAGCGCCCTCAACACCAGTGCGGAGAACCTCAGTGCCTCGCGCTCGCGCATTCAGGATGCTGACTTCGCAATGGAAACTGCCAACCTCTCGCGTACCCAGATCCTGCAACAGGCTGGCACGGCGATGGTGGCGCAAGCCAACCAGCTGCCGCAAAGCGTGCTCCAACTGCTGCAGCGCTAAAGCTCTGAGTCCGTCGCCAGGGCGCGCCTGTAAGACTTTGCCTTACAAGCGCGGGGCGCGCGCGCTGACAGCCGCATTAGCCGATTTCTGATTTCAGTTTTTGGCCCGCAATTTGACAATTCAGTCCA
>JBIIZY010000218.1:0-4223 GCA_044346035.1 Rhodoferax sp. | reverse complement strand
CCAATGGCTCATCGAGCAGCAACAATTTGGGGCGCTTGGCCAAGCTGCGAGCCAACGCCACCCGCTGCTGCTGCCCACCGGAAAGCTGGTGTGGCTTTCGCTTTGCATACGGCCCGAGCTGCACCAGATCCAGCATCTCACCGACACGTTGTTTGATTTCATCGCGCGGCAGCCCTTCGCGCTTGAGTCCGAACGCAATGTTTTCCCATATGTCGAGGTGCGGGAACAAGGCGTAGGACTGGAACATCATGTTCATAGGCCGCTCGTAGGGTGGGAACTTCGCCACATCCTGACCACCGAGCAGAATGCGGCCCGAGGTCGGCGACTCAAAGCCCGCCAGCATGCGCAGCAGGGTGGACTTGCCGCAACCCGAGCTGCCCAAAAGGGCAAATATCTCGCCCTTGCCAATCGACAGTGACACATCGTCAACAGCCACCGCCTCGTCAAAGCGTTTGACAAGCTTTTGGGTGACCAAGTAATCAGCAGCGTTTGCGTCAGACATGCCGGTTTCCTCCCGTCGGGGGTGTGCAAGGCACGGTCGGTGCCCAGTGAACGGATACAAAAAAAGGGCTGCTCATACACATGTACAAACAGCCCTTGGACTTAGATCAGAAGCGGTTTACTTGCCCTTCTTGAACGCGTTGTATGCGTTGGACATGGACTCTCGGCCCTCATTGGTGAACTTGCCGGGCGCAACCAACTTCTTGGCGAACTCGGCATCCACAAAAATGGTCTTGTTGGCAGCCACTTCGGGCTTCATTTTTGCCAGCGCAGCCGCATTGCCTGTGGGGTAGCTCAACTCGTCAGACACCTGTGCACCGCTTTCAGCACGCAAGTAAAAGTCGATGAAGGCGTGGGCGTTGTTGGGGTGCTTGGCGTCCTTGGTGATGGCCATGGTGTCATAGAAAACCAGCGCGCCTGTGGAGGGCAACAGCGCTTCGATGACGTCCTTGGAGCCATTTTCTTTGGCACGTCCAGCCGCAATATTGATGTCACCGGACCAGCCAACCACCGCGCAGGCCTTGCCGCCAGCGATGTCGTCGATCATGGTGGAGCTGAAGATGCGAACGTCCTTGCGCACTTTGGCCAGCATTTCGGCCGCAGCCTTGTGGTCAGCCGGGTCGTTGGAGTAGGCGTCTTTGCCGATGTAGTGCAGTGCCGGAGGGATGATTTCGGTGGGCGAATCCAGGTAGGCGATGCCGCAGGACCTCAGCTTGGACGTGTACTCGGGCTTGAAGACCAAGTCCCATGCGTTCTCAGGCATGGGCATCTTGCCGAGTGCCTTCTCCACTTTGGTGCGGTTGATACCCACGGTGGTGAAACCCCAAGCCCAAGGCACCAAATGTGCATTGCCCGGGTCCGCCTTGACCAAGCCCATCATGATGGCGGGGTCCAAGTTGGCGTAGTTCTTGAGCTTGGACTTGTCCAGCGGTTGGAAAAATCCAGCTTCGGTTTGGGCAGGGCTGAAGGACGTGCCAGGCACCACGATGTCGTAGCCCGTGTTACCAGCGACGAGTTTGGCGTTGAGCGCCTCGTTGGTTTCAAACGTGTCGTAATTGACTTTGATGCCGGTTTCCTTTTCAAAGGCAGCAATCAAGCCCTCGGGCACGTAGTCTGGCCAGTTGTAGATGTTGAGGACCTTTTCCTCGGTGTTCACCGGCGCTGCTGGCGCGCTGGCCACGGGTGCTGGAGCCGGGGCTTCCTCTTTTTTGCCGCAAGCCGCCAGCACGATGGCCGACAGCGCGAAAGTCCAAAGGTACTTTTTCATGTTCGTCAAATCTCCAAAAATGTGAAATGTTTAGCAAGAACCATGCAAACGCAAATGGGCCGAAATTATTATAGGGATCAGGCGCGCAGGCCTTTGGCAATAGTCTCAGCCAGCGTCAGGTCAAGGCACTTATGAATCAGTCCGATTAATTCGTCGATCTGCGCATGTGTCATGGTGAGCGGCGGCGCAATGATCATCCGGTCGCCCACTGCCCGCATGATCAGGCCATTGCCAAAACAGTGCGCCCGGCACATCATGCCCACCGCCAAGTCCGGGTCAAAGCGCGCGCCGCTGGCTTTGTCTTTCACCAAAACCAAGCCGGCTACGAAGCCGCAGGTCTGGGTGCTTCCCACCAGCGGGTGCGCAGCGATCTCTTCAAACCGGCGGGCCAAGTAGGGCCCGATGTCGTCGCGCACGCGTCCAACCAGGTTCTCCCGCTCCATGATGTCCAGGTTGGCCATCGCCACGGCGCAGGCTACCGGGTGGCCGCTGTAGGTGTACCCATGGTTGAACTCTCCGCCCTGCTCGATCAGCACCTTAGCCACGCGGTTGCCCACCATCACACCACCCAAGGGGATGTAGCCGCTGGTCACCGCTTTGGCGAATGTGATCAGGTCGGGCTTGTAGCCAAACTTCTCGTAGGCGAACCAGTGGCCCAGGCGACCAAATGCGCAAATCACCTCGTCGCTGATCAACAAGATGCCGTACTTGTCGACGATGCGCTGAATTTCGGGCCAGTAGGTTTCCGGTGGAATGATCACACCGCCTGCGCCCTGCACCGGCTCGGCGATAAACGCGGCCACTTTCTCTGCACCGATCTCCAAAATTTTGGCTTCCAGCCAACCGGCGGCGCGCACCCCAAAACTTGCCTCGCTTTCGCCAGGCAAGCGGTTCTCGAAATAGTAGGGTTGCTCGATGTGGGTGATGTTGGGAATGGGCAAATCCCCCTGGGCGTGCATGCCACCCATGCCACCCAGTGACGCGCCAGCCATGGTGCTGCCGTGGTAGCCATTGACCCGACCAATGATGACCTTGCGCTGCGGCTGGCCCAACAAGTCCCAGTAGCGCCGCACCATGCGCACATTGGAGTCGTTGCTTTCGCTGCCGCTGGACGAGTAGAAAACGTGGTCAAAACTGCGATCACCCACTTTCGGCGCAAGCGATGCCAGCCGCGCCGCAAGCTGGGCCGCTGGCACATTGGTCGTCTGGAAAAAGCTGTTGTAGTAGGGCAGCTCCAGCATTTGCCGGTGGGCCGCGTCGGCCAGCTCTTTGCGGCCATAGCCAACGTTGACGCACCACAGGCCACTCATGCCGTCCAGAATCTTCTTGCCCTCGGAGTCCCACACATACACGTCCTGGGCCTCGGTAATCACCCGCGCACCGCGGGAATTCAGGTCTTTGAAGTCGGTAAACGGGTGCAAAAAGTGCGCGCTGTCCAGCGCCTGGATGCGTTTGGTGTCGACGGTGGAGTTCACTCAAGGGTCCTTTCAGGGGGGCTGCGGCGGGCCGGTTTACACATGCAACAAAAGGTGTTCGCGCTCCCATGGCGAAATCACCTTCATGAACTCATCGAACTCCAGCTCCTTGATCTCCAAGTACACCGTGACGAATTCCTTGCCCAGCACATCGTGCAGGTCCGACTCGCGGCGCAGCCAGTCAAGCGCCTCGCCCAGGCTGCGCGGCAGCGAGTACGGCGCCAGGTACGCGTCGCCCTTCATCTCGGGCTTGGGCTTGATCTTGTTCTTGATACCCAGGTAGCCGCAGGCCAGCGTCATGGCCATTGCCACATACGGGTTGGCGTCGGCACCAATCACCCGGTTTTCCACCCGCCGCGCTGCTGGCGACGAGATGGGTGAACGAATGCCCACCGTGCGGTTGTCGTGGCCCCACTCAATGTTGATGGGCGCAGCCGTATTGCGCGACAAGCGGCGGTAGCTGTTCACATAGGGGGCCACCAGCACCATGGCCGCGGGAATGTAGCGCTGCAGGCCGCCGATGTAGTGCAGGAACATCTCGGACGGCGATCCATCCTCTTTGCTGAACACGTTGCGGCCGGTGGCAATATCCACCAGGCTTTGGTGCACATGCATTGCACTGCCGGGCTCGCCTGCGATCGGCTTGGCCATGAAGGTGGCGTACATGTCATGGCGCAAAGCCGCCTCGCGCACGGTGCGCTTGAAAAAGAACACCTCGTCAGCAAGCCCCAGTGGTTGGGCGTGGAAGAAGTTGATCTCCATTTGCCCGGCACCCACCTCGTGAATCAGGGTGTCAACGTTGAGCTCCATCTTGTCGCTGTAGTCGTAAATTTCTTCAAACAGCGGGTCGAACTCGTTGACCGCGTCGATGCTGTACGCCTGACGCGAGGTCTCGGCCCGCCCACTGCGGCCCACTGGCGGGCGCAGCAGCGTGTTGGGGTCGGTGTTGCGGGCGGTCAGGTAAAACTCCAACTCAGGCG
>JBIIZY010000061.1:0-14233 GCA_044346035.1 Rhodoferax sp. | reverse complement strand
GGCGAACTGGCCGAAACCTACAAGCGCCGCAAAGGCTTTGCCTATGGCCGCTCGGGCCGCGCGGTGCAGCACACCGCCATGTTGCAAAGCGCGCTGACCGATGTGCAGCTGACCTACCAAAACCTGGACTCCGTGGAGCTGGGTGTGACCACCGTGGACAACTATTTCGACACCCTGGGCGGCATCACCCAGGCGGTCAAGGCGGCCAAAGGCGGCAAGACGCCGCCGGTCTACATCGGCGACCAGACCATGGGCGACGCCTCGGTGCGCTCGCTCAAAGAGCAAGTTGCGCTAGAGACCCGCACCCGCATGCTCAACCCCAAGTGGTTCGAGGGCATGCTGGAGCACGGCTACGAAGGTGTGCGCCAGATCGAGGTGCATATCACCAACACCATGGGCTGGTCGGCCACCACCGGCCAGGTGCAGCCCTGGGTGTACCAGCAGCTCACCGAAACCTTCATGTTGGACCCCGCCATGCGCGAGCGTCTGGCCAAGCTCAATCCCACCGCCTCGGCCCGCGTGGCCAACCGGCTGATTGAAGCGTCTGATCGAAACTTCTGGCAGCCCGATGCGGCCACGCTGGACGCCCTTCGCCACGCTGGCGAAGAATTGGAAGATCGCCTTGAAGGCGTGTTTGAGGGAGTCTCCGTATGATGGTCGAAACCTTGCCCTTTCCCTCGGTCAAAACCAAGACCCTGGCCGAGCGCGCCCGCCTGGACGGGGAGGGCAGCGTGCAAGTGCAGCTCGACCCGAATGTGAAGATCGGCACCGCCAAAGTCTTCGCCATTTATGGCAAAGGCGGCATCGGCAAAAGCACCACCTCGAGCAACCTGTCGGCGGCGTTTTCCAAGATGGGCAAGCGCGTGCTGCAAATTGGTTGCGACCCCAAGCACGACAGCACCTTTACGCTGACCAAGAAAATGCTGCCCACGGTCATCGATGTGCTGGAGACCGTGGACTTCCATGCCGAAGAGCTGCGGGTGGAAGACTTTGTGTTTCCCGGCTACAACGGCGTGATGTGCGTGGAGGCTGGTGGCCCGCCTGCTGGCACCGGTTGCGGCGGCTATGTGGTCGGCCAAACCGTCAAGCTGCTCAAAGAGCACCACCTGCTGGAAGACACCGACGTGGTGATTTTTGATGTGCTGGGCGACGTAGTGTGCGGCGGCTTTGCGGCGCCGCTGCAGCATGCCGACCGCGCGATGATCGTCACCGCCAACGACTTTGACTCCATCTTTGCGATGAACCGCATCGTCCAAGCCATTGGCGCCAAGGCCAAGAACTACAACGTGCGCCTGGGCGGCGTCATTGCCAACCGCAGCGCGGCCACCGACCAGATCGACAAGTACAACGCCAAGATTGGTCTCAAGCTGGCCGCGCACTTTCCCGACCTGGACGTTATCCGCCGCAGCCGCCTCAAAAAATCCACGCTGTTCGAGATGGAAGCATCGCCCGAGCTGGAAGCGGTGCAAAAGGAATACATGCGGCTGGCCGCGGCACTGTGGGTGGGCAGCGAGCCCTACACCGCAGTGCCCATGAAAGACCGCGACATTTTTGATCTGCTTGGTTTTGACTGAGCACCCAGACCATGGCTGACATGAGCTACGAACAGCGGCGCGGGCAGATCGAAGACTACTTCGATCGCACCGCCGTGGCCGCTTGGGAAAAGCTAACGTCGGACGCGCCTGTGGGCCGCATCCGCGCGAGTGTGCGCGCTGGCCGCGACCAAATGCGCAACACCCTGCTGTCGTGGCTGCCTGCCGACCTGAGCGGCAAGCGCGTGCTCGATGCAGGCTGTGGCACCGGAGCATTTGCGGTGGAGGCAGCACGCCGTGGCGCCGAGGTGGTGGCCATCGACCTCTCTCCCACCTTGGTCAACCTCGCCCGCCAGCGCCTGCCGGCAGACCTTGCAGACCGCATCGACTTCCAAAGCGGCGACATGCTCTCGCCCGCGCTGGGCGAGTTCGACCATGTGGTGGCTATGGACTCGGTGATCCATTACAGCGCAGAAGACGCGGTGGGCGCGCTGGCCCAGTTGGCGCAACGCACCTCCGGTTCCATGGTGTTTACCTTTGCGCCCCGCACGCCCCTGTTGGCCGCCATGATTACCGTGGGGCGCTGGTTGCCGCGCAAAGACCGCGCGCCTTGGCTGCAGCCCATGGCAGCCGAGAAGATCATCGGTTTGATGCGAGACCATGCCGCCCTGCGCGCTTGGTCGGCCCAGCGCACGCAGCGCGTATCAAGCGGCTTCTACAAGTCGCAAGCCCTGGAGCTGGTGCGCGCATGAGAGCCAAAACCTTCAGCAAATTCGCCCGCAGCCTGCCTGCGAGCTGGCTGCCATTTGCCGATGTGGCCAGCCCCGGTTTGCCGCTGTCGCGTTTGCTGCGTCTGTCCTTGTTCAAGGTCACCATGGGCATGACCACTGCCTTGCTGATTGGCACCCTCAACCGGGTCATGATCGTGGAGCTGGGCGTATCGGCCTGGTTGGTGTCGCTGATGCTGGCACTGCCGCTGCTGGTGGCGCCATTTCGCGCCATCACCGGCTACCACTCCGACACCCACCGCTCCGCGTTTGGTTGGCGTCGGGTGCCTTATATGTGGGGTGGCACGCTGATTCAGTTTTTTGGTCTGGCGGTGATGCCGTTTGCGCTCTTGGTGCTGTCGGGCCAAGGCCAGGTACAGGTGCCCGCGTGGGTGGGCCAAGGCGCTGCGGCCATTGCCTTTTTGATGGTCGGTGCCGGCTTGCAAACTTCGCAGACCGCCGGGCTTGCCCTTGCCACCGACCAGGCCAGTCCCGACACCCGGCCCCGCGTGGTGGCCTTGCTCTATGTGATGTTGCTCGCCGGTGCGGTGGGTGGTAGCTTGGCCTTTAGCATGCTGCTCTCCACCTTCAGCCCCGAGCGCTTGATTCAGGTGGTGCAGGGCTTCGCGGTGGTGGTGCTGCTGCTCAACGCAGCCGCTTTGTGGAAGCAAGAGCCGCGCGACCCGCAACGCGTTGCCGCGCTCAAGTCGCAGGTCACACCGCCCTTCAAAACGGTGTGGAAGCAGTTCATTCGCGCGCCACACGCCCGCCGTTTTTTGTGGGCCACGGCGTTGGGCACCATGGCGTTCAACATGCAAGACATCGTGCTGGAGCCCTATGGCGGCGAGATTTTGCGCTTGAGCGTGGGCGCAACCAGCGCCTTAACCGCCATGCTGGCAGGCGGCGGTCTGCTGGGCTTTATGTTGGCGGGCTACCAGCTCCAGCGCGGCGTGGACCCGCTGCGGCTGGCTGCCTACGGTGCGCTGGCCGGATTGCCGGCCTTTTCGGCCGTTATCTTTTCGGCACCGCTGGACGCGGGATGGCTGTTTCGCGCGGGTGCCCTGGGCATCGGCTTTGGTGGCGGCTTGTTCGCGGTGGGCACCTTGTTTGCAGCCATGCGCATGGAAGGCGGTGGCTTTGTCGGTCTGGCGCTGGGCGCGTGGGGCGCGGTGCAGTCCACCGCCGCTGGGCTGGCCATGTTTTCGGGCGGCGCCCTGCGCGATGCAGTGACCGCCGTGACCGCAGGCGGCGCCTTCGGCACCGCACTGGCTGCACCGTTTACCGGCTACAGCGTGGTCTACCACGTGGAGATGCTGTTGTTGTTTGTCACCCTGGTTGCGATTGGGCCCTTGGTCCAGCGCAACACTGCCAAGGCGCGCAGTGCGCCACCCGAGTTCGGTCTGGCCGAGCTGACCCGCTAGTTGAATCCAAGGAGAAGAGCCATGCAAACTGTAGGAACCATTACCGCGTACATCGACCTTGCCCAGATCGTGCTTTACATGTTCTGGCTGTTTTTCGCGGGTCTAATTTACTATCTCGTGCGCGAAAACCACCGCGAGGGCTACCCGGTAGAGTCCAGCAGCAACGGCCGCGCGGTCGTGAAGGGCTGGCCCATTCCGGAACCCAAGACCTTCAAGTTGGCCGATGGCAAGAGCGTCACCGTCCCCGACCTGCACCGGGGCGAACCGCCCCTGGGCGGCGTGCCGACCAACCCGTCGTCGGGCGCACCCATCGAACCCAAAGGCAACGGCATGTTGGACGCGGTAGGCCCGGGTGCCTACACCATGCGCGAGGACGTGGCCGAGCTGACCACCCACGGCGAGCCCTTGATTCGCCCCTTGCGTTTGGTCAGCGACTACAGCGTGGCTGCACAGGACGTAGACCCGCGCGGTCTGCCGGTCATCGGTGGCGACGGCAAGCAGGGTGGCATCGTCAAAGACCTGTGGCTTGATTCCGCCGAAATGATGTTTCGCTACCTGGAGGTCGAAACCCAGGGCGCCAATGGCGCACGTCGCGTCCTGTTGCCGATTCCGTTTGCGCGCATCCGGCGCAACCAGGTGGAGGTCCACGCCATCTACGGCATGCACTTCGCCGATGTGCCGGCCACCCGCAGCCCGGACCAAGTGACCAAACTCGAAGAAGAAAAAATCAGCGCCTACTACGGCGGCGGCACCCTGTATGCCGACCCGGCCCGCAGCGAGCCGCTCATCTAAGCCTGCTTGGAGCGCACCATGGCCATTGAGCACCACGGACACGAGCACGAGTTTGAGCCCCAGTTTGGCCTGCCCGAGCGCCTGCCTGCCAACGAGCGCATTCTTTGGCAAGCCTCGCCCGACGTGCGCCTGCTGGCGCGCGAAGCCTTTCACATCCGCAAACTGGCGCTGTACTTTGCGGTGTTGATGGTGGTCCGCATCGCACCCGAGGTCATGGCGGGTGCCAGTGCCTTGCAACTGGTGCTGGCCTTGAAATGGTTGTTCCCCATCGCGGTGCTGGGCCTGGCCATTGCCTGGACCTTGGCGTGGCTGAGCGCGCGCACCACGGTCTACACCGTTACCAACAAGCGCGTGGTCATGCGCCTGGGCATTGTGCTGACCGTCACCTTTAACCTGCCGCTGACCCAAATCGCCAGCGCAGGCCTGCGCCGCCACCACGGCGACTTCGGTGACATCACCTTGGCGCTCGCCGGCACCGACCAGATTGGCTGGGTGCACCTGTGGCCCAGCGCCCGGCCTTGGCGCTTCGCGCGGTCTGAGCCCATGCTGCGTTGCGTTGCGCAGGCGCAGGCGCGCGCTGCCCAGTTGAGCGAGGTTTGGTCGGCGGCCACTGGCGTGGCCGTGGCGGCGGCCCGTACCGAAGCGGGCACCGGCCCAGCCGCGGTCGGCACACATGCCACACCGCAGGCAAGCCCCGCACGCGCTTTGCAAGCGAGCCCCACATGAACGCGCGTGTACAGCCCCAAGCCTGGGCCCCCGACAGCTTCCCGCGCTGGGTGCTGTACTGCGCGGGTGGCTTGATCGCCTTTTCCCTGATTGCAGTTGGCCTGGTGCGCATTACCGGCAACGGGCCGGACCAACGCAAGGCGGCGGCCTCGGTCGAGCGCTCGCTGCGTTTTGAAGACCGCCCAGACGGCGGTGTCTCGGTCATCGACGGTGCCAACGGTGGGGTACTGACGGTGCTGCACGGCGAGCAGGGCTTTGTACGCGGCACGCTGCGTGCGCTGGCCCGCGAGCGCTACGCGCGTGGCATCGGTTCTGAGCAGCCCTTTACGCTGCTGGCCCGCACCGATGGTGGCGTCACCCTGTACGACCCCGCCACACGCCAGAAAGTGGATCTGGAGTCTTTTGGCCCCAGCAACATGGCCGAGTTCTCGCGCTTCTTGGCCATGCCCGTTGATGGCAGCCTGCAAAGCACCCAATAGATTTTGAACTGACTTGATCGACCGCAGCGTCTGGAGAACACACCATGCAAGCCGCCCCCACCATTTCCAACCCCGAGCAAGCGTCCGTTAAGGCCTGCGAGACCACCCTGCTAAGCCCGCGCTTTTACACCACGGACTTCCAGGCCATGGACCGGCTCGATGTGTCGCCCATGCGCAAAGAGTGGGACGCCATGATGGCGGAGTACGAAGGCGACAACAACCACGACCACTTTCAGCGTACGCCCGAGTTTGCGCAAGAAGTGGCCGAGCGCTTCTCGCAAGTCAGCCCCGAGATGCGCAAGGAGTTTTTGGACTTCCTCATCACTTCGCTCACTTCGGAGTTTTCGGGCTGCATTCTTTACAACGAGATTTTCAAGAACGTTGAGAACCCCGACATCAAGCAGCTGATGCGCTACATGGCCCGCGATGAGTCGCGCCACGCCAGCTTCATCAACCAGTCGCTCAAAGACTTTGGGCTGGGCATTGACCTGGGCAGCCTCAAGCGCACCAAGGCCTACACCTACTTCAAGCCCAAGTACATTTTTTACGCAACCTACCTTTCTGAAAAGATCGGCTACGCGCGTTACATCACCATCTTCCGCCAGCTCGAAAAGCACCCGGAAAAGCGCTTCCACCCGATCTTCAAATGGTTTGAGCGCTGGTGCAACGACGAGTTCCGCCACGGCGAATCCTTTGCCATCATCATGCGCGCCAATCCGCACCTGCTGCGCGGTGGCAACTTGCTGTGGGTGCGCTTCTTCCTGTTGGCGGTGTACGCCACCATGTACGTGCGCGACCACACCCGTCCCATGCTGCACCACGAGATGGGACTGGACTCCACCACCTACGACTACACCGTGTTTCGCATCACCAACGAAATCACCCGCCAGGTGTTTCCGGTGCTGCTCGACATTGATGCGCCGGCGTTTCGCGCAGGCATGTCGCGCTTGTTCCATATCCAGACGAAAATGGACGCGGCCAAGGCGCGCGGCGGGCTCATTGGGACCGTGCAGCGCGGCTTGTGGGCAGTGGCTGGTTTTGCCTGCTTTGTGCGCCTCTACACCCTGCCCGTTCTGCGCAACGAGTTGCCCAGCGATGTGCGTGTGGCACCCGCTTGGTAGGCGGTCCCATCCAAGTCCAGCGGCACCACCGCAGCCCCCTTGCTTGACGGCACCGGTATGACCCATCCCGCGCTGGCTGTGTTGTTTGCCATCTTCATTTGGTGGTTCAGCACCGGCATTGTGTTGTTGCTCAACCGCATGTCGCGCAGCGCGGTGACCGTTAGCTTGCTGCTTTCATCCTTGTTGGGGCTGGTAGCCTTGGTGGGCCTGGCCCACACCGCCGAACAGACCACCGTGGCGGGCGCGTACTGCGCGTTCACCTGCGCGCTGCTGGTATGGGGATGGAACGAGTTGACTTTCTTAACCGGCTGGATCACTGGCCCACGCACCACCGCCTTGCCCACAGGCAGCACCGGTTGGCCACGGTTTGTTGAGTCGGTGCGCGCTGTGCTGTGGCATGAGTTGGGGATCTTGCTGGTCGGCTTGGCGATTGTGGCCATCACCTGGGATGCGCCCAACCAGGTGGGCACCGGAACCTACTTGGTGCTGTGGGTCATGCGCACCAGCGCCAAGCTCAATCTGTTTTTCGGCGTGCGCAACCTCAGCGAAGCCTTCTTGCCAACCCACCTGGCCTACCTGCAAAGTTTCTTTCGCCGCCGCGCCATGAACTGGTTCTTTCCGCCGGCCGTGGTGGCCTCCAGTACCTACCTGGCGGTCTTGGTCGCGCAGGCCCACAACGCGGACGGCGCTGCACAAGCCGTGGGTTACGCCTTGCTGGCCACGTTGTTGGCGCTGGCTGTTGTGGAGCACCTGTTGCTGGTGCTCCCGCTGGACACCACCGCACTGTGGCGCTGGGCCATTCGCCAGCGCGCAACACAGGCTGCAGCAGCGCCCGACCCGCAACACAGCCCAACACAACGCAGTATTCCGGCGGCATTTTCCGCACCCAAGCCTCCGCTTGCGCGTGGCGACAACCTGGACGCCCATGACACACTTTTTCAAATCCGTTGACGGCATGGCAGGCGGCGGCGGTGGCGCGCAGCCAGCGGGTGTCGCACAGTCCAATGCGCCGCTGGCGACGGTGATCGGCAGCGGCTTTGGCGGCCTGGCCGCCGCCATTCGGCTCGCTTGCAAAGGCTGGCGTGTGCAGGTGCTCGAAAAGCTCGACGCCCCAGGCGGCCGTGCCTACGTGTGGCGCCAAGACGGCTTTACCTTCGACGCCGGCCCCACCATCATCACCGCCCCCTTCATGCTTGACGAGCTGTGGGCGCTGGCGGGCAAGCGCTTTGCCGATGATGTGGAGCTGCGCCTGATGGAGCCCTACTACCGCATCCGCTTCGACGACGGCACCTGGTTCGACTACAGCGGTGACGCAGAGCGCATGCGCGACGAGGTGGCGCGCTTTTGCCCCGAGGACTTGCCGCAGTACGAGCGCTTTCTGGTCGAGGCCGACAAGTGCTACAAGCTCGGCTTCGAAGAGTTGGGCAGCATCCCGTACAACACGGTGGGCGACCTGCTGGGCGCCGTGCCCAACATGGTCAAGATGAAGGGCTGGCGCAGCATTTTCCGCATGGCCTGCGGCTATTTCAGCAACCCCAAGCTGCGCGTGGTGATGAGTTTTCACCCGCTGCTGATTGGCGGCAACCCGATGTCGGTCACCTGCATTTACAGCCTCATCAACACCCTGGAGCGGCGCTTTGGCGTGCACTGGGCGATGGGCGGCACCGGCGCCATTATTTCGGCCATGGTCAAGCTGTTGGAGAGCCTGGGCGGCAGCATCCGCTACAACGCGCAGGTGGCGCGCATCAATGTGCAGCCCCAGGCCAATGGCCGCGGTGAGGCGACCGGCGTCACACTGCAAAGCGGCGAGCAGCTGCATTCCGACATCGTGGTGTCCAACGCCGATACCTTGTGGACCTACAAAAACCTGGTGGAGCCGCAGTACCGCAAGCGCTGGACCAACAAACGCATTGAGGGCAGCCGCCATTCGATGAGCCTGTTTGTTTGGTACTTCGGCACCAACAAGCAGTACCACGATGTACCGCACCACATGATGGTGCTGGGGCCGCGCTACGAGGGCCTGCTGCGCGACATCTTCAAGCGCCACATCGTGCCCGAAGACTTCAGCCTGTACTTGCACCGCCCCACGGCCACCGACCCGTCGATGGCGCCTGCTGGCTGCGACGCGTTCTATGTGCTCAGCCCGGTCTCGCACCTCGACAGCGGCACCGACTGGACCGAGAAGGCCGAGTCCTACCGCCTGGCGGTTGCTGAGGCCTTGGAGCGCACCGTGCTGCCCGGCTTGCAGCAGCACATCGTCACCTCGCGTGTGACCACACCGCTCGATTTTCAGGACCGGCTGCTGTCCTACAAAGGCGCGGCCTTCGGCATGGAGCCCTTGCTACTGCAAAGCGCGTGGTTTCGCCCGCACAACCGCAGTGAGGACGTGGACCGGCTGTACATGGTGGGCGCAGGCACGCACCCCGGCGCAGGTGTGCCCGGTGTGCTGATGTCCGCAAAAACACTCGAGATGGTGGTGCCGCATGTCGCAACATTCGCCTGAGGTGCCCCGGCCTGCAGGGCCGTCACGCGTTCAGCCTGCAGGGCCGCTGGCATCCCAGTCCGTACGTCCGGTGGCCTCGGCAGAGCCGGAAGTTGCCCCACCGCCCGACCTGCGCTACGACCTGGCGGCGTGCCGCGAATTAATGCGCGGCGGCTCCAAAAGTTTTTTTGCCGCCTCGCGGCTGTTGCCGGTGCGCCTGCGCGCACCCGCCACCGCGCTGTACGCGTTTTGCCGGCTGGCCGACGACGCCATTGACCTTGGAGCGGACCCCCACGCCGCCATGCGCGACCTGCAGGCCCGGCTGGACGCCATCTACACCGGACGCCCCGGCAGCGTGGACGCCGACCGGGCCCTGGCCCAGGTGGTACACCGCCACGGCATACCGCGCGCCTTGCTGGACGCACTCCTCGACGGGTTTGTGTGGGATGCACAGGGGCGGCGCTACCAAACCCTGGACGACCTAGAGTGCTACGGCGCGCGCGTGGCGGGCACCGTCGGCGCGATGATGGCGCTCATCATGGGCACCAACGACGCGGCTGCCTTGGCGCGCGCCTGCGAGCTGGGCGTGGCCATGCAGCTCACCAACATCGCCCGCGACATCGGCGAAGACGCACGCAACGGCCGCCTCTACCTTCCGCGCACCTGGTTTCGCGAGCTGGGCATGGATGCCGAGCGCTGGCTCGCGGCGCCCCAGTTTGACGAGCGCATTGCCTGCTTCACCCGGCGCTTGCTGGAGCGGGCCGATATGTTGTACCAGCGCGGTGAAGCGGGCATTTCGTGCCTGCCTTGGGATTGCCGACCCGCCATCCAGGCTGCCCGTTTGGTGTACGCCGAAATCGGCAAGCAGCTGTTGCGCGATGGCCTCGATTCCGTCAACCATCGCACCGTGGTGTCCAAGCGGCGCAAGCTGGTGCTGATTGCGCGGGCCACGGCGGTGGTGGTCAACCCGCCGCACCTGTTGCCGCGCAGTTTGGCGCCGCTGCCAGCCATTGCATTCTTGGTCGATGCGGTTGGCGACGCGCACGGCGCTGCGGGCGCACTGGGTCCATGGCGCGTGCCGCAGCGCAACTTTGATGAGCGCGTGGAGTGGATGGTGGACTTGTTTGGCCGCCTGGAAAAACAGCAACGCGTGCCACGCCACAACCCATGAAACTGCTCGAAGCCTTGGTGTTGTTGGTCGCGCTTGGGCTGTTTGTTTGGTGGCAGCTGCGCGATTTGCGCATGGCGCAGGAGCAGACCAAAAAACAGCGGGAGCGGGAGCGCCTGGCCGCAGCCGCAACCCAAGCGCAAGAAAACGCTGCAGACCGCAGCCAAGGCACCACCCAAGGCCGCACTGAAAAACACGTCACGCAGCAGGTCGATAGCAAGTCCAGCGAACGCGCCGCACCAGACACGGGGCCACAGCGATGAGTGCCCACCTGAAAATCATTCACCTGTTGTGCGCCTGCCTGTTTCTGGGCAACGTCATCGTCAGCGGCGTGTGGGCGGCGATGGCCGAGCGCACCGGTCGGCACGACATCATCAAGTTCAGCAACCGCATGGTGCTGATTACCGACTGCCTGTTCACCGCCACTGGCGCGATCGGCGTGGTGGTCACCGGGCACTTGATGGCCCAGCGCTTTGGGGGCGACACGGCCCACGGCTGGCTCACCTGGTCGTATATGTTGTTTGGCTTTTCGGGCCTGATCTGGGCGCTGGTGTTGGTGCCCATTCAGCTCAAGCAGCGCGCCTTGCTCAACCGCTTTGACCACATCACTGCCGACTACCTGCGCCTGTCCAAGGTGTGGCAAATTTCGGGCGCGGTGGCCACGGTTGTTCCGCTGCCCATCGTGTACCTGATGGTCACCAAAGCCGCCTGAACTGCGCCGTGTGCAGTGCTTTGTACCGTGCCTTGCACAGCGGGGCATGACCACCCGCAAGCCCTTCGTCCGCTGGGCGCTTACGCGCGACGCGGCATGCGCCAGGGCAGCATCAGGCGCACCGGCAGCGAGGCCACGCGGTGCACATCCAGCGTTTCGTGCACCGAGGTAATGCGCTCGCCCAGCAAATCCGACTGCAAGACCGAACGCACATAAAACGGCGTGTCTTCTAGCGTTTGCACCAACTGCGGCGCGCTACTGGGGTCGCAGCGCTGGGCGCGCGGCACCAGCCATTTGGAACGCGGCAGTTGTTGGCGCGCCGGTGCCTCGAATGCGGTGGCGACTCCACTGGGCGCAAAGCGCTGCGCCACCACCCGTTCCGGCCCGTGCAGCGGGCGCACGTCGTACACCACGGTGGTGTCGCCGTTGCGCATGACGGCGCGCGACCAGTCCCAGTCGGAAAACGCCCGCTCCACGGGCTCGTCGCCTTCATTTGAGTCCAGGTAGGCGTGGCCGCTCCAGTGGGCGTCGGGTTGCTGCATGTCCACCTGCACCCGCGAGCACGGTCCGATGGGACCCCAGCGGTGCTTTGCGTCGGCATCCAGCCCAGTCACAAAGCGGCTCAGTCCCTGGGGCGTGACCGTTACGCGGCCGCGCACCCGCATGGGGATGGGCACGTTGACCTCGTCTATGTCGATGACCAGCGACTGCCCGGTCCAGCGCACGTGGCTTGGGCCCACTGCAAAGCGCGAGGCGCTGCGTTGCATCTGCGCACGCCCGCGCTCGGTCATGGTCCAGCGCCGCCCGGCTTGGCCGTAGAGCGCCACATTGATGGCACAAAAATTCTCGGGGTCGGCCACCCCACCGTGGCGGCTGCGCGCGAAGGCGTAGTAGGGCGAGAACACGCTGCCCACAAACGCGATGATGGACAGGCCGTTTTGGCCGTCGTCGCTCAGTGCGTCGACATACCACCAGAGATAACCACCCGGCGCGACGGGCTGGTCGAATCGAGGTTCGCCATCAGCGTTTCTGCCGCCAACCGTCCCGACATGGCCGCCATCGGGACGCCCGGCCCCGGGTGCACGCTGCCCCCCGCCAGGTACAGCCCCGGCAACTTGCTGCGCGAGCCCGGCCGCTGGAAGGCCGCCATCCAGCCGTGGGTGGCTTGGCCGTACAGTGCGCCCCCCGTCGCCGCAAACAGCTGGTGAAACTGGCGCGGTGTGGTCAGCGCCACCTGGTGCGCTTGGGCCTGCAGCGTCAAGCCACACTGCTGCAGCAGGGCCAGGCTTCGGGTGTGGCATGGTTGGGTCTCCGATGCGTCAAAAGGGTGGGTATCGCCGTCCGCCGGCGCATTGACCAGGCAGAGCAGCCGCTCAGGCCCGCCGGGGTCGGTGGCGTCGTCGGTGCGGTCATGGGCGCAAACATACACGGTGCCGCGTTGGGGCAGCCGGCGGCGCCCAAAGATGTCCTGGAACTCGCTGGCGTAGTCGGTATCGAAGAATACGTTGTGCCGCACCAAGGGAAAGCCGCTGGCGCGCGCATGCATGGACCAGGTCAAGGCGGACAAGGAGCGCTTGTGGCGCGGTACCGGCGCGCAAGCGCCTTGCGCGCCCGCACCCAATAAACCTGTCGCCAAGGCATTGCTGTCGCCATTGAAGACGACCGACTCGGCCGCCAGGCGCTCACCGCTGGCCAGCAGCACGCCACGCGCCTGCCCACCTTGCACCAGGATCTCTTGGCAGGCGTTGCCGTAGCGAAACTGCACGCCTTTGCTGGCGGCGAACTTGGCCAGCGCCAGCGCCACCGCATGCATGCCGCCTTGCACCGACCACACCCCGTCTTGCTCCACCTGCGCCACCAGCATCAAGGTGGCCGGTGCCGACCAGGGCGACGCACCGCAGTAGGTGGCGTAGCGGCCAAAGAGTTGCTGCAGACGCCCGTCGTGAAAATGCCGGGCCAAGGCGCTCCACAGCGAGGCAAAAGGCCCCAGACCGGCCAGCACGCCCAGGCCGCGTGGCCCCAGGTCTTGCACCATGCTCCACAGCGAGGGGCGCTGGGAGCGGATGTACGGGCCTTCCAACGTTTGGTAAAGCGCCTGGGTCTGCTTGCAAAACGCGACAAAGCGGCGTGCTTCCTGCGGGCTGCTGAAGGCGCAGATCGCATCGGCCGAACGCTGCGTGTCGGCAAAGAGATCGAGGTAGCCAGGGGTGCCACGCCACGCATGCCGCGCCAGTACGCCGATAGGCTCAAGCACCAGCAAGTCGCCCAGCGACGTGCCCATGGGTTCCAGCATTTGGTCGAACACCCAGCGCATGGTGAAGACCGTGGGGCCGGAGTCAACGCCAACGCCGCCCACCACGATTTGGCGCATTTTCCCGCCCGGCGTGTCGGCCGCCTCCACCACGGTGACATCCAGTCCACGGTGGGCCAAGACCAAGGCGCTGACCAGTCCGCCAATGCCTGCGCCCACCACCACCACGCGGTGGCGGGTCGGGGCACTGGTGCTGGCGTGCGCAGTCGCTTCAGCCATTCGCCTCAGCCATAGTGGCGGCCCTTCCAGGTGCCGTGGATGCGCAAGGGAACAAAGCGCGCGAACATGGACTCGGTAAAAAAATGCTGCCGTGCAGCCGCCTCAATCGCTTTTTGGTGTGCGCCGCCACGCGCGTAGGCGTCCATGGCTGCCACGCTATCCCAGACGCTGAAAGTGGCCTGGCGCAGAAAGGGCGCTTCGCCCAAACCCACGGCGAGTTGCACGCCGGGAGCGGCTTCCAGCGCGGTCTGTGCGGCGGGTGCGTAGCTCCAAAACGAGGGCGCTTTGCGCAAGGCAATGGAGGCGCGCGTGAGTGCAGCCACCGGCCCTTGCAGCGGCGTCGTGGCCGACACGGCGAGCCCCGTGCCATCCCAGCTGCCACGGCAGGACCAGGCGCGCAGCAAGGCGATGCACAACTCGCCAGAGCGCTGGCGGTAGGTTGCCGACAGCTCGGAATGCGCTATGAATTCTTCGGCCGCGCGCAGGTTGCTAAACACTGCGAA
>JBIIZY010000217.1:0-4285 GCA_044346035.1 Rhodoferax sp. | reverse complement strand
GTTAATTGTTCTTTTATGAACGCATTTATGTGCTTAAATATTTCGATAACAAATTGAATTTAAGCCAGACCATGGGGGAAGTTTTATGGGCCACCGGGCATCGCTGAACCACATTTACCGAACTGTCTGGAACCAGGCCTTGGGGGCCATGGTGGCGGTGGCCGAAGGGACGCGGGGCGGCCCCGTGGTGGGAGTTGCGTCTGGTTTGCACGGTGTCTGTGGGCCTCCCTTCGCCACCCCTGTGCGTTTGTGTGCAATCGCCGTCGCCTGTGTATGGGGTGCGGCCTCTTTACCCGCGGCGGCCAATCCCACTGGGGCTGTGGTGGTCCACGGGCAGGCCACACAAACTACCCACGGCAACCAACTGCTGGTCACCACCCAGAACGGGGCTGGCACCAAGCACGCCGCCATTGATTGGCAGAGCTTCTCGATTCCCAAGGGCAGTGGCACGTACTTTCAGCAGCCCGATGCGGCTAGCACTGTCATCAACCGGGTGGTCACCAACACGCCGTCGCTGTTGTTTGGCAACTTGGGCAGCAACGGGCGCGTGGTGCTGGTCAACCACACCGGCGTCACGGTGGGGGCGGGCGCAACGGTGGATACAGCAGGATTTGCCGCATCGGCCTTGCGCATGAGTGATGCCGACGCGCTGGCCGGGCGCCTGCGCTTTGGCAGTGCTACGGAGTCTGGCGGCAATGTATCGGTGCAGGGCAGTGTGGTGGCCCGCACCGGCGACGTGGTGCTGATCGGCAGCCACGTCGCCACCGGACCCGATGCTCTTGTGCGATCGCCCAATGGCAGCACGGTATTGGCGGCGGGCCAGCAGGTAGAGCTCACTGGGCGTGGGCTGGAGGGCATCTCGATGCTGGTGCAAGCGCCCACCGACGCCGCCTTGAACCTGGGCACCTTGCAGGGCGATGCGGTCGGCGTGTTTGCCGGCACGCTCAAAACCGCGGGCACCATCGCCGCGACCGCAGTCAGCGCGGAAGGCGGCAAGGTGTTTTTGAAGGCCGCCGACCGTGCCGAGGTCGGCGGGACCGTGAGCGCGTTGGGCCAAGCCGGGCAGGGTGGCCAGGTGCATGTGACGGCCGACAAGGTGGCGTTGCTTGCCGATGCGCTGGTCGATGTGAGTGGCGAGCGCGGTGGGGGCGAGGCGCTGATTGGTGGTGGCTACCTTGGCAAAGACGCCCGGCTGGACAATGCGCGACGCACAGCGGTACAGGCGGGCGCCCGAATTCGCGCCGATGCTTTGGGCAGTGGCATCGGGGGCACGGTGGTGGTCTGGTCCGACGAGGCCACCCAGTTCCTGGGCCGCCTCTCCGCGCGTGGCGGTTTGCTGGGCGGAAACGGTGGCTTTGCAGAGGTGTCGGGCAAGCGGTTTCTGGAATACCGGGGTCAGGCTGACTTGGGCGCGTTTAACGGTGCGAAGGGCAGCTTGTTGCTGGATCCATACAACCTGACGATTGGGTACGGCGGTGCCCCAGTCCTCGGTGACATTCTGGCCAGTACCGATCCTGGTACCGACAGCTTCATCACCGCGTCTTCGCTGTCGGAGTTGTTAACCAATGCCAACGTATCCCTTGCAGCGGTCAACGATATTGAAGTCAATCAAGCGGTAACGGGTAACCACAGTTTGACTCTGACCGCAGGTAACACGATCCGTCTGAACGCGGATATTGATCTCACAGTGGACCCAAGTGGATACGGCAGCCCCGTGCTCTCGACCGAATTGAATCTGAACGCGGGCCCGGGGGGCATTGTCGGTGGGCCGGGGGCTATCACCGTCAACCGCTTAAGAATTTCATCCTTGGGGCAGGTGTTGCTTGGTGCGTCGTCGGGGGTGTTTCACCGGGTGGGTAACTTGCACTCCGAGAGTGGGGGGAATTTGGAGTTTAGAAACCGCGGTGATCTTGCTTTGCAAGACATCACTAGCTTTGGAGCTCAGGTCAGCATTTCGGTCTCAGATGGCAAATTGCAGATCGAGGGCGCTGTTGACCTACACCCTGTGGGAGGCGGTCAGGACACGCTCACACTGTCTGCAAGTGGGGACATTTACCAAGCCGGGGGAAGCGTTAAGGCCACGCGGCTGGACGCGAGCGCGCAAAACATCAGCCTCGTTGGCTATGGGAACTTGGTTACATCTGCGAGCTTTTTTGCCGATGTCAACAGTGGAGACATCGGGTTGAGCAACGACCGCAGCATCGAGCTGCGTGATGTCCGTGGCCGCGGTTTGGGCCTTTACAACGTGGCTGGTGACGTGACCCAAGCGGAGACGTCGTCAATTCGAGTGTTCAGTTCCGACTTCGATGTCACCGGCGACATCAGGTTGCAGTCTGAAGATAACTTGTTCAGGCGGATCACGATCTTCCACGCCGACCATGTCTGGATGCGCAGCAACAACAACATCGCCCCCATCGTTGACAGCGCCGATAGTTTTTCCATAGCGCCGTTCGCCTCCACCGCTTCAGCATCGGACCTCACTCTGGGTCGAATCAATGCCGAGTCGTTTGAACTTCAAGCGACCAATGACATCTTTTTCGCCGACACCGTGCGAACTTCCATTGGCAACGTTAGGGTGTCAACGGCAAGCGGTAGGTTGAGCATGCGCGGAGAAGGTGTGGCCTCGATTGAGAGTGCCGGTTCGATCCACCTTACAGCCAGGAACGGCATCGAAGTTGGCCACCTCACTGCGAATGCCGCTGGCGATGCCATTGAGCTGGAGACTTACACATACAACTCAGCCACAGGTGACCCAACCATGGGTTTTGATGCGAGCGCTGGGTCCGTTAGCCTGCCGGGAGGTGGTAGGTGGCTGATTCGACTGTCGCACGACGCTTGGAACACAACAAACGCTCATCTGAACTTGGGAAGCGGTCTGCCCGAGCCGCAGTTTGGTGCCGCATTCACACCAAACTTTAAGCAGTATGGGTATATCGGCGCGGCGCCCTTGGGCACGGGTAACGGCGTGATATACGGCCAGTCCGTTAGTCTGCAGGGCGTGACTCTGGCTGGTCAGACTTCCAAGACGTACGATGGTTTGCAGTCCATTGGCTTCACCGGTCTGAGCTTGGTCAACCCCTCAACCAAGCTCCCACAGGTACCGCAAACGGGTAACAGTGACAACCTGTCGCAAGCGACGTTGCAGGGTGGAAGCGCGCAGCTTGATACGGCCAATGTAGGCACTGGAAAAACGGTGCGAGTTTTGCGTGTCGTGTACGGCGGTGTCACGGCACCAGAGGGCAACAACTTGACCGTCTACTACAGCGACCTGTACAGCCAAAACATCAGCGGCCCAGTTGGAACGGTGCTGCCAGCTTCGCCCTCGATTGATTCACCGCCCCAGGTTCCCTCCGATGTGCCGACGCAATTGAGCTCGACATTGCTATTGCTGCAGCAACAGCCCTACGGAACCTCTGGCGCGATCGTGGACGCCGCTTTGCGTGGCCAACCTACTGCCTGGCCAAGCCCCTTGGTTCCCACCGACCCGGTGTTTGGACAGCGTGACCGCGCCAATGAGGGTGTGTTAGCAGAGGGCGAAATATGCGTACGCTAATGTCCACGCAACGCTGCGCCCGTTGGGTGGCTGCAACCGCGCTGATCTGGGCTGCAGCGGGCGCCGCGATGGTGCAAGCCCAGCCGGTGGGTGAGGTCGAATTCACCCAAGGTGCGGCTGTTGCGCAATCGCCGGGGCAGTTGCCCAGGACCATGGGCAAGGGCCTGGCGCTCAACCAAGGAGACCGGCTCACCACGGCGCAAGGTGCCAGCTCCATCATCAAGCTGCGTGACGGCACCCGCATGACCCTGCGCCCCGGCTCCGAGCTGGTGGTGCAGTCGTACCGGTACCAGGAAGGAGCTTCCGACAATTCGATGGTGCTGCAGCTGGTGCGCGGGGGGCTGCGTGCGATTACCGGACTGGTGTCCAAAGACACCCCCGATGCGGCCAAGATCCAGACGCCGACCGCCACCCTGGGCATACGAGGTACCGACTTCGATGCTCGCATTTGCGGCACGGACTGCCAGGCCGAGTCCGCCAAAGTGGCCGACAAGGCGCGCCGCAACGCGGTGGCTGCCAGTGCCAAGTTGGTGGCTGTGCGGGGCGAGATTTTTGCCACTGACGTGGCCGGCAACAAACGCCGCCTGAGCGACGGTGGCAGCGTTTATCCCGGAGATGTACTGCAGTCGGGCGCGGGTGCCAGTGCCATCGTGGCATTTCGCGACGAGAGCCGGATCACTCTCGGTGCCAACAGCCAGTTTCGTTTAGACAGCTTTGTGTTTGACGCCCAAA
>JBIIZY010000060.1:0-14303 GCA_044346035.1 Rhodoferax sp. | reverse complement strand
GCATTGCGTCTAGCACGGCGACGACCTTGGCTTTCTCCCGCCACGGCCGGGATTCCCCGCAACTGGCGGGCATGGCGGCCTTGGTGATTTTGTTGGCCAATTGGGTGGTTCTGGCGCGCTTGTCCGTATTAGTGGTGGTGCTTGCGCCCACCTTGTTCCTGTCGGTGCTTCCGATGTTCTTGGGCGGTGCGCTGGGCGGGCTGGTGGTGATCTACCTTGCGTGGCGCAAGCTTGAGACCCAGGATGGCGCGCCCCGCCTGGAGATGAAAAATCCGACCGAGATCCGTGCGGCGTTGGGCTTTGGTGTCCTGTATGCGGTGGTGCTGTTTGCTGCCGCCTGGTTGTCCGACTTGGTCGGCAGCCAGGGCGTGTACGCCGTGGCGTTGGTGTCTGGACTTACCGATTTGGACGCCATCACTTTGTCGAGTTTGCGGCTTTTTAACCTGGGCAACCTGCAGGCGCACCAGACCGCAACTGCCATTTTGTTGGCGATGTTGGCCAATACGGTGTTCAAGAGCGGTCTGGCCGTGGTGATCGGCGGCCCTGCGCTGGCACGCAAGGTGGTGCCGGGCATGTTCGCCGTCGCTGGCGGGCTGGTACTGGGCTGGTGGCTGGGTTAGCGAGACGATGGGCACCCGGCATTGGCATTTTGTGTGTACCTCAGCCGCGTTGCTGTGCGCGCCGCTGAGCCAGGCCCAAGTGGGTGACAGGGTGCTGCTTGAGGGCCTGGCCTGGGACCGCACCGAAGTCACCATCGCCCAGTTTGCGCGGTACGTGCGAGCCACCGGCGTGGTAACCCGCGCCGAGCGTGAGGGCGGGGGTTTTGAGTACCAGGCCGGTTGGGAGCGCCGAGCAGGCTGGAACTGGCGCCAACCCCAGGGTCAGGCGGTGGACATCAACATGCCCGCCGTGCACCTCGACTTTGCCGAGGCGCAGGCGTATTGCCGTTGGGCTGGCGGACGTTTGCCCACGGGTTCCGAATGGCAGCGCGCAGGCTTCACCGAGATGCGCTCCCCTGCGCCAGCGCCGTGGGTGCAGGGCCGCACCTACCCGTGGACAACCGGTGACAGCCCGCAGGGCGCCAACACCAGCGGCGCCGATCCTTGGCCCAATGCGGCGCCTGCTGGCGCCACGCGTCAGGGCGTCAATGGGTTGTACGACATGGGAGCCAACATCTGGGAATGGACCACCGACACCGGAAGTGACGGCTCCGGGCGCCGCACCGTGGGCGGCTCATGGTGGTATGGCGAGGCACAGATGCGCGCACAAGTTCAGGCCTACAAGCCGCCCGACTTCTACGCTGTGTACATCGGCCTGCGCTGCGTCTACCCATAAAAAAACCCCGGTCAGATTTGCATCTGCCGGGGTTAATCGTTTAGCGGTTTCGCAGTGCGTTACTTGGCAGCTGCCAGGTTGGGGTAGCGCACGTGTTCGACCATGTCTTGCACCTCTTTCTCAGGAGCCTTGGTCAGCAGCGACACGATGATCATGACCGCCAGCCCGACGGGCACGCCGAAGATACCGGCAGCAATCGGCTGGATGTCCCACCAAGTGGCATCCTTGACCGGGGTGGTCACTTCAAACACCTTGCGCAGCCAGGGCTGGGTCATGGCCATGTAGTAGCCTGTGACCAAGAAGCCGGTGACCATGCCGGTGGCGGCGCCCCATTTGTTGGCGCGCTTCCAGAAGATGCCCAACACCAGCGCCGGGAAGAAGCTTGCCGCAGCCAGCGAGAACGCAGCAGAGACCAGGAACAAGATGTCCGCGATCTTGAGCGAGGCAACGTAGGCAGCCAGCAGCGCAACGACCAGCAGCAAGATTTTTGACACCGTAACGCGGCGCGCAGCCGGGGCATTGGGGTCAATCATCTTGTAGTACAGGTCGTGCGAAAGGGCGTTGGCAATCGTCAGCAACAGGCCGTCGGCGGTAGACAAGGCGGCAGCCAGTCCACCGGCGGCAACCAAGCCGGAGATGACGTAGGGCAGTCCGGCAATCTCGGGGGTTGCCAACACAATGATGTCAGCGCCCATGCGGATTTCACCGAGTTGCAGCAAGCCATCCTTGTTGATGTCAGAAACTGACATCAAGGTCGGGTCCACCGCTGCCCAGCCTGACACCCACGCCGGCAACTTGTCAAACGGCGTGCCCACCAGCACATTGAAGACCTCGTACTTCACCAACACAGCCAGCGCGGGCGCTGTCAGGTACAGCAAGCAGATGAAGAACAGCGACCACGCCACCGACTGGCGCGCTTGCCGCACCGACGGAGTGGTGTAGTAGCGCATCAAGATGTGGGGCAGGGCAGCGGTACCAACCATCAAGCAAAACACCAGCGCAAGGAAGTTCTTGCGAGCGATGTTCTGGGCCTCTTCGGTCGCTCCAGGGAACGCAGTGGCGTGGGCTGGCATACCACCCAGCGGCCGAGAACGGGTTTCGTTCAGGGTGCGTGCGGCGGTATAGGCCTCGCGGGCGGCAGCTTCGGTCTTGGGCAGGGCGGCCACAGCGGCTTCGGCCTTGCTGATGTCAGCGGCGGGCGCGTTGCTGGCCTTCAGATCGGTCACGCGCTGCTCTGCGGCGGCACGGTCAGCCGCCATGGCAGCGGGCACGTCCTTGAGTTTGGCTTCGAGGTCTGCAGCGCGCTGCTTGAAGATCGCCCGGACTTCGAGTTCCTTGGGGTCTTCGGTCAGCTCCTTCTCGCGCTCAGTCACCTTTTGCAGCTGGAAGCCGTAGATCGCTTGCGGCACCGGAATACCAGTGTGCTTGATCGACAACCAGGCCACGGGAATCAGGTACGCAATGATCAAGATGATGTACTGCGCCACCTGCGTCCAGGTAACTGCCCGCATGCCACCCAGGAACGAGCACACCAAAATGCCACCCAAGCCCAGGAACACACCGACCAGGAAGTCCACGCCGGAGAGGCGTGCAGTGATCAGGCCAACGCCGTAGATCTGCGCCACGACGTACACAAAGGACACGGCAATGGCAGCCAAAATGCCGATGAAGCGGACCAAGTTACCGCCGTAGCGTGCGCCCAGAAAGTCTGGAATGGTGAACTGACCGAACTTGCGCAGGTACGGTGCCAGCAGCAAAGCCACAAGGCAGTAGCCGCCAGTCCAACCCATGATGAACGCCAAGCCGCCATAGCCGGACAAGTACAGGGTACCTGCCATGCCGATGAACGATGCAGCAGACATCCAGTCCGAACCCGTGGCCATACCGTTGTACATTGCGGGCACGCGACGGCCTGCAACGTAGTATTCGGCTGCGTCATTGGTGCGGCTCATGAAGCCGATACCAGCGTACAGGAACACGGTTGCGGCCAGGAACGCGTAGCCAATGAAGGCGCGTGGCAAGCCCATGAACTCTAGCGCCGCAAGCACCACCAAGAAGATGGCAAAGCCGCCGATGTACCAGCCGTACACCTTGTTGAGTTGCTTCGAAAACGCGCTAGCGGATGAAGTTGTATCAAACATTACTCGTCCTCCTCTTCTGCTACGCCGAACTCGGTGTCCATCTTGTTCATGGTGCGTGCGTAGTACCAAATAATGAGCATGTACACGATGAGAGACCCTTGGGCACCTACCCAAAACGAGAAGGGCCAGCCCATCAAGGTGAACGTCAGGTCACGGGCGAAAAAGCCCACGACAAACGTCACCACAAACCAGACCGCCAGCAGAACGCCGGTGATTTGGAGGTTCTTTCGCCAGTACTGTTCCCGGCGTTCTGAAATGTCCATAGATTTGACTCCTGGGTGCTATTGAAAATCCACTGGTGGTGGGGGGGTGCCTTCGCTGGGCGGTGCTTTAGTTATTGGGGTGGGGCCAGAGGCAGCGACTCGATTTCGCGCTGCAGCTGGCTAGATATCTTGGGGTCAAAGGTTTTCAGGTGCACCAGCACCTCGCGCGCCTTGTCTGCTTTGCCCAGCTCGTGGTAGGTGCGCCCAAGTTGGTACCACGCGTAGGGGCTCATTGGCTGGAGTTTGGTACAGGCTTTCAGGCACGCAACGGCCTCGCGCTGCCGGCCTTGGGCGATCAGCTCAAGTGCCAAGCCGTACCAGGCGCGGTCCAACTGGGGGTCGAGCTCGGTAGCCCGGCGCAAAGCCGCCTCGGCGCTGGTACCCGCTGCATGGGCCACCGTCGCTGGGTGTTGCTGCAGCAGAAAGCCCAGGTTGAACCACGCGTTGGCGCGCTGGCCCTCGCGCCCAACCAAGGCGCTGAGCAGCGCTACGGCATGTTCGGGGCGGCCTTGGTTGGCGTGACAAAACGCCAAGCCTTCGGCTGCGTCGCCCCAGTGTGGCCAGCGCTGCAACGCGCTTTCATACACCTGCGTGGTCTTGTTGGGCTGCCCCAAGAAGTTCCACCAGCGCACCTGCTGCACCACCCACCACTGCTGGAGTCCGGAAGGCATGGGGTGTGCCGCGGCACCGAGCGTGGCGACCATGCCCGGCACGGCGGCGGATGGGTTTGTGGTGGTCTGGTTCATTGGAGGTTCATGTGGGGCCGCTAGCGGCACTGGGCCATGCCGGACTCAAGGCAGTAGGAAAGCTTGGCTTGCAGAGCAATGAGCCAAATGAAGGCAGTGATGAAAAACGCAGCAAGCGGGATGTGGCGGTCCAAGACCACTTTGGGAGAAATCCAGCGCGCCAACTTGATGGGAGGCCGCGCGATCAAATCGAGCAATTGCCAAAAAGGATTGCGCTCACGGTTGGCACCTGCCAGCAAGCCGACAACAAAGCGCGCCACCAGCGCCATCAGCGCAAGCTCCGCAACCGCTTTGAGAATCACAAACCAAACCACAAGCTACCTCCTAGGGAAAAACCCCGCGGATTCTAGGAATACCCTTAAAAATTTTGGTATTCCACAACGCATGCGGGGGTTTAGCGTGCTTTGGGTAAAAAAGACCTTGCATTCGGGGACAGCACCACTCGGAGAATTGATAAAACTTACGAAGAGCTTACGCCCAAAAGGGCGCGAAATTGGCATGTTCTTGCCCCGTTTTTTCGGAACAAACTAGGGAAAGTCCTAGCCCGAATGCACCTCGCTTGAACGTGTTTTGGCCCCAAAAGGGCGACATCTGCAACGCTGACTCCCTTGGTCGCACTGGCTTGAACTGTTCGTTCTGGTGTTGCCCGCGATGCTTTCGCGTGCGCCCCAAGCGCGCAGAGTTGCGCTAGCGCTCGCCGAGCGAGTCCGACAGGGTTTTGGTTACGGGCTTGGTAAGGTAGGCCAATACGGTTTGCGAGCCAGTCACGATCTCTACCGTGCTGGTCATACCTGGTTGAATTTCGATGGGCCTGTGCGGGTGCTGTTGGTTGCGGGCTTTGAGGGCGTCTGTATCAATCTCAAGTTGCACGCGGTAGAAGATCGCCTCGCCCGAGGCGGTTCGTTCGCTCAGGGCATCGGGGCTGATGTAGCGCACCTTGCCCCTGAGTACGCCGTAGACACTGTAGTCGTAGGCATCGAGCTTGATGGCTGCTGGCAACCCGGTGCGCACCCATGCAATGTCTGCTGGCCGGAGCTTGGCCTCAATGACCAAAGCCCCGCCGGTGGGAAGCAGCTCCATGATGATGTCGCCTGGCCGCACCTTTGCCCCCACGGTGGTGAGGTGGATTTTGTTGACCAACCCGTCGGTCGGCGCCAGGATTTCGGTGCGGTCGAGCACGGCAGATCGCTCCGCCAGGACTTGTTGTTGGGTAGACAGGTCTTCTTCGGCCTTGGTCAATTCAGCCTGAGCATCTTGGAAGTACTTGTTGCGCCGGTTGGTAATCTGGCCTTGCAAATCGGCGACCTGCTTTTGCAGACGCAACACCTCGGTGCGCCCCATGTCGCCGCTGGCCAGCAGCCGCTGGCTTAGTACGAGCTCTTCACGTACCAGCGCCAAACCTTCTTCGAACGAGGCGACTTCCTCCCGCAACGCGGCCTGCCTTCGCTGAAACAGCTCGGTCTGGTTTTGCACGAATGCCGGATGAGACTGCAGCTCGGCGGGAAAGCGCAGGGGCCGTCGGTACACCTCAGACTCTAGCCGCACCAACGCTGCTTGCAGGGCTGCAACTTTTCCCTGGCTGTCGCGCCATGCTGCCTCGGCCTGGCTGCGATCCAGCCGGGCCAGCAATTGGCCCTTTGTCACGCGTTCGCCCTCGTGGACCACAACCGCTTCGATCAGTCCGTCGTTGGCGGACTGGATCACTTGCGTGCGCGCTGTGGCGATTACCTGCCCTTGGGCGCGTGCGATTTGGTCTATCTCCGATTGACTCGCCCAAGCGCCCAAGAGGGACAGGCTCACGAAGCCAAGTGCCACCACCCAAAGGCTTCCTGACAGGCGTGTTTGGGGTAGCGTGGGGCCAGGGATATCGGTCATGCGACCACCTCCATGTGCGTGGGTTTGTGCGTTCGTGGCGGGGCAGTGCGTTGGCGCAAGCGCTCGATCATGAGATCCCGGGGGCCATCCATCGTGACACCCTCTGGGGTGAGCACCAGGATGCGGTCGATGATGTCGAGCAGCACCGGCTTGTGTGCCACCAACACCACCGTGTGGTGGGTTTCCATGGCTGCACGCAAGGCTTCCAGGGCGTGGTGCTCGGTGTGTTCGTCCATGGCCGATGTGGGCTCGTCGAGCAGCCAGACACAGGGACGTGCCAACAACACGCGGGTGAGGGCAATGAGTTGCTTTTGTCCACCGGAAACGCCGCGCCCGCCCTCAAATATGGGGAGGTCCAGCCCTTGCGGATGGGCGGCAATTAGGTTGATCAGGCCCGAACGTTTGCAAACGGCCAGTAACTCGTCGTCGCTGGGCCGGTCTTCCAGCCCCACGGTCAGGTTCTCCCGCAGTGTTCCGGACAGCAGCTTCGGGTCCTGGGCGAGGTAGCCAATTGCTTTGCTAAGGCGTGGACGCTCAATTTGCTGAATGTCGAGCCCATCGAGCAGCACCTGACCGCGCTGGGCCGCATAAAGCCCCGCAAGAATTTTGAGCAGTGTGCTTTTGCCGGCCCCAATGGTTCCCAAAACAGCCACCTTGCTGCCGGGCGCAATTTCTAGTTGATCCACCCGCAATGACGCGGCCCGTTTGGGTAAGGAGCTTGGGTAGGCGAAGGCAACCTGTTGCAGTCGGTACCCACCGTGCACGGTCTGCGGACTCAGTGCTTGCGCTATGCCGTGGTTGTCGCACTGCAGCGCGTACACTTTTTCCAGCCCTTCCAGTGCTGCGCGCGCATGCGCCCACTGCACGATCAGGCCCGGCAAGGCGGCCACCGGTCCCAGCACCCGACCCGACAGAATGGAACAGGCGATCAGTCCGCCGGTGGTCAGGTTGGTGGTGCTCGATGCGATCCAGGCGCCCGTCGCCACGATGCAGATATAGCTCACTTGCTGGATGAAGCCGGCCCAATAGGTTGCCTGTTCGCTGTAGCGGCGGATGTCAATGTCGTCGTCTATGGTTTGGCGGCACAGGTCGTTCCAGTGCGCCATTTGCGCGGGTGCTGCGCCTGCGGCCTTGATGCTTTCTGCGCCTTCCACCGTCTCTACCAGCAGCCCGAGTTTTTTGTTGGACGCCGCGTTGCTGCTCTTTGCGTGGGCCGCAATGCGGCGCTTGTAGAACAAGCCAACCGACACGGCCAGCACAAAGAATCCTGCCGGAATGGCGGCCACCGTGACGCCGGCCAGCAGCGCAATGACCCCCAGAAAGAGCAGGGCAAAGGGCGCGTCCACCAGCAGATACAGCGTCGCCGAGGACGTGAAGCCGCGAATGGTTTCGTAGCTGCGCAATTGCGCGGCCAATGAGCCTACGGTGGCGGGAAATTGGTCCATGCGCAAGCGCAGCAGCCGACGAAAAATTGCGTGTGAAAGTTCAATGTCCATGCCCTTTACCGCACTCTCCAAGATGTAGGCGCGGGCGAGCTTGACAACCAGTTCAAGCACGGCGGCAATCAACACGCCAACGGTGAGAACCGTCAGTGTGGAGAGCCCTTGCGTGGGAATAACGCGGTCGTACACCTGCATGCTGTAGAGCGCGGCAAAAAGCGACAGGCTGTTTGCCAGCAAGGCCGCTGCTGCTGCTTGCACGAACAGGCGGCTTCTGGATGTCAAGGCGCTGCGGAAAAGCGTGCGTGCGGAACTGGATTGCGTGGTCATGTGGGCGCCTTGGTGGGGTTTTTCAGGAGCTTGCCGGTGTGCAGCTGCAACCGGTAACCGGCCGATTCCGTGAGCACCTGCGCATCGAGCAGCGCGCTTTGGGCGGCGGTGACATCCCGCGCGATGTTGAGCACTTCGAGCCAGCTGCGCCTGCCTGCAACCAGCAACCTGTCGTACGACGCCAATACCGCCCGGTTTGCTACCAGGGTGCGCTGCAGGCTTAGGGAGCGCGACTGGCCCTCCAAGTAGTCTTCGAGGTCGGTGCGCAGTTGCTGACCAAGATCGCGCAGAAACGATTCGCGGCGCTCTTTTTGCAGGGTGAGTCTTTCTTGCGCTGCTGCAATTGTTGAGTTGACCGACAAGCCCGCGTCGGGTGCGTATTCCAATGTGATCGCGATACGGCTGTCTTTGGACCTCGAGTGCAGGCTGTTGATGTGACGCCGCTGGTGCTCCGCGACCAGATTGACGCTGGGGAAAAGTCCGGCGCGCCTGCGATCAACGTCGAAGCCTTGGGCTTGTATCTCAGTCTCCAGACGACGCAGCGTTGGCGAGTAGGTGCTGGCGTCCTGCAGCAGTTGCTCGAAGGACAAAGTTAAAGCTGCGTCCGACGGGTTGTTTTCTTGGGATGGCTCGCCGGGCAACTGGGCTTCGATATCGGTGGCGCCTGGGGTGTTGCCGATGAGTTGCTCCAGCTGCGCACGGGCCACGCGCCGCGCAGCGCGCGCGCCCGACAGATCGCTGCGCGCTTGTTCCAAGCGGGCGGCAACCAAGTCGCCGTCAACCACCGCGGATGCGCCTGCCGAAATACGCCGTCCCACACTCTCAGCGTATATCGTCAGCAGCGCGAGGTTGTCAGCTTGGACACGTTCTCGCCCCACGGCCTGGCGCAGGGCGGTCCATGCCGCAAGTACCCGCTGCGCGAGGTGGTAACCGGTCTCCTCCACGGCCAAGCCAGCGGCGGTGGCCCGGCGTTCAGCGATGTTGACGGTTGCGGTGATTCGCCCCCCGGTCCACAACGGCTGTGTGACCGAGGCGACGGCCAGTTGTCCGTCCTTGTCGTTGCGCAGTTGCAATGTGGGTCTGGGGTAGCGTTGTAAGGTTGCCACGTCCAGTTCGGCCTGGGTTGCGCGCAGCTCGGCGTTTGCTGCTGCCACATCTGGATGGCGCTCGATGGCCTGGTAGATCAGTTGCTCCAGTCCCTGGCCTGGTGGTGGGTTGGGTGCCTGGGCATGCAGGGCAAGCGGGGTACCCAGCGTGAGGATGAACATCAGAGCGACCGCGTGGTATGCAGACACCGTGGTGTTTTTGTGGGTCTTGGGGTGGGGCCCACGGCGGACCATCAGTGCGGGGGTGCGTTTAATTTGTTTGATATTCATAAGGCGTGAACTGCATACAACACCGGTTCGGCGGGGGCGCACACCGCAGGTCGTGCCAGCGTGCGCCGTCAAGTCAGCGGGCGAATGTATGAATGCGGGTCGGCGTGGCGACTCGATACTGTTCAGTTCGGCACACTTGGATTCGCGCGCACCCGGAGATGCGGCATTTGTTCTCAGCGGCCCAGAAAAATGCGCAGTTGCAGCGCCCTGTCGACAAAGCCAGATGCCGGTCAAGCATGGCGAAAGCATGGTCCGTGCGGCCCGAGCAGATGGGCTTGCTATCATGAAAAGTTGTGTTCCCGGCCGGCCTAGCGCATGGCTGCTCAATGGCGACCCAAGACCATGTCCTTCGTGTACCGATTGCCCGTAGTTTTCTTGAGCGCACAGCTGCTTGGCTGTGCCCTGGCGCCTGCACCGGGGCCGCAAGGCGCGCATTCGGCAGAAGAGCCAGCGTCCTCGCCGCCGACGCGTGTGGTGTGGGCCAACGCGGTGGTGTGGCACCACAAGTCGTTTCCGGGCAAGCGTGCCAGCGAGTACCGTCGCGAAAAACACGATGGTCGCGATGCGGTTGCGGTGCGCGCCGAGGGCTCGGTCAGCATGCTGCGCAAGTCGGTACGGGTGGCCCCGGCCGAGTTGGGGCGTCTGCACTTCTCGTGGAACGTACCTGCCCTAATGGCTGACGCCAACTTGGCATCGCGCGAGCACGATGATTCACCAGTGCGCATCGTCTTGGCATTTGAAGGCGACCGGTCGGCTTTTTCAGCCAAGGACGCCATGCTCTCCGAACTATCGCGCGCGTTGACCGGGGAGCCCATGCCCTACGCAACCCTGATGTACGTTTGGAGCAATGACAGCCCGGTGGGCACCGTGATTCACAACCCCCGCACCGAGCGCATCCGAAAGCTTGTCATCGAATCCGGGTCGCATCGCTTGGGCCAATGGCAAACCTATGAGCGCGATGTTCGTGCCGATTTCGAGAAGGCCTTTGGCGAAGTGCCTGGCGATTTGGTTGGCATTGGCGTGATGACGGACAGCGACAACACCAAGTCGGTGGCGCGGGCTTGGTACGGGCCTGTCAGGTTGACCACCACACCGCCCTGAGCAGCGCCCATCGCTGCGTTTCCCAGACGGGTCCCAGGCGACCCGTCGCTACGGGATAAGGGAGCGACTCGGCACAACGCGCTGCTTGCGGTGTAGGAACAACGCGCTGCTTGCGGTGTGCGAATCAGGGGGGCGTAGAACCGTCGGCTACCGCTTGCGGCGGCACTGGGTGGGGTACCCGGCGCGCTCCATCGAAGCGGCTTGACCAGTAGGCGACGCCCATGTCCTCCACCCGCACCTGCGCCCCGGGCTTGGGGGAGTGGATGAACTTTCCGTTGCCCACGTAGATGCCTACATGGCTAAAGGCCCGGCGCATGGTGTTAAAGAACACCAAGTCGCCGGGCTTGAGGTCCACCCGGTCGATTTTTTGGGTCACTGCGGCCTGCTGCTCGGCGCGACGCGGCAAAACCAAGCCCACCGTTTGCTCGTACATCGCCTTGACGAAACCGCTGCAATCAAAGCCGGTTTCCACACTGTTGCCGCCACGGCGGTACGGCACGCCCAAAAAACCCAATGCGCTCACGACCAACTCTGACGCCTTGGATTCCACGTGGTTGCCCATGTCACCGATACGCTCCATGAGGCCGCGCTCTGTCACCAGCCGACCGAGCTCGTCGTCTGGATCGGCCGGCGCTGCCTGCAATGCAGTTGCGCACGCCAAGGCCAGCATGGACAGGAGGGTGGGTAGGTGCCTTGGCATTCGCCGGAGCTTAGCCAGCGTGGTGGGGGCTGTCAAGCAAGGTAACGCAGCGGGTATGCGATGTAAGCCCTTGATTCATATAGTTTTTGTTCCCGTGCTGTTTTGATGGTGGTGTTCGCATGGGCGCTCCTTGGTTATGCTCGCAGCTTTGTGACTGAAGGCGGTGCCATGCGCTTAGAACCCGAAACTTCCCAGCTCGTCCTGGTCGACTACCAGGTGCGCCTGATGCCAGCCATGCACGAAGGACCTGCAGCCATTGCCAATGCAGTGCGCTTGGCGCAAGCAGCTGCGCTGCTCAAGGTCCCGTTGGTGGCCACGGAGCAGAACCCCTCCAAACTGGGTGCCAGCGTGCCCGAATTGCACGAAGCGCTGCAACGCGCTGGGGCGCGTGTGCTGAGCAAAATGCAGTTCAGCGCGGTCGAAGAGGGTTTGGGTGAGTGGCTGCGACCGCCACCCCAACCCGCGAAAGGCAATGCGCGCAGTTTGCCCAAGCACCTGCAAAAGCCTGAAGAGAGCCACCGCGACTGCGTGGTGTTGGCCGGTTGCGAGGCCCATGTGTGCTTGCTGCAAACCGCGCTCGATCTGCTGGAGGACGAGTTTGACGTTTGGGTGGTCAGTGACGCTTGCAGCTCGCGTACCGAGCGCAACCGGGACGCCGCATTTGACCGGCTTGCCGCAGCGGGTGTCGAACTGGTGACCACCGAGATGGTGGTGTTTGAATGGCTGCGCACCGCAGAGCATCCTGCATTCAAAGAAGTCGTCGCCTTGATCAAATAGGGTGCCTAACCAGCGGGCACTGCCTTGCCGTGCTGTTTTGCCAAAGCGCGGCGTTCGGCCCGAGAACGTTTGGGGTCAAAGTCAGGTCCGTGCAAGATGCTGTCTCATAATTATGAATTCAGTTTTACCACCGTTCGGAGACGCGCCCTATGACCGCCTATGCTGACTTTCACCGCAACTCGATCCAAGACCGCGATGGCTTTTGGTCCGAACAGGCCAAGTTGGTGGACTGGAAAACCCCACCCGCGCAGGTGTGCGACTACAGCAATCCGCCGTTTGCGCGCTGGTTTGTTGGAGGTACGACGAACCTGTGCCACAACGCCATTGACCGCCACCTCGGCGACCGCGCACAGCAGCCGGCGCTGATTGCGGTCTCTACCGAGACCCACACCGAAACGTCTTACACCTTTGCCGAGCTGCACACCGAAGTGCAAGCCATGGCGGCCACGCTGCTCGAACTTGGGGTGAAAAAAGGTGACCGGGTTTTGGTTTACATGCCGATGGTGGCCGAGGCGGCTTTTGCCATGTTGGCTTGCGCGCGCATCGGTGCCATCCATTCGGTGGTGTTCGGTGGCTTTGCCGCTGGATCGCTGGCCTCGCGCATTGAGGACGCGTCGCCCACGCTGATCGTCAGTGCCGACGCCGGTTCGCGCGGTGGCAAGGTGGTGGAATACAAACCGCTGCTCGACGAGGCAATTGCCACCTCCAGCCACAAGCCGACGGCCGTGCTGATGGTTGACCGCAAGCTCGCGCCCATGCAACTGGTGGCCGGTCGCGATCACCTTTGGTCTGGGCTGCGCCAGAAGCACCTGGGCGCTGCTGTTCCCTGTGAATGGGTGGACTCCACCCACCCCAGCTACACGCTGTACACCAGCGGCACCACCGGCAAACCCAAGGGCGTGCAACGTGACACCGGCGGCTACGCGGTGGCGCTGACTGCGAGCATGAAGCACATTTTTTGTGGCAACGCGGGCGAGACGTTTTTCTCCACCAGCGACATCGGCTGGGTGGTGGGCCACAGCTACATCATCTACGGCCCGCTCCTGGCGGGCATGGCGACCATCATGTACGAGGGCTTGCCCACCCGACCAGACGGCGGCGTTTGGTGGAGTTTGGTAGAGAAATACAAAGTCACGGTCATGTTCAGCGCTCCCACCGCCGTGCGCGTGCTCAAGAAGCAAGACCCGGCCTTGCTGTCCAAGTACGACCTGTCGAGCTTGCGCGCGCTCTTCTTGGCGGGGGAGCCGCTCGACGAGCCCACCGCCAGCTGGATCAGCGAAGGCCTGGGCAAACCCATCATTGACAACTACTGGCAGACCGAAACTGGCTGGCCCATTCTCAGCATCGCCAACGGCGTGGAGAAGGCCCCCAGCAAGTTTGGCAGCCCCGGCGTCGCCATGTACGGCTACGACGTGAAGCTGTTGGACGAGAACACCGGAGAGGAGTTGACCGGTGCCAACCAGAAGGGTGTGGTCGCCATCGAAGGTCCGCTGCCACCGGGCTGCATGCAAACAGTGTGGCGAGACGACGAGCGCTTTGTCAAAACGTACTGGAAAAGCATCCCCGGCAAGCTCATCTACAGCACCTTTGATTGGGGTGTGCGCGATGCCGATGGGTACTTTTTCATTTTGGGGCGTACGGACGACGTGATCAACGTGGCCGGGCACCGCCTCGGCACCCGCGAGATTGAAGAGAGCATTTCCAGCCACCCCAACATATCGGAGGTCGCCGTGGTGGGCGTGGCCGACCAACTCAAGGGCCAAGTCGCTATGGCGTTTGCCGTGGTCAAGGATGCCAGTGGTTTGGTCGACGACGCGGCCCGCTTCAAGCTAGAGGGTGAAATCATGAAGGTGGTGGACCATTCCATTGGCGCCGTGGGCCGCCCGGCGCGGGTGCGTTTTGTGACCGTGCTGCCCAAGACCCGCAGCGGTAAGCTGCTGCGGCGTGCCATCCAGGCGGTGTGTGAAGGGCGCGATCCGGGCGACCTAACCACCATGGAAGATCCCGCAGCCTTGCAGCAAATCCGGGACTTGATTGCCCCCTAGCGCCTAGCCAGGCGCCACCCCGGACGGCGCAACCTGCACGGGGTGGTTGTGCTCAGGTTTCGGTGGCACAATCCAGTCCGCAATGAAGGCCCTTCCCATGCCACAGTCGCATCCGCCAATCGGTTCAGCCGTGTCGCGGAAGGTTAATTAACCAAGCTTTAACCAGCTAATGTTC
>JBIIZY010000059.1:0-14324 GCA_044346035.1 Rhodoferax sp. | reverse complement strand
TGTTTGCCAACTGGATGCGGCGCGTTGCCGAGGAAATTCAGTCGGGTTGCATCTTCATCAGCGGCGCGGTCGAGTTTGACGACCGTCCCGGCCCGGTGCGCGACGCGCTGGCGCATTCAGTGCAGACCTGGCTGAGCGCACTCAACCGCTCGCTGGTGATGGCGCGGCAATGCGGGCACTTGGCGGCGCACACCGATGAACAGCAAATGGCGTTCGAGATTCATGGCCTGATATTGGCAGTCCATTACGAAGCCCGGTTTCTCAAGACGCCCGGATCGATTGCCCGGGCGCACACGACCTTTGAAAGCATTCTGGCCCGCCACAGCGCTGGTGCGGCCAGCCCGGCGTCAGCGCGCTAGTCATACCGTTTTAACTTGTAAGGAGCTTGTCCATGCCCGTCTACAACCCGCCCCTGCGCGACATGCAGTTTGTGATGCACGAGTTGCTCCGTGTGACGGACGACTTGCGTGCCCTGCCGCAGCATGCCGATGTCGATGCAGACACCATCAACGCCGTGCTCGAAGAGGGCGGCAAGTTCGCTGCCGAGGTCTTGTTTCCACTCAACATCAGTGGTGACACACAGGGCTGCAGCATCGACACAGCCACCCACAGCGTAACCACACCCAAGGGATTCAAAGAGGCATATGCGCAGTATGTGCAGGGGGGCTGGGCGGCACTGGCCTGCGACCCGCAATACGGTGGCCAAGGCCTGCCGCTGGTGGTCAACCAGATGTTTTACGAAATGCTCAACAGTGCCAACCAGGCCTGGACCATGTACCCCGGCTTGACCCATGGCGCCTACGCCGCGCTGCATGCCCATGGAACCGACGCGCAAAAAGCCACCTACCTGCCCAAGATGACCAGTGGCGAATGGACCGGCACCATGTGCCTGACCGAGCCGCATTGCGGCACCGATCTCGGGCTCATGCGCACCAAGGCCGAGGCGCAGGCCGACGGCACCTACCGGATCACCGGCAACAAGATTTTTATCAGCGCCGGTGAACACGACATGGCGGAGAACATCATTCATTTGGTGCTGGCCCGTCTCAGTGATGCGCCACCTGGCATCAAGGGCGTGAGTCTGTTTATCGTGCCCAAGTTCCATGTCAATGCCGATGGCAGTTTGGGCGAGCGCAACGGTATCTACTGCGGTGGGCTGGAGCACAAGATGGGCATCCACGGCAATGCGACCGCGCAAATGGTGCTCGATGGTGCGGTTGGCACCATGGTGGGCCAGCCCAACAAGGGCATGCAGGGCATGTTTGTGATGATGAATGCGGCCCGCCTTGGCGTGGGCAACCAGTCGTTGGGTCTGACCGAGGTGGCCTACCAAAATGCGCTGGCCTACGCCAAAGACCGCATCCAGATGCGCTCGCTCTCAGGCACCAAGGCCAAAGACAAGGCGGCTGACCCCATCATCGTCCACCCCGACGTGCGCAAGATGCTGCTCACGGCAAAAGCCTATGCCGAGGGCGGCCGTGCCCTGACCACGTTTTGCTCGATGCTGCTGGAAAAAGAGATCAACCACCCGGATGAGGCGGTCCGCAAAGACGCAGCCGAAATGCTGGCCTTGCTCACCCCCATCGTCAAAGCGTTCATCACCGACAACGGGTGGGCTGCGACTTCGAGCTGCTTGCAGGTCTTTGGTGGGCATGGATTCATCAAAGAATGGGGCATGGAGCAGTTCGTGCGGGATGCGCGCATCAACATGATTTACGAGGGCACCAACACCATCCAGTCACTCGACTTGTTGGGCCGCAAAGTGCTCTCCAACAACGGCGCCACGCTGCGCAAGTTTGGCAAGCTCGTCGCTGCCTTGGTGGAGGAAGAAGGCGTCAACGAAAAGATGGCCGAGTTCGTCACGCCGATTGCGGTGCTGGGCGACCAGATGACCAAATTCACCACCGAAATTGGCTTCAAGGGTTTCCAAAATCCCGACGAGGTCGGCGCTGCCGCCGTTGACTACCTGCGGGTTGCAGGCCACCTGGTGTTTGGCTACTTTTGGGCCCGCATGGCGCAAGTCGCTTTGCGCGAAATCGCAGCGGGCAATACCGACCCGTTCTACCAAGCCAAGCTGCAAACCGCACGCTTTTACTTTGCCAAGTTGTTCCCTGAAACCGCCACGCTCATGCGCACCGCACGCACCGGATCCAAGGTGCTGATGGACACCGACGCCGCGCTGGCCTGATTGCTTTTTGTCCCTGTTGTCCCACCTGTCTTCAACCCATACCACTGGAGAGCCCTATGAAACGCACCCTGACCACCTTGGCCCTGTCCTTCGTCGCTGCGAGCGCCATGGCGCAAATGACGCCCGAGGGCACTTGGCACAGCATCGATGACGGCACCGGCAAGCCCAAGGCCGAGATCAAGATCTCCAGCGCCAGCGGCACCCTGTCGGGCGTGGTGGAGCGCTCCTTGAGCGCCGAGCCCAACCCGGAACCCAATTGCGTGAAGTGCGCCGACGACCGCAAGGACAAGCCCAAGATCGGCATGGAAATCATCCGTGGCGGCAAGAAGGCCGACGGTAAGGACGTGTGGGAAGGCGGCAAGATTCTCGATCCCGAGAACGGCAAAGAGTACAGCCTGCGCATGACGCCCATCGATGGCGGCAAGAAGCTCGAAGTACGTGGCTTCATCGGCACGCCCATGTTGGGCCGTACGCAAACCTGGATTCGCGTTCAGTAAACCGACCTCTGCCGACCACTGCCCCCTAGGAAGACCTATGTCCCGTTTCAATGTCCGAAAAGTCGCCGTCTTGGGCGCGGGCGTCATGGGTGCGCAAATCGCCGCGCACCTGGTGAACGTCAAGGTGCCGGTGCTGTTGTTTGATCTGCCGGACAGCGCCAAGGCAGGCGCTGGCACCGGTGCCGCTGCGGGCACCAAAAACGGGATCGTGCTGCGGGCGGTGGAAGGCTTGAAAAAGCTCAAGCCCGCACCGCTGGGCGTGGCCGAAGACGCCGCGCTGATTGAGCCCGCCAACTACGAGGAGCACCTGGCGCGTCTGGCCGAGTGCGACCTGGTGATCGAGGCGATCGCTGAGCGCATGGACTGGAAGCGCGACCTGTACACCAAGATTGCGCCCTTTATCGCCCCGCATGCCATTCTGGCGAGCAACACGTCGGGTCTGTCGATTACCGCCTTGAGCGAGGCGTTGCCAGAGGCGCTGCGCCCCCGGTTTTGCGGCATCCACTTTTTCAACCCCCCGCGCTACATGGCGCTGGTGGAGCTGATCAACACACCCAGCACCGAGCCGCACATCCTTGACCACCTGGAAAGCTTTGTTACCACCACCCTGGGCAAGGGCGTGGTGCGGGCCAAGGACTCGCCCAACTTCATCGCCAACCGCGTGGGCATTGCGGGTATGTTGGCCACCATGCAAGAGGCGCACAACTTCGGCCTCACCTACGACGTGGTGGACGACCTCACCGGCAAAAAACTGGGTCGGGCCAGCTCGGGCACCTTCCGCACCGCCGACGTGGTGGGCCTGGACACCATGGCCCACGTCATCAAGACCTTGCAAGACACCCTCAGCGCCAACCCGGCCGACGGCGCAAGCAAGTTCGATCCCTTCTACCCGAACTTCGCCACGCCCGAGGTGCTCAAGACCCTGCTGGACATGGGCCACTTGGGCCAGAAAACCAAGGCCGGTTTTTTCAAGAAGGTCGGTCGTGACGTGCTGCGCTTTGATGCCGCCAGCAAAGACTATGTGGCCGGTGGTGCCAAGGCCGATGAGGTCTACGCCCGCATGCTCAAGAAGCCCGCTGCCGAACGACTCAAGCTGCTGCGCAACAGCGAGGGCGCGCAGGGCCAGTTCTTGTGGGCGGTGTTGCGCAATGCATTCCACTACGCGGCCATCCACTTGGCGGCCATTGCCGACAACGCGCGCGATGTGGACTTCTGCATGCGTTGGGGTTTTGGCATGCAGCAAGGTCCGTTCGAGCTCTGGCAGGAAGCTGGCTGGCTGGAGGTGGCCCGCATGGTGCAAGAGGACATCGATGCCGGCAAAGCGCTGTGCAGCGCACCGTTGCCCGACTGGGTGTTCAAAGGCCCAGTGGCCGAGCGCGGCGGCGTACACCAGACGGAGGGCAGCTTCAACCCCAGCACCGGCGCGTTTGTGCCTGTGCGCAGCCTGCCGGTGTACGCGCGCCAGCACTTTGCAGAAAGTGTGCTGGGCTCTGGTGCGCCGCGCGCCCAGACGGCGGGAACCACTTTGCACGAGGACGATGCCATTCGGCTGTGGACGCTTGATGGCGAGGTGCTGATTGCCAGCATCAAGTCCAAGATGCATGCCATCGGCCCGGCGGTGGTCGAAGGTCTGGTGCAGGCGCAGGCCCTGGCCGCGCAGGACTACCAAGGCCTGGTGATCTGGTCGCCTGACGACGTGTTCTCTGCCGGCGCCGATTTGCAGGCCATGCTGCCAGCCTTTATGGTTGGCGGCGCCAAAGCCATTGAAGGTGCTGAGGCTGAAATGCAGGCCGCCATGTTGGCGCTGCGCTATTCCAACGTGCCGGTCGTCTCGGCGGTGCGCGGCCTGGCGCTGGGCGGGGGCTGCGAGTTGGCGTTGTACTCCAGCAAGCGGGTTGCGGCAATCGAGAGCTACATCGGCTTGGTCGAAGTGGGCGTGGGACTGGTGCCCGGCGCCGGTGGCCTGACCTACATTGCCCGGCGTGCTGCGGAGAACGCAGCGGCCTCCACCGGCAAAGACCTGCTGCCGTTTTTGACCGAGGGCTTCACCGCCGCGGCCATGGCCAAGGTCGGCACCAGTGCGCTGGAGGCACGCAAGCTGGGCTACCTGCTGGAGAGCGACGTTGTCGTGGCCCACAAAGACGAGTTGTTGTTCGTTGCCATCAACGAAGCCAAGGCAATGTACGCCAGCGGCTACCGCGCGCCACACCAGCGGCTGTTCCCGGTGGCCGGGCGCAGCGCAATTGCCACGCTCAAGGGATCGCTGGTCAACATGCGCGATGGCGGCTTCATCAGCGCGCACGACTTCCACATTGCCAGCCTGATTGCGGAGGTGGTGTGTGGTGGAGATGTCGATGCCGGAACGCTGGTCAACGAGGACTACTTGATGACGCTGGAGCGCAAAGCCTTCGGCTCGCTGCTCAACCACCCCAAGACGCAGGAGCGCATCATGGGAATGATGTCCACCGGCAAGCCCGTGAGGAACTGATATGAAACAAGTCCAAGACGCTTATATTGTTGCCGCCACCCGCACGCCCATTGGGCGCTCCCACCGCGGGTTTTTTCGCAACACCCGCCCCGACGATTTGCTGGTAAAGGTGCTTCAGTCGGCGCTGGCCCAGGTGCCCAGCCTGGACCCTGCGGCAATCGAAGACCTGATCTGTGGCTGCGCCATTCCCGAGGGCCAGCAAGGCCTCAACATCGCGCGCATGGGCGCGGTGCTGGCGGGCTTGCCGCACAGCGTGGGGGGCATCACTGTCAACCGCTTTTGTGCGTCGGGTCTGTCGGCCATCCAGATGGCCGCCGACCGCATCCGCGTGGGCGAGGCTGACGTGATGGTTGCCGCAGGTGTGGAAAGTATGAGCATGGTGCCCATGATGGGCAACACGCCCTCGCTCTCCCCGGACATCTTCATCCAAGACGAAAACATTGGTATTGCCTACGGCATGGGCCTGACCGCTGAAAAAGTGGCCAACCAGTGGAAGGTCAGCCGCGAGGCGCAAGACCAGTTTGCGGTGGAGTCGCACAAGCGTGCGCTGGCTGCACAGGCGCGTGGCGACTTTGCCGCCGAGATCACGCCCATTGAGGTGGTCGACCGCAGCGCCAACCTAGAGACCGGCGAAGTGATTGAGAAGCGCCGCACCGTAAGCCTGGATGAAGGCGCCCGCGCCGACACCTCCATGGAAGGCCTGGCCAAACTCAAGACAGTGTTTGCGGCGCGCGGCTCGGTCACGGCCGGCAACAGCTCGCAAACCTCGGACGGCGCGGGCGCGCTGGTGCTGGCCAGCCACAAGGCGGTGCAACAGTTCGGCCTGACGCCGCTGGCGCGCTTTGTGAGCTTTGCCAGCAAGGGCGTGCCGCCGCACATCATGGGCATTGGTCCGATCGAGGCCATTCCTGCCGCACTGCGTTACGCCGGGCTGAAGCAGCACGACATCGACTGGTTTGAGCTCAACGAGGCATTTGCCGCGCAGTCGCTGGCGGTCATCAACACCTTGGGGCTGGATGTGTCCAAGGTGAACCCGATGGGCGGCGCCATCGCACTGGGCCACCCCTTGGGCGCCACGGGTGCGATCCGCGCAGCCACCGCCATCCACGCCCTGCACCGCCACCAGCTCAAGCACGCCATGGTCACCATGTGTGTGGGCGCGGGTCAGGGCGCTGCCGGTATCTTTGAGCGGGTGTAGTTGCGCTGCGGCCCGCCTGCCATGTCTGCGTCCTCCACTGCGTCGCCGGTGCACGTTTTTGACCAAGCGGTCGCGCTCCAGCGCGACGCCGACGGCGGCCAAGTCGGCCACACCCACCCAGCCTGGTGGAACATGGTTGGGCCGTTTGGCGGCATCACGGCGGCAACGGTGGTCGCTGGGATGGCCCAGCACCCGGAGGTGCTGGGACAGCCGGTGGCGCTTACCGTCAACTACCTTGCGGGTTTTGCGCCCGGACCTTTTCGGCTGTTGCTGCGCATAGTCCGCACCAACCGGTCAAGCCAGCACTGGCTGATTGAATGCCAGCAGGCGCAAGCCGATGGTGGCGTGGCCACGGTGCTCACGGGCACGGCAGTGACCGCGCTGCGCCGCCCCACATTCAACGCCTGTGATCACCCCATGCCCCAGGTCACGCCAGCGTCGCAGATTGCGCGTGCGCAGCCGCCCAAGGAGCTGGAGTGGCTGGGCCGCTATGACACCCGCATGGTGTGCGGTGCACCCCCCACCCGCTGGGACGGCGCGGTGCGCGATGTGGCGCCCGACCAAGCCAGCCTGACCCGGCTGTGGGCCCGGCTGGTACCTGAGCGCGCGCTCGACTGTGCTGCCCTCGCTGCCTTGGCCGATGTGTTTTACCCCCGCGTCTGGCTGCGCCGCGCCGAGCAGGTGCCCGCCGGAACCGTGTCCATGACGGTGTACTTTCACGCCGACGCCCACGACCTGGCGGCCACCGGCGATGGTTTTGTGCTGTGCCAAGCGCGCGCGCAGGCCTACCGCGACGGCCATGCCGACCAGACCGCCCAACTGTGGAACGAGGCCGGTACCCTGCTGGCCACTTCGCACCAACTGGTTTACTACAAGATTTAAGGAGAAGCCCCATGCCAACCGACACCCAAGACATCCTGATCGACACCACCGATGCGGTCATGACCATCACCCTCAACCGGGTGGACAAAAAAAACTCTTTCACCCAAGCGATGTACGGTGCTTGTGCCGACGCGCTGGTCGGCGCGGCGGCCGATCCGGCGGTGCGCACCGTGGTGATTCAAGGCCATGCAACGGTGTTTAGCGCGGGCAATGACATTGGCGACTTTTTGAAAGGCGGCGCCGCCACCGCAGACGCGCCGGTGTTTCGTTTTTTGCGCGAGATCGCAGCCTTTCCCAAGCCGCTCGTGGCTGCGGTGTGCGGCCCTGCGGTGGGTGTGGGCACCACCTTGCTGTTCCACTGCGACCTGGTGGTGGCGGGCGACAACGCAGCGTTCTCCATGCCTTTTGTCAACCTGGGCTTGTGCCCCGAGGCGGCCAGCAGCTTGATGGCGCCGCAGATGATGGGCTACCACCGCGCCGCCGAAGCCTTGCTACTGGGCGAGCCCTTCATGGCCGAGGCCGCGCTGGAGGTCGGTTTGGTCAACCGCATTGTTCCGCCCACCGAGGCCAATGCCGTGGCACAGGCGCTGGCGGCCAAGCTGGCGGCCAAGCCGCTGTCGTCGCTGGTGGAAACCAAGCGTCTCATGAAGTTGGGCCAAGCGCCGGTGGTGCAGGCCCGCATGCTCGAGGAGGCCACCAGCTTCGGGCGCATGCTGCGTGAACCGGCGGCCCGGGAGGCGTTCACCGCCTTCATGGAAAAGCGCAAGCCCGATTTCAGCAAGCTCTGACCTAGCGCACAGATCCGCCTTGTGCGGGCTGGCATCATGGCGGTCCCATTTGTTGCGGACCTTGCATGGAAGCCCTGTTTATTTCCACCGGCGTGGTGGCCCTGGCCGAGATTGGCGACAAGACGCAATTGCTGGCCTTCATTTTGGCGGCGCGTTTCAAAAAGCCGGTCCCCATCATCCTGGGTATTCTGTGTGCCACCGTGGTCAACCACGCGCTGGCTGGCGCGCTGGGCGCCTGGATCACCTCGGTGGTGTCCGCCGATGTGCTGCGCTGGGTGCTGGGGCTGTCGTTCCTGGGCATGGCGGTGTGGACCCTGATCCCCGACAAGATCGAGGAAGAAGAAACCCAGGTCGCCCACAAGCTCGGCGTGTTTGGCGCCACGCTGGTTACCTTCTTTCTGGCCGAGATGGGCGACAAGACCCAGATCGCCACCGTGGCCATGGCAGCGCACTACGCCAGCCCGGTGCTGGTGGTCATTGGAACCACCTTGGGTATGCTGATCGCCGATGTACCGGCGGTGTTCGTGGGCGACCGCTTTGCCAACAAGATTCCGATGAAGCTGGTGCACGGCATCGCGGCGGCCATGTTTGCGGTCATGGGCGTGCTGGCACTGCTCAACGTGGGCTCGCTGTTCTAGCGGTACAGCGCCAATCCCCGGTTGCTTTACGGCCAGCACCAGCCGCGGCGGCGGCACCAGCGGCATATGCGCCAGTCCTGTGCGCAGGTGCCCCTGGCTTGCAATCAATCAGGCCGCACTTTGCTGCGCCCGGCTTTCACTTCAGAGCGCTGACTTTTCCCGTCAAGCCTGCGTTGGCGTGCACCAAAACTGGGCTGCGTGGCACGCCGCACCCGCGGTGGTGTGGCCACGCTGTCAACCAGTGCATGCAGGCGCAGCAAGGCGTCCATACGGTTCATGTCTTGGGTGCGGTGCTGCTGGGCCTTGATCACCAGCACGCCCGTCTGGGTAATGCGGCTGTCGCGCAAGGCCAGCAGGCGTTGCTTGACCGCATCGGGCAGGCTGGACGCAGGAATGTCAAAGCGCAGGTGGATTGCGCTGGAGACCTTGTTGACGTTTTGGCCACCCGCACCTTGTGCGCGGATCGCGCGCAGTTCCACCTCGTCCTCTTGGATGCGAAGTGCGTTGGGCGCAAGTGGGGCGCGGGCCTCGTCGGACATGGGGCCGTATTAAACTGCAAGCCACTCTTAACCACCGCGGAGCGCACCATGGCCAAAGGTCAACAAAGGTCCAACAAGGAAGCCAAGAAGCCCAAGAAAGACAGCGCGCCGCCCAAGCCGCTGGCAGGCGGCGCGGGCGAAGCGGTGCGCCCGGTGGTGACCACGGTGGTGATTCCGCGCGGCAAGCTCAAAAACAAGTAAGCAGTGGATGGCATCTGAATCCCTGCCTCTGGAACCGGAGTTCCTGCAGAGCCTGACCCGTATCTTTGAGGAAGGTATTGTTTTCAACCGCACCCTGGGTTTGAAGATCACCTCCATCGAGGCGCACCAAGTCTGCGCCCGCATTGAGATGCGCAACGAACTGGTGGGCCACTACAGCTACAACCGTATCCATGGCGGCGTCATCAGCGCCGGGCTCGACGCAATGGGCGGTCTGGCGGTCATGGCCGCCATCGGCGTGCGCCACCGCAGTGAGAGCATCGAGGCGCGCTTGCAGCGCTTTGCCAAGCTGGGCACCATCGATTTGCGTGTCGATTACCTGCGCCCTGGTATTGGCCAGCACTTTGGATTGCGCGCCGAGGTGATGCGTTTGGGCTCGCGCGTGGCGTCCACCCGCATGGAGTTTGTAGCGGCCGACGGCAAGCTGCTCTCTACCGGTTCGGCAGCCTACATCGTCTCTTAGTCCCCAGCCAATTGCTTGCGCGTCGCGCTGGCGCAGCGGCTGGGTTGCTGGGCCGCTAGCCCTTCGGTATTTCCCGGGGCCTTCCCTGCTCGTCAATGGCCACATAGGTCAGCGTGGCCTGGGTCACCTTGGCGTATTGGCCCTGGGTTTGGTAGCGCTCGGCAAACACCTCCACGGTCACGGTGATCGAGGTGCGCCCGATATGGCTGACCTTGGAGAAAAAACTCAGGATGTCGCCGACCCGCACCGGTTGTTTGAAGATGAACTCCTTGACCGCCACCGTCGCCATGCGCCCCTTGGTGTAGCGCGCTGGTACCACCGATCCCGCCAGGTCCACCTGCGCCATCACCCAGCCGCCAAAAATATCGCCGTTGGCATTGCAGTCGGCTGGCATGGGGATGACCTTGAGCACCAACTCCTGGTCGGTGGGTAACAGCACCGGAGCTGGCGCCGCGCGGGCGGTAGGCGCTGGCTGCGCGCTGGAAGTGCTTGGCGTGCCGGACAGCGGGGCGGCGCTTGAAAGGGTGGACATGGGCACAATCCTAGGGTTCGCAAACAACGATTGTCGCCCATGCACCCCGGTCACTCCGCCACCCTCGCCACCGGCCCCGCAAGCCCCGCCGCCAGCGCCGCTGCCGCTGCGCCCACGTCCGATTGGGCCACGCTGCGCCGCCTGTTTCCCTACCTGTGGACGTACAAGTGGCGGGTGATGGCTGCACTGGCCTTCATGGTTGGCGCCAAGGTGGCCAATGTCGGCGTGCCGCTGCTGCTCAAGAACTTGGTTGACGCCATGACCCTCAAGCCGGGCGATCCGGCCGCGCTCTTGGTCGTCCCAGCGGCACTGCTGCTGGGCTATGGCGCCTTGCGTTTGTGCACCTCGCTCTTTACTGAGTTGCGCGAACTGGTATTCGCCAAAGCGACCGAGGGTGCAGCGCGCAGCATTTCGCTGCAGGTGTTTCGCCACCTGCATGCGATGAGTCTGCGTTTCCACCTGGAGCGCCAAACCGGCGGCATGACGCGCGACATTGAGCGCGGCACCCGCGGTGTGCATTCGCTTATCAGCTACTCGCTCTACAGCATCATCCCGACCTTGATTGAAGTGACCCTGGTTCTGGGTCTGCTGGCCGTCAAGTTTGATGTGTGGTTTGCCGCAATCACCATCATCGCGCTGGCGGTGTACATCGTGTTCACCATCACCGTGACCGAGTGGCGCACCCAGTTTCGCAAGAAGATGAACGAGCTGGACTCCAACGCCAACAGCCGCGCCATCGACTCGCTGCTCAATTACGAGACCGTCAAGTACTTCAACAACGAAGAGTTCGAGACCCGGCGTTACGACGAAAACCTGGAGCGCTACCGCCGTGCGGCCGTCAAAAGCCAGACCACACTGAGCATTCTCAACACCGGCCAGCAGCTCATCATTGCCGTGGCGCTGGTCGCCATGCTGTGGCGTGCCACGCAAGGTGTGGTGGAGGGCCGCATGACGCTGGGCGATCTGGTGATGGTCAATGCCTTCATGATCCAGCTCTACATTCCGCTCAATTTTTTGGGTGTGATTTACCGCGAGATCAAGCAAAGCCTGACGGACTTGGAAAAGATGTTCACCCTGCTCGAGCGCGAGCGCGAGATTGCCGACGTGCCCGGTGCCAAGCCACTGGAGCTCACGCCCGGCCAGGCCAGTGTGTGCTTTGACCACGTTACGTTTTCTTACGATCCAGCGGGCAGTGCCGGTGCTGCCAAAGACAAGCCTGCACGCACCATCCTGCATGACATCAGCTTCGAGATTCCTGCAGGAAAAACGGTGGCGGTGGTTGGGCCCTCGGGCTCAGGAAAGTCCACGCTGGCGCGGCTGCTGTTTCGCTTTTACGACGTGCAGCAGGGCCGCATTCTGATGGCGGGACAAGACATCAAGCAGGTCACGCAGTCGTCGGTGCGCCAGGCCATCGGCATCGTTCCGCAGGACACGGTGCTGTTCAACGACACGGTGGAATACAACATTGCCTACGGCCAACCGGGTTGTAGCCGCGCGGTGGTGGAGGCGGCAGCCAAGGCGGCGCACATCCATGACTTCATCAGCGCCGCTCCCAAGGGCTACGACACCATGGTGGGCGAGCGTGGTCTCAAGCTTTCCGGCGGCGAGAAGCAGCGTGTGGCCATCGCCCGCACCTTGCTCAAAAACCCGCCGGTGCTGATTTTTGACGAGGCCACTTCGGCACTGGACTCCGCCAACGAGCGCGCCATCCAGGCCGAGCTGCAAAGCGTGGCCCACAACAAGACCACCTTGGTAATTGCCCACCGTTTGTCCACGGTGGTGGACGCCCACGAAATCTTGGTCATGGATGCCGGTCGCATCATCGAGCGCGGCACCCATGCCAAGCTGTTGGCACAGGGCGGTCGCTACGCCCAGATGTGGGCCATGCAGCAAAGCAGCGAAGTCGCCGTGCCGTCCGCGCAGCACACCATCGCGCCCTGAGCACACACGAACCCAGACCATGGTCGCATTGCCCAACCTCGGCCCCAAGTCGCAGGAGATGCTCTCGCGCAGTGGCATTCACAGCGAAGCGCAGCTGCGCAAGTTAGGCGCGGTCGCCGCCTATGTGCAGGTGCTGCAAAACCATCCCAAGGCAAGCCTCAACTTGCTGTGGTCGCTGGAGGGCGCACTCACTGGTTTGTCCTGGCAAGAGGTCGCGCGCGATCACCGCACCAGCTTGCTGCTGGCCCTGGAACAGTGCCAAGCGCACGCCGATGGAAAGCACCGCAAAGCCTGAGGGGTGCTGCGGCGGCGCAATCCACGGACGGATAATTCGGCGATGGAAACCAAATGGCTTGAAGACTTTGTGTCTTTGGCAGAAACCCGCAGTTTCAGCCGCTCGGCGCAGTTGCGCCATGTCACCCAACCCGCTTTTTCGCGCCGCATCCAGTCCCTGGAGGCCTGGGCCGGCACCGATCTGGTGGACCGCAGCTCCTACCCCACGCGCCTGACCGCTGCGGGCGAGACACTGTACGGCCAGTCGCTAGAGGTGCTGCAGGCCTTGCAAAGCACCCGCGCCATGCTGCGCGGCCACGCCTCGGCCGGGCAGGATGTCATTGAGTTTGCGGTGCCGCACACGCTGGCTTTTACGTTTTTCCCGGCGTGGGTGAGCAGCTTGCGCGAGAACTTTGGCGGCATCAAAAGCCGGCTCATCGCTCTCAATGTGCACGACGCGGTGATGCGCCTGGTGGAGGGAAGCTGTGACCTGCTGATTGCCTACCACCACGACTCGCAGCCCTTCCAGCTCGACAGCGACCGCTACGAAATGGTCAGCCTGGGCGAAGAAACCGTGGCGCCCTACGCCCTGGCCAACGAGCATGGCGCGCCGCTGTTTGCCCTGCCCAGCCGCCAGGACGCACCGCTGCCCTACCTGGGGTATGCGCCTGGCGCCTACCTGGGCTTGGTGGTGGAGACCATTTTGAAAGAGTCCCGCGCCGCCATGCACCTTGACCGGGTGTATGAGACCGACATGGCCGAAGGACTCAAGGCCATGGCACTCGAAGGCCATGGCATCGCCTTCTTGCCGCAAAGCGCCATCCGCAAGGAACTGCGCGCCCGCAAACTCGTTAGCGCCGTGGGCGCGGGCATGCCGCCGCTGCAGGCCAAGCTCGAAATCCGCGCCTACCGCGAGAAGCCGTTGGGCAAGGACGCCCACCGCAGCAGCAGCAAACCCACAAAAAATGCCGCACAGACGCTGTGGACCCACCTGCTCAACAACAAACCCACCGCCAAGGCCGACAAGTGACTGCCACCCAAACCCTCACCCTGACCCGGCCCGATGATTGGCACCTGCATGTGCGCGACGGCGAGGCCTTGCGCGCGGTGGTGCCGCACACCGCAGCCCAGTTTGGCCGCGCCATCATCATGCCCAACCTGAAGCCACCCGTCACCACGGCGGCGCAGGCCGTGGCCTACCGCGAACGCATCCGTGCGGCGGTGCCCCAGGGCTTGCACTTTGAGCCGCTGATGACGCTCTACCTCACCGACTCCTTGCCGCCCGACGAGGTGTGGCGCGCCAAGGACGCCGGTGTGGTGGCCGCAAAGTTGTACCCCGCTGGCGCCACCACCCACAGCGACGCCGGTGTCACCGATTTGCGCAAGACCTACAAAACCTTGGAGGCGATGCAAAAAGCGGGCTTGCTGCTGCTCGTGCATGGCGAAGTGACCTCCAGCGACATCGACCTGTTTGACCGCGAGGCCGTGTTTATTGACACCCAACTCATCCCGCTGCGGCGTGATTTCCCCGAGCTCAAGATTGTGTTTGAGCACATCACCACCCGCGAGGCTGCCCAGTATGTGGCGCAGGCCGACCGCCTCACCGCAGCCACCGTCACCGCGCACCACTTGCTGTACAACCGCAACGCCATCTTTACCGGCGGAATCCGTCCCCACT
>JBIIZY010000058.1:0-14504 GCA_044346035.1 Rhodoferax sp. | reverse complement strand
GGTTGGCACGGGCCGCAACGCCCCCCGCTTGGGACACCATGGCGGGCAAGGCCCGCGGCCAAACGGTGTACTTCAACGCCTGGGGCGGCAGTGACGCGATCAACCGCTACATCCAGTGGGCCGGGGCACAAGTGCTGCAACGGTATGGTGTGCGGGTCGAGCACGTCAAGGTCAGCGACGCCGCCGATGTTGTTAAGCGGGTGCGCAATGAAAAGGCGCTAGCCCAAAGCGGCTCGGTCGACCTGGTGTGGATCAACGGCGAGAACTTTGCCGCCATGAAGCGCGAAGGCTTGCTGCACGGCCCGCTCAACGCCTCATTGCGCCACTACGCCTTGGTGGACACCGTCGGCAAGCCCACGACCTTGGTGGACTTTGCCGTGCCGGTCGATGGCATGGAAGTGCCCTGGGGCATGGCGCAGCTCACCTTCATGGCCGACAGCAAGCGCGTGCCCAAGCCGCCCAACAACCTGGCCGAGCTACAGGCATTTGCAGCGGCGAACCCCGGGCGCGTAACCTACCCGCGCCCGCCAGACTTTCATGGCACCACCTTTCTCAAACAACTGCTGCTGGACCTGAACAAAGACCGCGCGCCGCTCTACCAAGCGCATAGCCAGGCGGCATTTGCCAGCGCCACCCCTGCCTTGTGGAACTACCTCGACGCGCTCCACCCCCACCTTTGGCGCAAGGGAAGGCAATTCGCTGCCAGCGCCGCCGCGATGCGCCAAATGCTGGCCGACGGCGAACTGCTGTGGGCCCTGACGTTCAACCCCAACGAGGTGGCCAACGAGATCGCCGCCAAGCGCCTGTCAACCAGCGTCGTGGCCTACCAGTTCTCGGGTGGCACCATTGGCAACACCCACTTTGTCGCCGTCCCCTTCAACGCGCGTGCCAAAGAGGGCGCCATCATGTTTGCCGACTTTTTGCTCAGCCCCGAGGCGCAGGCGCGCAAAGCCGACATCGCGGTTTGGGGCGACCCGACCGTGCTCGACATCAAGCGCCTGCCTGCTGCGGAGCAGGCGCTCTTTAACGCCCGGCCGGTGCCCGGCCAAGTGGTGCAAAGTGCGCCCGCCATCCCCGAGCCCCATGCAAGCTGGGTGGCGCCGCTGGAGCAAGCGTGGCTGCAACGCTATGGCACCTGACCACTTTCACACAACCCCCACCATGTCCCTGCTACCCTGTATTGAGATAGAAACCGCGCCACACCCCAGCGCCAGCGTCATCTGGCTGCACGGCCTGGGCGCGGATGGAAACGACTTTGCCGGCCTGGTGCCCGAGTTGGATTTGGCCGGCTGCCCGCCCATCCGCTTCGTGTTTCCGCACGCACCATCGATGCCTGTCACCATCAACGGTGGCTACCGCATGCCAGCGTGGTACGACATCTTGGGGACCGACCTGGTGCGCCAGCAAGACGCCCAAGGCATTGCCAACTCCGAGCGGGCGATTACCGCCTTAATCGAGCGCGAGATCGAACGCGGTGTCGCCCCAGCACATATCGTGTTGGCCGGTTTCAGCCAGGGCTGCGCCATGGCTTTGCACACCGGCTTGCGCTGCCAACACCGGCTGGCGGGCATCGTGGCCTTGTCGGGCTACCTTCCGCTGGCCGACCGCTTCGCCGCCGAGCGCACTGCACCCAACTTCGCCACACCGATTTTTATGGCACATGGCACGGCCGACCCGGTGGTGGTCATCGCCCGGGCAGAAGACTCGCGCGACCTGCTGGCCTCGCTGGGCCACCCTGTGCAATGGCACACCTACCCCATGCCGCACAGCGTTCACCCGCGCGAAATCGCCGACATCTCGGCTTTTTTGCGTCGGCAGCTCGGCAGCGCCACCAACTAAAACCTCCCGGCAGGCCTGCAGAAACCGCGCGGCGAATGCGTCAATCGTTCGTCACCGTTGTTGCAAATGAGAATGATTGCTATAATCTTCTCCATCACCACCAACCCGGAGCCTCTGCCATGAAGAAAACCGCCGTAGCCGCATTGCTGCTGACCCTCGCTGCGCTGCCCGCCCTGGCGCAAGACAAAGCCATCAACCTGTATTCAGCGCGCCACTACCCGACCGATGAGGCGCTGTACAGCGACTTCACCAAGGCCACCGGCATCAAAATCAACCGGGTGGATTCGGACGACGCCGGCATCCTGGCCCGCCTTAAGGCCGAGGGAAGCGCATCCCCTGCCGATGTCATTTTGTTGGTAGACGCATCGCGCCTGTGGCGCGCTGAGGTGGATGGCCTGTTCCAACCCACCAAGTCCAAATTGCTGGAAGCCGCGATTCCCGCCAACCTGCGCGCCAAGCCCTCGGACAACGGCGGCACCGCCTGGTATGGCTTTTCCACCCGGGCACGGGTCATCGTGTACGACAAGGCCAAGTTCAACAAAACCGATGTGGACGCCTACGAGAAGCTGGCCGAGCCCAAGTTCAAGGGCCAGCTGTGTATTCGCAGTGGGTCACACCCGTACAACCTCAGCCTGTTTGGCGCGATGAACGAGCACATCGGGCCCCAGAAAACCGAGGTCTGGCTCAAAGGCCTGGTCGACAACATGGCGCGCAACCCCAAGGGCGGCGACACCGACCAGATCAAGGGCGTGGCCTCGGGTGAGTGCGGCGTGGCCGTCACCAACACCTACTACCTGGCGCGCATGCTGCGCTCCACCAACGCCGAAGATCGCGCCACCGCCGAGCGCGTGGGCGTGGTGTTTCCCAACCAGTCGAGCTGGGGCACGCACATGAATGTGGCGGGCGGCGCAGTCGCCCGGTACGCCAAGAACCCCGAGGGCGCCATCAAGTTCCTGGAATACCTGGCCAGCCCGGCGGCGCAAAACCATTTTGCCAACGGCAACAACGAATGGCCCACCGCCAAGGGCGTAGCCGTTGACAACCCGGCCCTCAAGGCAATGACGGGTGGCAGCTTCAAGAGCGAGCTGGTCCCGATCAGCGCGGTCGGTATGAACCAGATCAAGGTGCAGCAAATGCTGGACCGCGTCGGCTTTCGCTAGCGCAGGCCATCGCTGCGCAGGCAGCGATAGTCTTTGCCAATACAGGGCATATGGAAACGCAATGGGAGCGTGCAGCTTTTGTCGCAATGCCTCCCTAGAATCCGCCCCAAGTTGCGCGCTTGGTGCAACTGCTTGATCAACCAACCCAAGGAAAAATCCATGTCTTTGATTAACACCCCCATCCAGCCCTTCAAGGCACAGGCTTTTCACAACGGCAAGTTCGTTGAAGTGTCGGACGCCACACTCAAGGGCAAGTGGTCCGTTTTGATTTTCATGCCCGCAGCATTCACCTTCAACTGCCCCACCGAAGTCGAAGACGCCGCCGACAACTACGCCGAGTTCCAAAAAGCGGGTGCCGAGGTCTACATCGTCACCACCGACACCCACTTCTCGCACAAGGTCTGGCACGAGACATCGCCTGCCGTGGGCAAGGCCAAGTTCCCGCTGGTGGGCGACCCCACCCACCAACTGACCCGCGCGTTTAACGTGCACATCGACGCGGAAGGCCTGGCTCTGCGCGGCACCTTCATCATCAACCCCGAAGGCCATATCAAGACCGCCGAGGTGCACTCCAACGAAATCGCCCGCGACGTGAAGGAAACCCTGCGCAAACTCAAGGCTGCCCAGTACACCGCCGCCAACCCCGGCCAAGTGTGCCCCGCCAAGTGGAACGAAGGCGCCAAAACCCTGACACCCTCTTTGGACCTGGTCGGCAAGATCTAACGACAGATCGGCTCTGGGCGCTCTGCCAAGAGCGCTTGGCGTTGGGCGTTGGGCGGACCAGTTCCGCCAAGCGCCCTTCCCCAAGCGTTGTCCTCTGTCCCCAACGCAAACTCCACGCAACCCTCTTTTTTTGGAGAACCGCATGCTCGACGACACCATGAAGTCCCAGCTCCAGGCGTACCTGGGCAAGCTGCAGCGTCCCATCAACCTGATTGCCTCGCTCGACGGTGGCGCGTCTTCCAGCGAGCTGCGCGCGCTGCTGCAAGACATTGCCGCACTTTCTGACATGGTCACCTTCAGCGACAGCGGCACCGATGCGCGCAAGCCCTCGTTCGTGATTGCCCGCCAAGGCGAGGCCAGCGGCGTGCGCTTTGCCGGCATCCCCATGGGCCACGAGTTCACCTCGCTGGTGCTGGCGCTGCTGTGGACCGGCGGCCACCCGCCCAAGGTTGAGGCCGATGTGATCGAGCAAATCAAGGCGCTCGACGGCGACTACGCCTTTGAGGTGTACATGTCGCTCTCGTGCCACAACTGCCCAGACGTGGTGCAAGCCACGGCGCTGATGGCGGTGCTCAACCCCAAGGTCAAGACCGTCATCATTGACGGCGCCTTGTTCCAAGACGAAGTCAATGCGCGCCAGATCATGGCCGTACCAATGGTCTACCTCAACGGCCAGGTTTTCGGCTCGGGCCGCATGTCGGTCGAAGAAATTGTGGCCAAGCTTGACGTGGGCGCCGAGGCCCGCGAAGCCGCCAAGCTCTCGGCCAAGGCGCCCTATGACGTGTTGATTTTGGGCGGCGGCCCCGCCGGTGCGGCCGCAGCGGTGTACGCCGCACGCAAGGGCATCCGCGTGGGCATTGCCGCCGAGCGGTTTGGCGGCCAAACCAACGACACCTTGGGCATCGAAAACTACCCCTCGGTGCTCGAGACCGACGGTCCCAAGTTTGCTGCCGCCATGGAAGCGCAGGTGCGCCATTACGGCGTGGACATCATGAACCTGCAACGCGCAGAAAAACTGATCCCTGCGACCGAACCCGGTGGCATGGTGAAGGTGCAACTCGAGAACGGTGCCAGCCTGCAGGCCCGCAGCGTCATCCTGTCCACCGGTGCGCGCTGGCGCAACATGAACGTGCCCGGCGAGCTGGAGTACAAAAACCGGGGCGTGGCCTACTGCCCGCACTGTGACGGCCCGCTGTTCAAGGGCAAGCGGGTGGCGGTGGTGGGTGGTGGTAACTCGGGCGTCGAGGCGGCGATTGACTTGGCGGGCATCGTGGCCCACGTGACCCTGCTGGAGTTTGCCGACCAACTCAAGGCCGACGCGGTGCTGGTCAACAAGCTCAAGAGCCTGCCCAACGTCTCCATCGTGCTCAGCGCCCAGACCACCGAAGTGACTGGCGACGGCAACAAGCTGGGCGCCCTGCATTACAAAGACCGCGTCAGCGGCGCACAGCACACCCTGGAGTTAGAGGGCGTGTTTGTGCAAATTGGCCTGGTGCCCAATACCGAATGGCTCAAAGGCACGCTGGACCTCAAGCCCTGGGGCGAAATCGTGATCGACGCCAAAAACCACACCAGCCTGGAGGGCGTGTTTGCCGCCGGTGACTGCACCACCGTGCCGTTCAAGCAAATCGTGATTGCGGCGGGCGAAGGGTCGAAAGCGGCGCTGAGCGCGTTTGACCACCTGATTCGCAGCAGCGTGCAGGCCGCGCCGGTGGCTGAGGCACAGGCACAGGCAGCCTAAGGCGGGTGCCTGCCTGCCGCGGGTGCCTGCGCAGTGCGCGGGTCTTAGTGCAACACCGCCACCGGCACCCGACCCACTGTAGGCAAACCCGCCTGGGTCCACGCGGCGATACCGCCGCGGTACCAAGCAACCTGCGAGTAGCCCAGCTGGCGCGCCCGCATGGCGGCGTTCGCTGACAGCGCGCACGAAGAGCTCATGCAGTAGAAAACAATGGGCTTGTTGGGGTCCGGTGCGGCGGCCAGCAACATATTGCGAAAGCGCTGGGCGTACTCTGACTCTCTCTTCTCATCTTCAAACGCCAAGCCGCTGTGGATCAAATTGATGGCGCCGGGAATCATCGGCCCAGAAAGCATGGCGTCAATCACCACAGGCCTTTCGTCTTGCAGTAGCGCTTGCACCATCGTGGAGGTGTCCCAGCGCTGCACCCCATCGAGCGCTTTGGGCGTCATGCCGCTGACGCTGTCCCCGGTAAACAGCTTCGACGCGATCCCGGTGCCGGTTTCCTCACGCTCTTGCTGGATGAACTCCTGCGACGGTGGCTTGAGGGTTTTCAACAGCTCTTGGGTGCGGGCTTGCTCTTCCTCGTACAGACCCAGCACCTCGTGCTCGTTCACGGCAGCAAGGCGGCACAGCTTGGAGTTGTTTTTGGCGTGGTTGCACCAGTACAACGCACCCAGCATGGCCTGCGAGGGCGCATCTCCCCCGCGCCACACTCCATAACCTTGTTTGCCAATGCCGAGTGCCAGCGCCTTGTTCTCGGGGAAGTTGAGGTAGTCGCCCAACAACTTTTTCCCTGCTGCCTTGCATTCCGGCCGGTCCGCACACGTCTGCTCCAGGCGCGCTTGGGCGCGCTGCTCAAAATCTGTCTGGGGCGCATCTAAAGCGCGGCCGAAAAACTGGGGCCGGGTCTGCATGCTTTGGGGCAGCGTGAGGGTTTCGGTTTCTACCTGCGTGACCACGCCAAGACTGAACGCGTCCTTGCCCTGAAACTGTTGGCACTGGGCGAACGGTGTGGCGCCAGTCGGGCAAAACCAGGGGGTTCGGTCCTTCTCTTGGGTGCGCTGCAACTCCCGCATGCGCAAGAACCCTGCGGCGTCCTGGATGCCGTAGAGGGCTTGGTTGACGACCTGCGAGTCGAACTTGTCCCCCATTTGCCGTTTGTACAAAGCGTACATCTGGGGCATGGCTTGGGGGCTGACCTGCTTGGTATCTTTGTTGTGTGCACCGTGGATGCCAACCATGGTCACCCGGGGCAAATGCCCGGTGCCAAAAGCCCGCTGCTGCCCGGCCATAAAAATCAAGGAACACGCCGACATGCAAAAGCCCGACACCACGGTTTTGACGTTGGCGCTTTGCACCATCCACGCCACTTGCATGCCGGTCCACAAGTCGCCGCCCGGGCCATTGACCAGAATCAGGCGCTCTATGCCGCCTTTGGCGAATGCCTCTTTGAAGCTCAAAAAGTCCTGATCGACCGTGGGCCCGGTGGCATACAAATCATTGCCAACGCGTTCCAAAGTCATCGCCTGCGCCGGTGGCGCCAGCCACAGCGACAGGTACAAGGCCAACGCAAGCCACATGCTTTTCATGAATCCCCCCACCAAATCCGGCGCATCTAGATTGTTCTTGAGTAAACATTTTGGCGCAGGGTAGCGGGGCTTGCAACCATTTGCCACGTCTGCAAAGACGCAACCACCCCCACCGCCCAAACCACCGCCCAGACCACGGCACATCCACCGGCTGCAGCGCCCCAGCAAACCCGCGCCAACAGCGCAAACCCGGGCAATCGCCGAGCTCGTGGGCACATTGCAAGCACCCGGCCTGGGTTGCAAGGGCTTCACGGCGCGTGGCTGCAACCCAAACCAAGTTTCGCTTTGTTGGTGCCCTCACTCTGTGACCACCGCCTTTCGCTAGGCGTGCACACACTGCATCCGGCACAACGTTTTTTCACCACGCTAGCTGTCAAGCAAGGACTTTCGCTTTAACGCCGCCTGCAACCCAGCAGCAGGGCGCCGTGCACACCATCTTTCATTTGGAGAAAACCATGTCCATCCGCTTTACGTTCTCGCCCACACGGCCAAAGGTACTGGTAGCCGTGGTGGCCTTGGTACTCAGCGCCTGCGGCGGCAGCAACGGCTCCGTGGGGGGCTCCACCTTGGGCACACCCCAGGCTGTGCCCGGCGCCCCAATTGCCGCAATGGCTTTCTCCACAAAAAGCGCCGACCTGTCCTGGCCCAGCGTACCGGGGGCCACCCACTACGAGGTCTACGAAACCCCTGATGTCGGCCAAGACCCGGTACTGCTGGGCACCACCACACAAGCCAATTTCAGCCAGCCCATTGCCCTTTACAAGAAATTCAACGCCAGTTACAGCATCAAGGCCTGCAGTGCAGGGGGCTGTAGCGCACCGTCCGACAACGTGGCCGTGGGTGGCGACTTGGGCGAACTCTCCAAAGCCATCGGGTACATCAAGGCGTCTAACCCGGGGGTGGGAGACACGTTTGGAATTTCAGTGGCCCTCTCAGCCGACGGCAACACGCTGGCCGTGGGGGCTTATGCAGAGTACAGCGCAACCACTGGCATCAACGGCGACCAAACCAACAATGACGCCAGAGGCAGTGGAGCGGTGTACGTGTTCAGCCGCACCGTCAACCCCGTCACCAACTCCAGCACCTGGGTGCAGCAGGCTTACGTTAAAGCCTCCAATACGCAGAGTCACGATCACTTTGGCTTCAAAGTAGCTCTCTCTGGTGACGGCAACACGCTGGCGGTAGGTGCCCCCCATGAAGACAGCGCGGCGACTGGCATCGGCGGAGATGAACGCGACAACACATCGGACGCCAGCGGTGCGGTCTATGTGTTTAGCCGAACCACCAATCCGGTCACCCACACCGGAACTTGGGCGCAACAAGCGTATGTCAAAGCTTCCAACACGGGGGTTGACGATCAATTTGGTGTCGACGTTGTCATCTCAGCCGATGGCAACACCCTTGCAGTGGCAGGGTATGGAGAGGACAGTGCAGCCAGTGGCATCGGCGGGAACCAACTCGACGACAGTGCGATAAACAGTGGTGCGGTCTACGTGTTTAGCCGCGCTTTGGGCGCCAACACCTGGGTACAGCAGGCCTACATCAAGGCCTCCAACCCAGGCCGTGATGATTTCTTTGGGGGCTCACCTTCTACAAAGTCAAGTGCAATGGCGATATCTGCCGATGGCAACACGCTGGCGGTGGGAGCCCCGGTTGAAGACAGCGCAGCCACTGGCATCAACGGCGACCAAACCAACAACGCCGCCCAAGACAGCGGTGCGGTCTACGTGTTTAGCCGCGCAGTGGGCACCAGCACCTGGGTACAGCAGGCATACATCAAGGCGTCCAACGCGGGCGCTGGCGATAGCTTTGGAGTTGCAGTCGCCCTCTCTGCGGACGGCAATACCTTGGCAGTAGGTGCCTTCAATGAAGACGGCGCAGCCACCGGCATCAATCCCACGGACAACAACTTTGCGTCAAATAGCGGCGCGGTGTACGTGTTTAGCCGCGCCGTCAACCCCGCCACCACCTCCGCCTGGGTGCAGCAGGCTTACGTCAAGGCCTCCAATACGAGGGGTGGGGCTATTTTTGGGTCGGCAGTTGCTCTCTCTGGTGACGGCAAGACACTGGCAGTAGGTTCACGTTATGAGCGCAGTGCCGGCCGGGGCGTCAACGGCAACCAAACGAATTACGCTGGGCCATACACCGGTGCGGTGTACGTGTTTAGCTACACCCCCAACCCCGCCACCACCCCCCCCGCCTGGGTGCAGCAGGCTTACGTGAAAGGGCCCCAAGCGTCCGAGAGCGATCGCTTTGGACAGGCAGTCGCCCTCTCAGCGGACGGCAATACCTTGGCAGTGGCAGCCCCGAGTGAAGACAGCGCAGCCACTGGCATCAACGGCGACCAAACCAACAACGCCGCCCAAGACAGCGGTGCGGTGTATCTGTACTAAAGGACTTGCAGCACAGATACCCGCAACCCAATCTGCGGGGCGGTGGGTAAACTGGCGGATTTGGGCGCTACCAGGCTTGGCGGCGGGTGCCCTTCGCGGGGTGCCCCTTAGTACTCCCTCCTGCCCCCTAAGGCACCACCCGCCTGGCACTCCGGGCTGGAGCACAGGCCATACAGCGACATCGCGTGGTCCAGCAGTTTGAAGCCGTGGCGCAAGGCGATTTCGCTTTGGCGGGACTCAATAGCCTCGTCATAAAACTCCTCCACCTTGCCGCAACGCACGCACACCAGGTGGTCGTGGTGGTGGCCTTCGTTGAGTTCAAACACCGCCTTGCCCGAGTCGAAGCTGGACTTGTGCAACATGCCCGCTTCGACAAACTGCATCAGGATGCGGTACACGGTGGCCAGGCCGATGTCGGAGTCATTGACCATGAGCTCCATGAACACCTCCTCGGCGGTCAGATGGCGCTTTTTGCTCTGCTCAAAAATCTCCAGCACCTTGATGCGCGGCAGCGTGACCTTGAGTCCGTTGTTGCGCAGTACGTTGGCCTGGTTTCCGGTAGGTTTGGTCATGGTGCGGCTCCTGGGGGGCTGTCGGCTTGGTCGGCAAGGCGTGCGAAGGTGACTACGTGGTCCATGGCGACGCGGATGCCAACCCAATCGCCCACCGCGTGCGCATGGTGCGAAGGCACATGGGCCAGCACAGTCTCGCCACTGGGCAGGCGCAGGGTGTACAAAAAGTCGGCGCCGCGAAACGCCTTGCGCACGATCTGGCCGCGCACCTGCGCACCGGGGTCGTGCACGATGTCATCGGCGCGCAGCAGCACGTCGCACAGACCGTCGGGGTAGGCGCTGGGCAGCGGGCATTCCTCAATATCTTGCAGCGGCCCCAGCGGGGTTTGCACCAGCACCCCGCCGCTGTGTACCGACAGGCGCGCTGGCGCAAACACACCGTGCCCAATGAACTCGGCCACAAAGCGGGTGGCCGGCCGGTGGTACAGGGTGTAGGCCTCGTCCCACTGGTGTAGTTGGCCCTGGTGCATCACGCCCACCACATCGCCAATGGCGAAGGCCTCCATCTGGTCGTGGGTCACAAACAGGGCGGTGGCACCTGCGGCTTTCAATATGGCGCGCACTTCGTGGGCCAGGCGCTCACGCAGCTCGACATCGAGGTTGGAGAAGGGCTCGTCCAGCAAGAGCAAGCGCGGCCTGGGTGCCAGTGCGCGGGCCAGGGCGACGCGCTGCTGCTGCCCGCCCGAGAGCGCGTGGGGGTAGCGCGACTGCATGCCGCCCAGGCCCACCAGTTCCAGCACCTCGTCTACCCGCGCCCGGCGCTGCGTTGCGTCCAGGTGGCGGATGCCAAAGTCCACGTTGCGGCGCACATCGAGGTGCGGAAACAGCGCGTAGTCCTGAAACACCATGCCAATGCGCCGCGCCTCGGGCGCCAGTTGCACACGGGTGCTGCCCACCACCTCGCCCTGCAAAGCGATGCTGCCGCCGCACACGCCCTCCAGACCAGCCACAGCGCGCAGCAGCGTGGTCTTGCCGCAGCCCGACGGGCCAATGAGCACACCAATTTGCCCGGCGGCCAGTCCCAGCGTGACGCCGGCAACCGCCGACTTGGCCGCGCCGGGGTAACGGACATGCACATCGGTAAGCGATAGAAACATGGGGCGTATTGTAGATAATAGCTATTCTCATTTTCATCTAACTGGCCCCTTTCCATGCCGCAATCCCGGCCCGGGTGGACCACCGCCCCCTTGCTTCTTGTGTGCTTTGTGCTGGCGCTGCCGGTGCTGGCGCTGGTGGCCTCGTGGCTGGGCTGGGACGCGCAATCCGCCGATGTGCTGCGCCACATGCGAGACACCGTGCTGCCCGAGTACGCCCGCACCTCCATCGTGCTGTGCGTGGCGGTGGCGCTGTCGGTGGGCATCGTGGGCATGGCCACCGCCAGCGCGGTGACACTGTTTGATTTCCCGCTGCGGCGCACCGCCGAGTGGGCGCTGCTGCTGCCGCTGGCCATGCCAGCCTATGTGGTGGCCTACGCCTACACCGACTTTTTTCAGTTCTCCGGCCCGCTGCAAAACTGGCTGCGCAGCAGCTTGGGGCTGCAAGGGCGGGTTTTCCCCGAAGTGCGCAGCCTGGGCGGCGCGGTGTGGGTGTTTACCTTTTCGCTGTACCCGTATGTGTATTTGCTGGCGCGCAGCGCGTTGAGCGAGCGCGCCTCGCACCTCATGGAGGCCGCGCGCCTGCTGGGTGCACCGATGTGGCGCCGGGTGCGCGAGGTGGCGCTGCCGCTGGCGCGCCCCGCGGTCGCAGCGGGCATTGCCCTGGCGCTCATGGAAACGCTGGCCGATTACGGCGTCGCCAGCTACTTTGGTATCCAAACGTTCACCACCGGCATCTACAAGGCGTGGCTGGTAATGGACAACCGCCTGGCTGCCGCCCAGCTGGCCACCCTGCTGCTGGCCACGGTAGGCGTGCTGGTGTGGCTGGAGCGGCACGCGCAGAGGCGGCAGCGTTTTGCCACCGCCAGCGGCCAAGGCCGTAGCAGCGGCGATGCCCAAGCCCAAATGCTGGACGGCGCAGGCCGTTGGCTGGCCTGGGCGGTGTGCGGGATTCCGGTGCTGGCGGGTTTTGTGTTGCCGGTGCTGTTCATGCTGCGGCCCCTGGCGGGTGGCTGGAGCGACCTGCCGTGGGCGGCGTTTTGGGGCTGGTCCTTCAACAGCCTGTGGCTGGCCGGACTGGGCGCCGTGCTGGCCACGGCAGCGGCCTGGTGGCTGGCGTTTGTGCAGCGGCGCCAGCCCGGCGCGCTGAGCACCGGCGCGGTGCAGTTGGTGGGGCTGGGTTATGCGGTGCCGGGCGCCGTGCTGGTGGTGGGCCTGCTGCTGCCGGTGGGCTGGGTACAGGCGGCGGCTTCCGGCACCAGTGTGGGGTACTGGGTGACGGCGACGGTGCTGGGTTTGCTGTGGGCCTACCTGGTGCGCTTTACTGCGGTGGCCCTGCAGTCGCTGCAAAGCGGCTACGCCCGCATTCCTGTGTCGCTGGACGACTCGGCCCGCATGCTGGGGACCTCCGGCCCAGCGCTGCTGGCGCGGGTGCACTGGCCGCTGTTGCGCGGCTCCACCGCAGCGGCGCTGTTGTTGGTGTTTGTGGACATCATGAAAGAACTGCCCGCCACCCTGGTTTTGCGCCCCTTCAACAGCGACACCTTGGCAGTGGTGACCTACCAACTGGCCCGCGACGAGCGCTTGGGCGAAGCCGCCCTGCCCGCGCTCACTTTGGTGCTGGTGGGCCTGCTGCCGGTGGTCTTGCTCAGCCGCACGCTGCGCCGCCGGGGCTGACCGGGCACGCCCTCGCCTGCTAACGCACCACCCACACATGCAAGCCCTTTCATCACAACACCCGCTCTGGCGGCGGCTGGCAAGCGTCTTGCGGCAGCTGGGCGTGCTGGGCTTGGCGCTGGCCTTGCTGCTGCCCTTGGGCTGGAGCCTGTGGGCTGCGCTCGCCACCACCTGGCAACCCCAGGGCTGGGCGGCGCTGTGGGCCGATCCGCAAACCGCCGCAGCGTTGGGCTTGAGCCTGTGGACCGGCCTGGCCTCCACTGCGTTGGCGTGTGCGCTGGCCGCGTGGATTGCTTCGGTGGCCCTGGTCGGCGCCGGTCGCGGGCGCTGGACACGCTGGCTGGCTCCCATGCTGGCGGTGCCGCATGCGGCTTTTGCGATCGGGCTGGTGGCCCTGCTTGCGCCCAGCGGTTGGTTGCTGCGCGCGCTGTCACCCTGGGCCACCGGTCTGGATGCGCCACCACCGTGGCCCACCACCCAAGACCCCTGGGGCGTGGGCTTGATTACCGCGCTGGCCTGCAAAGAAGTGCCTTTTTTGCTGTGGTGTACCGCAGCCTGGCTGCAGCGGCCTGACGTGGGCCAGCGCCTGCAACGCGAGCTGCAACTCGCGGCCACCATGGGCTATGCGCCACACACCGCGTGGTGGCGCATAGCCCTGCCCCAGCTGGCGCCCCGGCTGGCCGCGCCGGTGCTGGCGGTGTGGGCCTACAGCCTGACGGTGGTGGACATGGCTCTGGTTATTGGCCCCGGCACGCCGCCCACGTTGGCGGTGCTGGCATGGCAGTGGCTGCAAGACGCCGACCCCGCACGCAATGCACAGGGCGCCGCTGCGGCGGGCCTGCTGCTCATGGTTTTGGTGGCCACCGCCGCGCTGGCCGCCGGGGTGGCCCGCAGCGCCTGGCTGCGCCAACGCTGGAGTGCTGGCGCACCGCCGGCGGGTGCCACGCCAGCACAACGACCTGGGCGTGGTGCGACCCATGCGGCGACCACGCTGGCGCTGGTGTACGCAGCGGTGCTGCTGGCCTTGCTGCTGGGCAGCGTGGTGGGCAGTTGGCCATTTCCTGCCCTGTGGCCCGAGACCATGAGCCTGGCGGCCTGGGAATCGGTGGCCGGTAGCGCCGCCACGCTGCAGACCACCGTGTGGCTCGGCGTGGCGGCCAGCGCCACCGCGCTGCTGTGGGTCGTAGCCTGGCTGGAGTGGGGCGCTGGCGCGCACACGCCGCGCACCACGGCGTTGGTGCAGTGGGCCGTGGCCCTGCCTTTGGTTGTACCCGCGCTCTTGTGGGTCGTGGGTCTGCACCGGCTGGTTCTGGCCTGGGGCGTAGGCCACTCCGCTTGGGGACTGTGGCTGGTGCACACCTTGGTGTGCCTGCCCTATGTGTACCTGGCGCTGGTGGGGCCGTACACCGGGTTTTCGCCGCAGGCGTGGCAGGTGGCGGCCAGTCTGGGGCGCAGCCGATGGGTTTTCTTGTGGCGCATCAAGTGGCCCTTGTTGCGCGCCGCACTGGCCTTTGCATTTGCAGTGGGTTGTGCGGTCAGTGTCGCGCAGTACCTGCCCACGCTGTACGTGGGCGCCGGCCGGTTCAGCACCGTCACCACCGAAGCCATGGCCTTGGCCGCCGGTGGGCAGCGTTCGCTGGCGGCCGCGTTTGCCTGGCTGCAATGGCTGCTGCCCGTGCTGGTGTTTGCCTTGGCCACGTGGCTGGGCCGTGCGCG
>JBIIZY010000057.1:0-14544 GCA_044346035.1 Rhodoferax sp. | reverse complement strand
AAGGTGTGATGGAGCTGGCCGATTTGGTGCTCATCAACAAAGCCGACATCGACGCCGACGCCGCGCTGCGCGCCCAGGCGCAGATCACGTCCAGCCTGCGTTTGATGGGCTTTGCCGGCGACCCGCACGCGCCACATACCGAGGCGCATTGGCAGCCGAAGGTGCTGCAAGTCAGTGCCTTGCACGCGCAAGGTTTGGAGGCGTTTTGGGGTGCGGTCACACGCTTTAAGGCGCTGCAAACCGACAACGGCCAGATGGCGGCACGCCGCCAGGGCCAGGCCCAGGCCTGGATGTGGGAGCGCATCGACGCAGGCCTCAAGCACGCGTTCCATGCCAACCCCGCTGTGCAGGCACTCTTGCCGCAGCTGACCACGGCGGTGCAGTCTGGCCAGCTGGCTGCCAGCACAGCGGCGCGTCAATTGTTGGCTGCTGTTTCGTTGGACGTGGCGCGCACACGCACGGGCTACGCCAACACCCAAGCCGATTTCACCGCGCCCGCCGGTGCAGGCCGCGCGAATTCTTAGTTTCAGAAGGAAGGACACCGCATGCAAGACATACTTCAGCAGCTCGAAGCCAAGCGCGAACTCGCGCGCCAAGGCGGTGGCGACAAGCGCATTGCCGCCCAGCACAAAAAGGGCAAGCTCACCGCGCGCGAACGCTTGGAGGTGTTGCTAGACGAAGGCAGCTTCGAAGAGTGGGACATGTTTGTCGAGCACCGCTGTGTGGACTTCGGCATGTCCGACCAGAAGATTCCGGGCGACGGCGTGGTCACCGGCTACGGCATGATCAATGGCCGACTCGTGTTCGTCTTCAGCCAAGATTTCACCGTCTTTGGCGGCGCCTTGAGCGAGGCCCATGCCGAAAAAATTTGCAAGGTCATGGACCAGGCCATGAAGGTCGGCGCGCCGGTCATCGGTCTCAATGACTCGGGCGGTGCCCGCATCCAGGAGGGCGTGGCATCGCTCGGTGGCTATGCCGAGGTGTTCCAGCGCAACGCCATGGCCAGCGGGGTGATTCCGCAGATCAGCATGGTCATGGGGCCGTCGGCGGGTGGCGCGGTTTATTCGCCGGCCATGACGGACTTCATCTTCATGGTCAAAGACAGTTCCTACATGTTTGTGACCGGTCCCGAAGTGGTCAAGACCGTGACGCACGAGGAAGTGACCGCCGAAGAGCTGGGCGGCGCCATCACCCACACCACCAAGAGCGGTGTGGCCGATCTGGCGTTTGACAACGATGTGGAAGCACTGTTGATGCTGCGCCGCCTTTACAACTACCTGCCGCTGAGTAACCGCGAGAAGGCGCCAGTGCGCAAGAGCGGTGACCCTGCAGACCGTCTCGACAAAAGCCTGGACACGCTGGTGCCCGACAACCCGAACAAGGCGTATGACATGAAGGAGCTGATCGTCAAGACGGTGGACGATGGCGACTTTTTCGAGATCCAGCCCGAGTACGCCAAAAACATCTTGATCGGCTTCGCCCGCATGGACGGGCAGACCGTGGGCATTGTGGCCAACCAGCCGTTGGTGCTGGCCGGTTGCCTGGACATCAAGAGCAGCATCAAGGCGGCGCGCTTTGTGCGGTTTTGCGACGCTTTCAACATCCCGGTGATCACCTTTGTGGACGTGCCCGGTTTCATGCCCGGCACCAGCCAGGAGTACGGCGGCATCATCAAGCACGGCGCCAAGTTGCTGTACGCCTATGCCGAGTGCACCGTGCCCAAGATCACGGTGATCACCCGCAAGGCCTACGGCGGTGCCTATGACGTGATGGCATCCAAACACCTGCGCGGCGACGTGAACTTTGCCTGGCCCAATGCAGAGATTGCGGTGATGGGGGCCAAGGGGGCGGTGGAAATCATCTTCCGCGAGGACAAGGGCGATCCCCAGAAACTGGCGGCCAAGGAGGCGGAGTACAAGGCGCGTTTTGCCAATCCGTTTGTGGCCGGTGCGCGTGGGTTCATTGACGATGTGATTTTGCCCAGCGAGACGCGCAAGCGGATTTGCCGCTCGTTGGTGATGCTCAAGGACAAGAAGATTGAGAACCCATGGCGCAAGCACGGGAACATTCCGCTGTGAACTGCTGCGTGTTTTTTCGTGCGGCGGTTCCTTGTTTTCATCACGCACGGTGCAGTCGTACGTTTTACGTACAACGCATCCATGGTTGTCAGCCAAGGCGGATGATTGCTTGTCTCACGCACGTCGTGGGACGCCCAGGTGTTTTGCTCCGTGTCCCCCGGCCTTCGGCCTCCTCCTTTACCTACGCAAAACACCCGGGCATCCCGCGCCTGGGATGTTTGTGCGCGCACCGTATACCGGCCAACCCTTCGCAGCAGCGGGCCATGGGTGCCTGCCGCAGCGAAATAAAGAAAGAGCGGCTACGGGGTGCAGAAGACCTACCTTCGCAGCAGCGGGCCATGGGTGCCTGCCGCAGCGAAATAAAGGGGGAGGCCGCGCAGCGGCCGGAGGACATTCGCGGAGGCGGGTACCCATGGGCCGCTGCGGGCTCAGAAGCAACGCCAGCCCTAAGACCTCCAACGCACCACCATCGCCACGCATCCATGGCCCCTTGCGGGCTCAAAAACACTTGTGAGCGAGCCACACGCTCGCTCCCCCCATCACGTTAGGAGAAATCGATGTTCACAAAAATCCTGATCGCCAACCGCGGCGAAATTGCTTGCCGCGTGATTGCAACTGCCAAAAAGATGGGCATCCAAACCGTTGCCGTCTATTCGGACGCTGACAAAGAAGCACGCCACGTCGCATTGGCCGACGAGGCGGTGCACATCGGTCCTGCGCCCAGCCGCGAGAGCTATTTGCAGGCCGAGAAAATCATCGCCGCCTGCAAGCAGACTGGCGCGCAAGCCGTGCACCCGGGCTACGGTTTCCTGAGCGAAAACGCCGACTTCGCCAAGCGCGTAGAAGACGAGGGCATTGTTTTCATCGGCCCCAAGCACTATTCCATTGCTGCCATGGGCGACAAGATCGAATCCAAAAAGCTGGCAGGCGCTGCCGGGGTGAATTGCATTCCGGGCGTGAACGACGCGATCGAGTCAGCAGACAAGGCGGTGGAGATTGCAAAAGGCATTGGCTACCCGGTGATGATCAAGGCCAGTGCGGGCGGTGGCGGCAAGGGTTTGCGCGTGGCCTACAACGACAAAGAGGCGCTGGAAGGCTTTACCGGCTGCCGCAACGAGGCGCGCAACAGCTTTGGCGACGACCGCGTGTTCATCGAAAAGTTTGTAGAAGAGCCGCGCCACATCGAGATTCAACTCATTGGGGACGCGCATGGCAACGTGCTGTATCTGAACGAGCGCGAATGCTCCATCCAGCGCCGCCACCAAAAAGTGATTGAGGAGGCACCGTCGCCGTTCATCAGCGACGCCACCCGCCAGGCCATGGGCGAGCAAGCGGTGGCGCTGGCCAAAGCGGTGCGCTACCAAAGCGCGGGCACCGTGGAATTTGTTGTCGGCAAAGACCAGAGTTTTTACTTTCTGGAAATGAACACCCGGCTGCAGGTAGAGCACCCGGTGACCGAAGCCATCACCGGCCTGGACCTGGTGGAGCTGATGATTCGGGTGGCCGCCGGCGAAAAGCTGCCGCTCACGCAAGCCGATGTGCAGCGCAAGGGCTGGGCCATTGAGTGCCGCATCAACGCCGAAGACCCGTTTCGCAACTTTCTGCCCTCCACCGGGCGCTTGGTGCGCTTTGCGCCGCCCGCGCAAACCATGTGGCAGGGCGACACCACCCAGCTCTATGGCGTGCGGGTGGACACCGGGGTGCAGGATGGCGGCGAAATTCCCATGTACTACGACTCGATGATCGCCAAGCTCATCGTGCACGGCATGGACCGTTTGGATGCGATTGCCAAAATGCGCGAGGCGCTCAACGGCTTTGTGATCCGCGGTGTCTCCAGCAACATTCCGTTCCAGTCCGCGCTGTTGGCACACCCCAAGTTCGTGGCGGGTGACTTCAACACTGGCTTCATTGCAGAGCACTACGGCAAGGGCTTTGCGGCAGAGGATGTTGCGCACGAGGACGCCAGCTTTCTGGTCGCCTTGGCAGCGTTTGTGCGGCGCAAATCGCGCGAGCGCGCTGCCGGCATCAGTGGTCAGCTGCCGGGCTATGCGGTCGACGCGGGCAAAGACTACGTGGTGGTCACCCTGGCAACCGATGGCCGGCACCAGCACACGCCGGTGCATGTGGACGAGTTTGTGGGTGACACCGGATCGGCCCGCGTCCAGGTGGGCGAGCGGGTGTACGCGATCTGCAGCCAGTCGCGCCTCAACGACATCGCCATCACGGGCACCGTCAACGGCCAGCCCTTCACGGCGCAAGTAGAGCGTGGCACGCCCAAGAACCCGCTGGCGCTACGGGTGCAACACAACGGCACCCGCATCGACGCCTTGGTGGTGTCCCCACGCATGGCCGAGTTGCATGCCCTGATGCCGTTCAAAGCGCCGCCCGACATGAGCCGCTTCGTGCTCTCGCCCATGCCCGGTCTACTTGTGGATGTGGCGGTGGTGCCGGGGCAGCGGGTGCAGGCGGGTGAACGGGTTGCGGTCATTGAGGCCATGAAAATGGAGAACGTCTTGTTTGCCCCCGCCGATGGTGTGGTGGGCAAGGTGCTGGCCGCCAAGGGCGAGTCGCTCACGGTGGACCAGCCGATTGTTGTGTTCGCCTAAACCGCCATGGAGAAACCCCCGATGCAACGACCCTTTCAGGTGCTGGGAATTCAGCAAATCGCCATTGGTGCGGCCGACAAAAGCCGCCTTAAAACCCTGTGGGTGGACATGTTTGGGCTGCCGGTGACTGGCAGTTTCAGGAGTGAGCGGGAGAACGTGGACGAAGACATCTGCACCCTGGGACACGGCCCCAACAAGGTCGAGGTGGATTTGATGCAGCCCATCGACCCCGACAAGAAGCCGGCGGTGCACACCACGCCGCTCAACCACGTGGGCTTGTGGGTGGACGACCTGCGCGCTGCCGTGGACTGGCTCAGCGCCCAAGGTGTTCGGTTCGCGCCGGGTGGCATCCGCAAGGGCGCGGCCGGTTATGACATCTGCTTTCTGCACCCCCGCTCCAGCGACGAGTTTCCGGTGTCGGGGGAGGGCGTTCTGATTGAGCTGGTGCAGGCGCCGCCTGAGGTGCTTGCCGCCTTGTCTGGCAGCTAGCTGACGCATTGGCAAACCCTGTGCGGTTTGTCGCGCTTGGGGGGCGAGGGATACGCAAAAAGCAGGTGAAAAGCCGATACAGTTGGCGCACCAGATACATTCCCAAGGAACGCCCGTGATGAGCCCTGAGAAAATTCTTGCCCCCGGTATGTGGGCAATGCGCAAGATGCGCTTCGGATCGAAATTGAGCATCGTTTTTCTTGTCGCTTTGGTGCCCATGCTGTGGATTGCAGGGCAAACGGTAACCCGCACGCTAGACGACATTCGAATCACCCGTTCGGAGGTGGCCGGCGTGGAGGTGGTGGAGCACGCAGCCGATGTCATTCGCAGCGTGCAAACGCACCGGGGCCAGACCAACCGCTTGCTATCAGGTGACACCGGCGTGCAGACCGCCTTGGACCAGACCCGCAGCACGCTGGCGCAGGCGGTGCAAACCTTGAACCAGTTGGTGAGCGACCCCAACGCCAACGTCAACACCGATGAATGGGCCGCACTGCGGGGACGCTTAGACGCTTTGCCCAAGGATGCCGAGGGCAAGTCTGCGCCCCAGGCCTTTGGTGTGCACACGGCCTTGGTGGAGGATTTGTCCCGGTTTGTGTATGGCGTTGCCGACCACTCTGGCCTGTTGTACGACCCCGACCCGCAGACCTATTTGTTGATGGACATGTCCGTCTCGCGCTTGATCGCTTTGCAAGAAAAGGCTGGTCGGCTGCGTGGCGCAGGTGCCGGGTACCTCAGCGGTGCGGAGCTGAGTGAAGCTGCTATCGCCCGCACGCAATTGCTAGCAGGTGAATTGCAGGCTTGGAGCCGTGACGTTGCCTATGCAGAAAACGTGCTTGCGCGCGCTGGTTTCAAAGAAGCTATTGGCAGCGATGCGTTTAAGGCGATTGACACCTTCATTGCGCTGACCCAGCAGCGTTTTCAAGCGGGTGCCACCACAGGCAATGCCGATGCGTATTTTGCTGCTGGCACCCAGGCCATCCAGGTGGTGGCGCAGTACCACGACCTGGTCAACCAAACCATGGTGCGGCTGTTGCTTGAGCGCGAGAAGGCGCTCAACTTCAACCTGTATCTGGTGCTCGGTGTGAGCGCGTTGGCAATTGCACTGCTGGTGTACCTGATGCTCTCGTTCAACCTGAGCTTTTTGGCCGATCTGCGCCAGGTGCTGCGCTTTATGGAGGAGACAGCCAGCGGCAATTTGCGCCACAAGGTGCGTATTCGCGGTGCCGATGAGCTGTCTGAGATCTCCCTTTCCATGGACGTGATGGTCAACAACATTTCGGTGATGGTGGCCAGTGTGCGCAGCAATTCGGCCTTGGTGGCCGGCTCGGGCGAGGTGCTGGTGCTGGGCAACCGCAACCTGTCGGACCGCACCGAGCAGCAAGCCGCCAACCTGGAGCAAACCTCGGCCAGCGTGCAGGAGTTGGCGTCCACGGTACAGGACAACGCCAATGCCGCGCAAGCGTCCGACCGCGTAGCGCAGGAAGTGCGCAGCGTCGCCGAGCAGGGCGCAGCGGGTATGCAGCACGCCATCGAGTCGATTGAGGCGATTGAGGCCAGTACCCGGCGCATGGACGAGATTGTGGGTGTGATCGATGGGCTGGCTTTTCAAACCAACATCCTCGCGCTCAATGCCGCAGTTGAGGCCGCCCGTGCCGGTGAGTCGGGCCGGGGGTTTGCAGTGGTCGCCACCGAGGTGCGCTCGCTGGCGCAGCGCTCTGCCGCGTCGGCCAAGGAAATTCGGCAACTCATTACCACCTCGTCCGCGCAAGTTGCGGCCGGAGTGCAGCAAATTCGCGACTCCGCCAAAAACATCACCGAGATTGCCAAAGGTGTGCGGGGTGTGGCAGAGAACATGTCGCACATCTCGGCATCCACCGCTGAGCAAAGCGCCAGCCTGGCGGAGATCACCACGGCCATTCGGCAGCTTGACCAGATCACGCAGCAGAACGCGTCCATGGTCGAGCAAGCGGTCAGCCAAGCCACGGCGCTACAAGACCGTGCCAGCGTGCTGGCTGATGCGGTGGCGGTGTTCAAGCTGCAGCAGGGCTCTGCCGATGAGGCCCGTGCGCTGGTCGATCGGGCGCTGGAGTTGCGCCGCAGCACAGGTGCCCGCGATACCTTCATCCGCGAAGTGACCGCCCAGCACGCCGGATTGTTTGACCGCGACATGTATGTGTTTGTGCTGGACCGCCAGGGCCAGTACCTGGCCTTTGCCGGCAACCAGGCCAAGGTGGGCACCCGGGTACAGGACGTTGCAGGCATCGACGGCAATGCGTTGATTGCTTCCATCGTCAACCAGGCCGAGGCGAACCCCGGGTGGGTGGAGTACGAGATCTCCAACCCGCTGACCGGGCGGGTGCAGACCAAGATGTCTTACGTGGTCAAGGTTGACGATGTCTATGTGGGATGCGGCGTTTACAAGAGCCTGATGCAAAGCCTGTGACCCGTCCGGGTGCTCAAGCGGGCCGCTGCGGCGGCCCATGTGCTTTTTAGGGCTTAGGTGGGGTGGGTGCGCTTGGCGGGGGGTGCTGGCGCTGGCGCGCTTTGGCCAAAGCAGCTTCGATGATGCTGCGTTTTTTGTCTAACACCGCCGGGTCGGTGAGTTGTGAGTGCGCTGCCAGATCGGCCAGCTTGCGCTCTGCTTTGGCTTGCTGCGCTTGGGCGCGTTCCCGTGTTTCGCGCCCGATGCGCTCGGTGCGGCTTTGGTAGCGCGCGCGTGCTTGGTTGGCCTGGGCGGGGCTCCACGCATCCCATCCGGTGTGCGCACCCGAGACGGTTTCCGTGGCGATGCAATCGACCGGGCACACCGGCAAGCACAGGGCACAACCGGTGCAGTAGGGCTCCAGCACCGTGTGCATGCGCTTGCTGCTGCCCACGATGGCATCGGTGGGGCAGGCCTTGATGCACAGCGTGCAACCGATGCACCAGGACTCATCAATAAAAGCCACCCAGCGCGGCGCTTCCATGCCGAACGCCGGGTTCAGTGGCACAACCGGGTGGCCGGTGATGGCAGCCAGCCGGGCAATACCTACGGATCCGCCCGGGGGGCATTGATTGATGGGTGCCTCATCGGCAGAGATCGCCTCTGCATAGGCTGCGCAGTCGGGGTAACCACAGCGGGTGCACTGGGTTTGGGGCAGGGCGTCAAGCAGTTGCTGCGCCAGCGCAGACGCAGCCTGCGTTGTGGGCTTCACTTTGTGGTGCGGCTGCGCGCGCGGGCACGCGTAGGTGGCGCCGAAGCGGGGGTGGCATTGCCGGCCCGCTTGGTGGTCGCAGCAGCTAGGGTGCTTGTCTTGGAATTGGGCACCTGCTGGGGTGCAAGGTCGGGCACCGTGTGGTGCTGGTGGATAAAAGCGCGCACCTGCGGGTACACCATCTCGCGCCATCGGCGGCCCGAGAAAATGCCGTAGTGGCCCGCGCCTTTGGCTTCGTAGTGCATCTGCAGCGACTTGGGCACACCGGTGCAAATATCGTGTACCGCACGCGTTTGGCCCGAGCCGGAGATGTCGTCCAACTCGCCCTCAATGGACAGGAGCGCGGTGCTGCTGATGTCGGCGGGTTTGACCCGCTCTTGCTTGCCGTTGGGGCTGCGCACGTCCCAGGTGCCGTTGACCAGCGCAAAGTCTTGGAACACCACGCGGATGGTTTCTAGGTAGTAATTCGCGTCCATGTCCAGCACCGCGTTGTACTCGTCATAAAACTTGCGATGGGCCTCGGCGCTGGTGTCATCGCCCTTCATTAGGTCTTCAAAGTAGTCGTAATGGCTTTTGGCATGGTGGTCCGGGTTCATGGCAACAAAGCCGGCATGCTGCAAAAAGCCGGGGTACACCCGCCGACCGGCACCGGGAAAGTTGGTCGGCACCCGGTAGATGACGTTGTTTTCGAACCAGTTGTAGCTCTTGGTCATGGCCAGGTTGTTGACCGCAGTGGGCGATTTGCGGGCGTCTATGGGCCCGCCCATCATGGTCATGGTCAAGGGGGTTTTTTCGCCGCGGCTGGCCATCAGGGATACCGCCGCCAGCACCGGCACGGTGGGTTGGCACACGCTGACCACATGGCAGTTGCCGTAGCGGCCTTGCACGTGGCGGATGAACTCTTGGACGTAGTTGACGTAGTCGTCTAGGTGAAATTCGCCGTCGGACAGGGGCACCAGGCGCGCGTTTTTCCAGTCGGTGATGTAGACCTTGTGGTCCTGCAGCATTTGTTTGACCGTATCACGCAGCAGGGTGGCGTAATGGCCCGACAAGGGGGCCACGATCAGCACGGCCGGGTGGTCTTTGATGCGGCCCAGTGTTTCTGGGTTGTCGCTGAAGCGCTTGAAGCGGCGCAACTCACAAAACGGCTTGTCCATCTCCACGCGTTCATGGATTGCGACATCCACGCCCTCGACGTCGATGGTGCGCAAACCAAACTCGGGCTTGACGTAGTCCTTGCCCAAGCGGTGCATCAAGTCGTAGCTGGCGGAGATGCGCTGGGAAAACGGGTTTTGTCCCCACAGCGACAGCGGGTTGGCGTACACCTTGGCTGCTGCCTGTGCCATATCGGAGAACGGCTCCAGCAAAGCGCGTTGGGTTTCGTAGATTTGGTACAGCATGGGGGGCCCGTTTCATGAAATGTTGCAGTGCAATATAACAGTATTCCCGTGTTCAAAATAGAGTGGTTCCCCACGCGCGCGCAGCAGCGTCAGACCACTTTGGCAATGGACTCACACACGTAGGCAATGTTCTTGGTGTTGAGCGCGGCCACGCACATGCGGCCGGTGTCGGTGCCATACACGCCAAACTCGGTGCGAAGACGAACCATCTGGTCTTTGGACAGTCCAGAGTAGCTAAACATGCCGATTTGGGTGGTGATGAAGCCCATGTCTTGTTTGACGCCTGCGGCACGCAGGCCGTCCACCAGCGCGTGGCGCATGGCTTTGATGCGCACCCGCATTTCGCCCAGTTCTTGCTCCCACTGGGCGCGCAGCGCCGGGTTGTTGAGTACTGCAGCCACCACCGCGCCGCCGTGGATGGGCGGGTTGGAGTAGTTGGTGCGGATGGCGATCTTGAGTTGCGACAGCACCCGGCTGGCTTCTTCTTTGTCTTGGCAGAGCACCGACAAAGCGCCCACGCGCTCGCCGTACAGGCTAAAGCTCTTGGAGAAGGACGTAGAGACAAAAAAGCGCAGGCCCGCCGCGACAAACTTGCCGATGACCGCGCCATCTTCGGCGATGCCATGGCCAAAGCCTTGGTAGGCCATGTCCAGAAACGGTGTGAGCGAACGGCTTTGCACGACGGCAATCACCTGGTCCCATTGGGCCGGTGTGATGTCATAGCCGGTTGGGTTGTGGCAGCACGCATGCAACACCACGATGGTGCCGGCCTCGGCTGCGCGCAGGCTGGCCAGCATGCCCTCGAAGTCGATGCCGCGATTGGCTGCGTCGTAGTAAGCGTAGGTGGCCACTTCGAAGCCGGCATGGGTGAAGAGTGCGCGGTGGTTTTCCCAGCTGGGGTCGGAGATCAGCACCTTGGCCTTGGGGCTGACCCTCTTGAGGAAGTCAGCGCCAATCTTCAGACCGCCGGTTCCGCCGATGGCCTGCACCGTGGCCACGCGGCCCGAAGTGATTGGCTCGGACTGCTCGCCAAAGACCAGGCTTTTGACCGCGGCGTCATAGGCGGCAATGCCGTCGATTGGCAGGTAGCCGCGGGCCGTCGGGGTGGCCATCATGGCCCGTTCAGCGGCTTGCACGCACTGCAGCAGGGGTAGCTTGCCGTTGTCATCAAAGTACACGCCCACGCCGAGGTTCACTTTGTTGGGGTTGGCGTCGGCGGCGAATTGCTCGTTGATGCCCAAGATCGGGTCGCGGGGGGCCAATTCGACAGCGGAGAAAAGAGACATGGGTGCTTCCTGGGAAGATAAAGATAAGGCAAGCGCCCGGCGGGCCTTGCGCAGCCTTGCATTTTAGCGGCCCAGGTACGGCCATCTGGCCTGCGCAATCGCCCACCGAGCGGTCGTTTGGGCGCTGCACTACAGTGCATCTTTTGCTGTTGAATGCCTTCGCTGTATGACCGCTCCCATCCCCCCCGCACTCGCCGACTCCGACGGTGCCCAAACGCCCCGCACCGGCCAGTTTGTGCGCTTCCCCGACTCGCCGTTCGAGTTGTACCAACCCTACCCGCCCGCGGGCGACCAGCCCGAGGCGATACGCCAACTGGTCGAGGGCGTCAACGACGGGGAGGTCTTCCAGACCCTGCTGGGTGTCACCGGTTCTGGCAAAACTTTCACCATGGCCAATGTGATCGCCCGTCTGGGGCGACCGGCCATCGTGTTTGCGCCCAACAAAACGCTGGCTGCGCAGCTGTACAGCGAGTTCCGCGAGTTCTTTCCGAAGAACGCTGTCGAATACTTTGTCAGCTACTACGACTACTACCAGCCCGAGGCCTACGTGCCGCAGCGTGATCTTTTTATCGAGAAGGACTCGGCCATCAACGAGCACATCGAGCAGATGCGGCTGTCGTGCACCAAAAGTGTTCTGGAGCGGCGCGACGTTGTGATCGTGGCCACCGTGTCGGCGATTTATGGCATTGGCCAACCCGAGGCCTATCACCAGATGATCATGACCTTGCGCGTCGGCGATACGCTGGGCCAGCGCGACATGATTGCGCAGCTGGTGCGCATGCAGTACCAGCGCAACGACATGGACTTTTCACGTGGTGCGTTCCGGGTGCGCGGCGACACCATCGACATTTTTCCGGCCGAACACAGCGAAATGGCGATTCGCGTGGAGTTGTTTGACGACGAAATCGAGTCCCTGCAGTTGTTTGACCCGCTGACCGGGCGCATTCGCCAAAAGATTCCGCGTTTTACCGTGTACCCGAGCAGCCATTACGTCACCCCGCGCGAGCAGGTGCTGATGGCAGTTGAAACCATCAAACAAGAGCTGGCCGATCGTCTCAAGGAGCTGGTCGGTATGGGCAAGCTGGTCGAGGCGCAGCGTCTAGAGCAGCGCACCCGGTTCGACCTTGAAATGCTGTCCGAGGTCGGCCACTGCAAAGGCATTGAAAACTACTCGCGCCACCTGAGCGGTGCCGCCCCCGGCGACCCGCCCGCCACGCTGACCGATTACCTGCCCAAAGACGCGCTCATGTTTCTCGACGAGAGCCATGTGCTCATCGGCCAGTTTGGCGGCATGTACAACGGCGACCGCTCCCGCAAAACCACCTTGGTCGAATACGGCTTTCGTTTGCCCAGCGCGTTGGACAACCGGCCGCTCAAGTTTGAAGAGTTCGAGACCAAGATGCGCCAGGTGGTCTTTGTTTCGGCCACCCCGGCCCAGTGGGAAAAAGACCACGCCGGTCAGGTGGTGGAGCAGTTGGTGCGCCCTACGGGTTTGGTGGACCCGCAGATCGAGGTGCGACCGGCCACCACCCAGGTGGACGACGTGCTGCAGGAAATCCGCATCCGGGTTGAGAAGAACGAGCGGGTGCTGATCACTACGCTGACCAAGCGCATGGCCGAGCAACTCACCGACTACCTGACCGACAACGGCGTGAAGGTGCGCTACCTGCACAGCGATGTGGACACGGTAGAGCGGGTCGAAATTCTGCGCGACCTGCGCCTGGGTGCTTTCGATGTGTTGGTGGGCATCAACCTGTTGCGCGAGGGACTCGACATTCCCGAGGTGTCGCTGGTGGCCATTTTGGACGCCGACAAGGAAGGGTTCTTGCGTTCCGAGCGCTCTTTGATTCAAACCATCGGACGTGCCGCGCGCAACCTGGAGGGCCGGGCGATTTTGTACGCCGACAAGATCACCGATTCGATGGAGCGCGCCATCGGCGAGACCGAGCGGCGGCGAAAAAAACAAATCGCGCACAACCTAGAGCGCGGTATCACCCCGCGTGCCATTGTGAAAAAGGTGCGCGACTTGATTGACGGTGTTTACAGTGAAAAGGCAGGCAAAGAGGCAGAGCGCCTGGAGCGCGATGCGCAGCAACGTGCACAGGTAGAGGAAATGAGCGAGAAGGACGTCTCGCGCGAAATCAAGCGTCTAGAAAAGCTGATGATGGAACACGCGCGCAACCTCGAGTTCGAAAAGGCTGCCCGGGTGCGGGACCAACTGGCCATTCTGAAGGAGCAAGCCTTTGGCGCGCCGGGCTCTGACAACCTGGTTCCCATCGTCCCGGCGGGCTGAGCGGGCGTGCAATGCCCCTTCGGTGACTGGTCAGTCTAGGTACCCGATCAAAATAGTCGGGCTAGTGTTATAGTTGACCGAGTTAGTCAACCAAGCGGTTCCGTTCCCGGATTCCAAGGAGTTTTCCATGCGTCTCACCACCAAAGGCCGCTTCGCGGTCACTGCCATGATCGACTTGGGGCTGCGCCAAGGAGGGGGGCCGGTCACGCTGGCCGCCATCAGCCAACGCCAGCAAATTTCCCTGTCCTATCTAGAGCAGTTGTTTGGCAAGCTGCGCCGCCACGAGTTGGTGGAGTCCACCCGGGGCCCCGGTGGCGGCTACACGCTGGCGCGCAAGGCCTCGGACATCACGGTGGCGGACATCATCGTGTCGGTGGATGAGCCTATCGACGCCACCCAATGCGGCGGCAAAGAGAACTGTCTGGGCGAAGGCAGCCGTTGCATGACCCATGACTTGTGGGCTTCGCTCAACGTGCGCATGGTGGAGTTTCTCGACTCCGTGAGTCTGCAAAAGCTGGTGGACGACCAACTCGCCAAGGGCCTCAATGTGCAAGACACCCCGAGCGTGAAGCGGGCCATTGCGCCGATGCCCGTATCCCATCCCATTCGCGTGAATGCTCCCAACTCGGTGTTTGCACTGGGCAACGCCTTTTCCAAGAGCTGACGCACCCGCAGTCTGCGACCCTTCGTCTCCGAATCTGTCCCCGAATTCAACCGACCGAGTCCCACATTCTTATGGACACCACACCACACTTTCCCATCTACATGGACTACAGCGCCACCAATCCCTGCGACGAGCGGGTGGTTGACGCTATGGTGCCTTGGCTGCGCAGCCACTTTGGTAACCCCGCGTCGCGCAGCCACGCTTGGGGTTGGGAGGCCGAGGCTGCCGTCGAAAAAGCGCGTGAACAGGTGGCAGCCCTGATCGGCGCGGACCCGCGCGAAATCGTCTGGACCTCGGGCGCCACCGAGTCGAACAACCTCGCACTCAAAGGTGCAGCGCACTTTTACAAGACGCGCGGCAAACACATCATCACCGTCAAAACCGAGCACAAAGCGGTGCTCGATACCTGCCGCGAGCTGGAGCGCCAAGGCTTTGAGGTGACCTACCTGGACGTGCAGAGCGACGGTTTGGTGAACCTAGACGCGTTCAAAGCGGCGATTCGACCGGACACCATCCTGGCCAGCGTAATGC
>JBIIZY010000056.1:0-14579 GCA_044346035.1 Rhodoferax sp. | reverse complement strand
GGGCCTTGGCAATTGCCGCCTCCGAGGCGGCGGAAAACGCGTCGGCGTACATCCGCAGGGCCTCGGTCACCCACTGCGCTTTGCCATCAGGAAAGAAGTGGTAGAGCGAACCGCGCGATGTTCCACTCAAGGCAATCACGTCGTTCAATCCCGCACCCGACAGCCCGGACTGCGCGAGCAGTTGCAGCGTGGCGTCTAGCACCTTTTGGCGGTTGGCGTTCATGCTGCTGAACTTGGAGTGAAGGACGCGATTTGTGCATCCATCCAGGCGTGGACGTGCTCCCAGATTTGCTGGGACTCGGCGCGGAAGTAGCCCATATGGCCGACGCTGCGCAGTCCGTAGTCGGCCGGTGTGAGATCGCGGGTTTCGACGGGTGCACGGGTGTAACCCGCCATAAAGGCGTCGCGTGAACGTGGCATGGCCCAGGCATCGTCGATTGAGTTGGCTGCGACGATGGGCGTGGTGACCCGCGCAAAGCCTTGGAGCTGCGGCCGTGTGATGGGGTCATCAAAAAAGTAGCGCGGGTACTGGCACCAGCGCCGCCACTGGCGGTACACGCCCAGCGGAAGGTCTTCGCCCATGCCCAGCCGCTTAAATGGCAGGTAGCCGTTCCACGCGGTGAGCATGGGGCCAATCAAACCCCACATGGCGCGCACCCGGAGCTGCTCCAGGGCGGGCATCCAGCCATGCCAACCCGCGCCGGTACCGAAGGTGTACAGACCATCGACCCGGCACTGCGGCGGCAACAGTCCCAGCGCATGCCCACCGTACGAGTGGCCCACCATCAGCAGCGGCAGCCCGGGCTGCGTAACCGCTGCGATCACGGTGGCGAGGTCCATCCGCGCCCAGTCCAGGTAATCCACCTCGTAACCGACCAAACTTTTGGGCGCAGAGCCGCCCACACCCCGGTAGTCCAAGGTGACGGCAACCATGCCGCGCGCGGCGAGGCTCTGGGCGAAGCGGCGGTAAAACTGCTGTGGAACCGCGGTGGCACCGGCGATGACCACAACCGCTCTGGGCTGCTGCGCGTCCACTTGGTAGCGGGTAGCGGCCAGCTGGTGGTTGTCGGGGGTGACGAGGGTGAACGGTTTGGTGCTGGTCATAGCAATGTCGGTTGTCCTAAAAAATTATACAGAACGGTCTACATTAACTCAATCGCCAGATGCTGTGGCTCTGCGGCGCGTCACCGGAGCAGCCAACGGCTGCCCGGCCCGCTACGCCCGAATGCACCGTTCGAATATCGTCAAGACACCAAGGACTTCAGCGCCTGCGCCAAATAGTCCATCACCAAGCGCAAGCGCGCCTGGGTTTTCAGCTCCCGGTGCGTCACCAGCCACACCGGAAACTTGGGCAACTCCGCCTCGGGAAGTACCGGGACAATCGCGGCATCCCGCTGCGCCAAAATGGACAGTCCTGTGCCAATTCCCATGCCTGCGCGCACCATCTGCCACGCACTGGCATGGTCTGTGGTGGTGCATGCAATGCGATCCGCCAACTGGGCAATGCCCGCCTTGGCAAACCCCTCGCGCAGCGGATGCTGTGGCGCGACATCAATGAAGTCGTGCTGCGCGAAGGAGCTGGGCTCCATCTTTGGAATTCCACGTCGAGACAGGTAGCGCTGGCTGGCAAACAAGCCGATGGGCATATAGCCCACACGCTTGGCAATCAGTTCTTGCTGATTCGGCGGCACCAGGCGGATGGCAATGTCCGCTTCGCGCTGCGACAAGTTGCTGATGGAGTCCGTGGCAGTGATCGCAAAGCGAATACCACTGTGCTGGCTGCGAAACACGTCCAGCAGATCCGGCAGCACAAAGTGCGCCAGGCTCACGCTGACACTGATTCGCACCAGGCCTTGAACCTGCGCATCTTTGGCAGCCGCGCCCAAACTCATCCGGTGCATGGCGGCGTGCATGGCACGCGCGGGCTCCAGAAACTGCATCGCATGCAAGGTTGGTCGCATGCCTTGGCGGCTGCGCACGAACAGTTCCGTACCGAGAGACTTTTCCAATGCGGTGATTTGGCGGCTTACGGTTGCAGGGTTGGTTTGCAGGTACTGCGCTGCGGCCAGCACCGAGCCCTGTTCGGCCACAGCAACAAAGCTTTTGATCCAGTCCCAGGAGGTGGTGTGCAGCGGGTCCATGGCGGTAGGTGGTTTTGGTGGGTTGGCTACAACAGGGGCGGCAGCACAAGGCGACCGGGGGCGCGGTGGTTACCTGGCAACTTTGTCAGCGTTTTAAATTGTAATTTTGCAATTGAACAATGCAACTATAGATGAACAGCACAGGCCAGCGCCGCCGCAGAATTTCACCACTTTTCAACAAACTGGAGTCACAAATGCAACCGTCCACCCTTCTTCGTGCGTCTGGCAGCTTGGCCATCGTGCATGCGCTGATGTTCTTTGTTCCCCTAACCGTCCTGGGAGCGGCCATCGGATGGCCTGCCAACCTAGACCTCCCCGCGGCCCACAACCTGCCGCTGCTGTTGAGCGAGTCGGCCTCGGTAAAACTGGGGTACAGCGTGTACTTGCTGTACTCGCTCTTGTTTTTTCCGGTGGTCTTGCTGGTCAGTCGCTCCATCGCTGGCAACGACGTACTGCCTGTGGTCTTGAAGCTGGCCGTTGGCTTTGCCCTGCTGTCAACTTTGGCGCGTTGCTTGGGCATCATTCGCTGGCTGACGGTCATGCCCGCGCTGGCCACGCAGTACCAGACCGCAGATGCCTCGGGGCAATCGGTAATTGCCACGGTGTACACCGCATTCAATGCTTACGCAGGGGGTGTCGGAGAAATCTTGGGGGTGTTCTTGCTGTCTGCACTGAGCGTCGCCTTGTTGGCCTCGGCTCTGTGGGCGCGGGCCGAGGTGCCGCGCTGGTTGTCACTGATGGCATGGGCCACTGCAGCGGGGCTCTTGTTTCTCTCGCTGGAGCTGTTTGGCTTGAACCTGTCTGCCTTTATTGCGCCGTTCAGCGTCCTCTACATGGTGTGGATGGTTTGCTTGGGCGTCTACCTGATTCGCCGCGCCCGCAACGCTTAACCCTGGCGCAGAAAGATCGCCATGACCGTACCGAGCTCCTCCGAATTTCATTTGATCTTTGGCACCGGTCCAGCCGCCTGCTGGACTGCCCACCACCTGCGCGCCCAAGGCGTTGCTGTGAAGGCGGTCAACCGAAGCGGCAAGCGTCCAGCGCTGATGCCCCTCGATGTCGACATCGTGCAGGCCGACGTGTCCGATGTGCAGCAGGCAGTCCACATCACACGCGGCGCCAGCGTTGTTTACCAGGCGCTGGGGCCAGCGTATTCCCAATGGGCGGAGCAGTTTCCCAGCCTGCAGGCCAACACCGTGGTTGCAGCGCTCCAAGCCAAAGCGCGCTACGTGGCGCTTGAAAACCTGTACATGCTGGATGCCAGCCAACCCATGACCGAGACCAGCCCGGAAGCACCCCGCTCGGCCAAGGGGCGTGTGCGCCAACAAATGCACCACGACCTGATGCACCACCACCGAAGCGGCGACCTTCAACTTAGCGTGCTGCGGGCAAGTGACTTCTACGGCCCCGGTGTCACGGTATCGGCCATGGCCGAGCGGGTGTTCGGCGCGCTGACGCGTGCAAAACCGGCGCAAGTGCTGGTCCGGGGGGACTGCCTGCACAGCTATGCATTCATCGGTGATGTGGGCGCAGCAATGGCCACCTTGGGTGTGGCCGACTCCGCGGAGTCCACGTGGGGCAAAGTCTGGCTGGCACCCCACGCACCGGCAGTGACGCAGCAAGCCTTGGTGGAACACGCTTGCGCCTTGCTGGGGATGCCGACCAAGCTGTCAGTGGTACAGCCTTGGATGCTTCGAATGGTCGGCTGGTTCAACGCCGATGCCAAAGCCAGCATAGAAATGCTGTACCAATACGCCCAACCTTTTGTAGTGGACTCCCGCATGAGCGAGCAGGTGCTGGGCTTGCGCCCAACCGAGCTTGGGCAGGGGCTGCGTGCGACCTTGGATTGGTACCGCCGCCTAGAGGCACGCCCCACCACAACCCAGTAAACGCGTCCGCCCACAAAACTTAGGGGGCGTGTTTATCTGGTGGTGATGGCGTCGTCGGTGCTTGCGCTTGCTGGGCTTACTTCTTCGCCGGCGGCACGTCCGTACAGCTGCCGTGCGCCACCTCCGCCGCCATGCCGATGCTCTCGCCCAGCGTGGGATGGGGGTGGATGGTCTTGCCGATGTCCACTGCGTCGGCACCCATCTCGATGGCCAGTGCAAGCTCTCCGATCATGTCGCCGGCGTGGGTGCCGACCATGCCGCCGCCCAGAATCTTGCCGTGGCCGTGCGCCTCGGGGCTGTCATCGAACAGCAGCTTGGTGACGCCTTCGTCGCGGCCATTGGCAATGGCACGGCCGGAAGCGCTCCAAGGGAACAGGCCCTTTTTGACCTTGATGCCTTGGGCCTTGGCCTGGTCTTCGGTCAGGCCAACCCAAGCCACCTCGGGGTCGGTGTAGGCCACGCTGGGAATGACTCGGGCGTTGAACGCCGCAGCTGCCAGCGCTTTGTTGCCTTGCAGCTCACCGGCGATCACCTCGGCGGCCACATGCGCCTCGTGCACTGCTTTGTGCGCCAGCATGGGCTGGCCCACGATGTCGCCAATCGCGAAGATGTGGGGCACGTTGGTACGCATCTGGATATCGACATTGATAAAGCCACGGTCGGTCACTGCAACACCCGCCTTCTCGGCTGCAATCTTCTTGCCATTGGGTGTGCGGCCCACGGCTTGCAGCACCAAGTCGTACACCTGCGGTGCAGGGGCCGCAACGCTTGCGTTGCTTCCGTTCTCGCCAGGCTCGGCGCTCTCGAACGTCACTTCGATACCTTCGGGCAAGGCACGGGCAGACACGGTCTTGGTCTTGAGCATGATGTTGTCGAAGCGCTTGGCGTTCATCTTTTGCCAAATCTTGACCAGGTCGCGGTCGGCGCCCTGCATCAGGCCGTCCGTCATTTCGACCACGTCCAGGCGCGCGCCCAACGTGCTGTACACGGTGCCCATTTCCAGGCCGATGATGCCGCCGCCCAAAATCAACATGCGCTTGGGGACCTCTTTGAGTTCCAGTGCGCCAGTGCTGTCGACCACGCGCGGGTCCTTGGGCATGAACGGCAGGTGCACCGCTTGCGAGCCGGCGGCGATGATGCACTTCTTGAATGCGACAACCTTCGTGCTGCCCGTTTTTTCTTGCCCCGAACCGGTGGTTTCTTCCACCGCCAAATGGTTGGCACCGACAAACGCGCCGTAGCCACGCAGCGTGGTGACTTTGCGCATTTTGGCCATGGCGGCCAAGCCGCCAGTGAGCTTGCCAATGACCTTTTCTTTGTGGCCACGCAGCTTGTCGATGTGCACCACCGGCTTGCCAAAGTCCACACCCAGGTCGGCCATGTGGCTGACTTCGTCCATCACCGCTGCCACGTGCAGCAGCGCCTTGGAGGGAATGCAGCCAACGTTAAGGCACACGCCGCCCAAGGTGGCGTAGCGCTCGACAAGGACCACCTTTAGCCCCAGGTCAGCCGCCCGAAACGCGGCGGAATAGCCGCCCGGGCCGCCACCGAGCACTAGCAAATCGCAGTCCATGTCCACACTGCCCGCAAAGGAGGATGCAACAGGAGCCGGTGAAGCTGCCGCTAAAGCAGATCCAGCAGCATGTGCAGCAGCCGATGCAACAGCAGCAGGTGCTACAGCCGACGTAGCCGCCGCAGCAGGGGCAGCAGCGGAAGCGGCCGAGGTGGAGGTCGCGGCCACGGCGCCAAACGCCTCCAACAACAGCACCACCGACCCTTGTTTGACCTTGTCGCCCAGCTTGACCTTGAGTTCCTTGACCACGCCGCCTTGGCTGGCGGGGATCTCCATGGACGCCTTGTCCGACTCCACGGTAATCAGGCTTTGCTCGGGTGCCACCGCGTCGCCCACCTTGACGAGCAGCTCGATGACAGCCACTTCGTCGAAGTCGCCAATGTCTGGAACCTTGAGTTCTACGATTGCCATTTGCAGGTTCCTGTCTTAGAGCAGCACGCGGCGGAAGTCGCCAAGAATCTGACCGAGATAGACGTTGAAGCGGGCCGCCGCAGCGCCGTCAATCACACGGTGGTCCCAGGTCAGCGAGAGCGGCAGCATCAGGCGAGGCTGGAAGGCCTTACCGTCCCAAACCGGCTCAGTGGTGGAGCGGCACACGCCCAAAATGGCCACCTCGGGCGCATTGATGATGGGCGTGAAGTAGCGCCCGCCAATGCCGCCCAAGCTGGAGATGGTGAAGGTGGCACCCGACATTTCGGCGGGGCTGAGTTTGCCGTCGCGGGCCTTCTTGGCCAGCTCGCTCATCTCGGCAGATATTTGGAAGATGCCTTTTTTGTCCGCGTCTTTGATCACCGGGACCATCAAGCCATTGGGGGTGTCGGCTGCAAACCCGATGTGCCAGTAGTTTTTGTAGACCAGCGCGTCGCCGTCGAGGCTGCTATTGAACTCGGGGTACTTCTTGAGTGCGGCGACACAGGCTTTGATCAGGAAGGCCAGCATGGTGACCTTGACGCCGCTCTTCTCGTTCTCTTTGTTGGTGGAGACGCGGAAGGCTTCCAGGTCAGTAATGTCGGCGTCGTCGTGGTTGGTGACTGCCGGAATCATGACCGCGTTGCGCAGCAAGTTGGCACCGCTGATCTTCTTGATGCGGCTCATCTCCTTGCGCTCAATGGGACCAAACTTGGCGAAGTCCACTTTGGGCCAGGCGATGAGGCCCAGTCCCGCGCCGTCGTTGCTGGCGGCAGCCTTGGCCTGGGCCGCGATGGCGGCAGTTTGCACCGCGCCAGCCATGACCGAACGGGTAAAGGCCTGCACGTCCGCCTCCAAGATGCGCCCTTTGGGCCCGCTGCCCTTCACCTCTTGCAAGGGCACGCCGAGTTCGCGCGCGAACTTGCGCACCGAAGGCGATGCATGGGGCAATCCCAGCGTGCTGGCGCCAGGCGCGTGGGCGGGAACCGCCAATGCGGCAGCTGGTGCGGCAGGCGTTGCAGCAGCGGCAGAGGAGGCGCCCACCGCCGCGCTGGCTGCAGGCGCACCCGGCGCCCCCGCTGATGCACTGGCAGGGGCGCTGGCAGAGGAACTGACTGGTGCGCTGGCGGGTACGGCAGACGCCACACCAGCAGCGCCCTGTAGCACCGCAATCAAGTCGCCGATGTTGACCTTGTCGCCGACCTTGACCTTGAGCTCCTGCACCACCCCGGCGGCGGACGATGGAATCTCCATAGAGGCCTTGTCGGACTCCACCGTCATCAGGCTTTGCTCCAGCGCGACGGTGTCACCGACCTGCACCATCAGCTCAATGACGGCCACATCCTTGAAATCGCCAATATCGGGGACGCGCACCTGCACCGGGCCTGCCGACGCCGCTGCCGCCGTGGACGCAGACGCTGTAGGCATTGTGGTTGCCGCGGCCGCACTCGCTGTGGGTGCGGCAGCTGCAGGAGATGCCGTCGGGGCCGCGCTGGCCGCGGCGCCCGCCACCTCCAGCAACAGCACCACCGAGCCCTCCTTGACCTTGCTACCCAAGGCCACCTTGAGCTCCTTCACCACGCCGGCATGCGACGAGGGGATTTCCATCGAAGCCTTGTCGGACTCGACAGTGATCAGGCTTTGCTCGGCCCGCACCGTGTCACCCGACTTGACCATGAGCTCAATGACCGCGACTTCATCAAAGTCGCCGATATCCGGGACTTTTACTTCAACGATTGCCATGTTGTGTGTCTCCGGAACTTACGCGTAGAGCGGATTGATTTTTTCGGGATTGATGCCGTATTTCTGGATGGCTTCCGCCACTTTGGCGACCGGCAGGCTACCGTCCTCGCTCAGTGCCTTCAAGGCCGCCAGCACGATGTAATGGCGGTTCACCTCAAAGTGCTCGCGCAGCTTGCTGCGGAAATCGCTGCGACCGAAACCGTCGGTGCCCAACACCTTGTAGGTGCGGTCCCTGGGGATGAAGGGGCGAATCTGCTCGGCATAGGCCTTCATGTAGTCGGTCGATGCCACCACCGGCCCGGTGGAGCCGCCCAGTTGCTGCGCCACAAACGGTACGCGAGGTGTCTCCAGCGGGTGCAGCAGGTTCCAGCGGTCGGCGTCCTGCCCGTCGCGGGTCAGCTCGTTGAAGCTGGGGCAGCTCCACACGTCAGCCGCAACGCCCCAGTCTTTTTCCAGCAGCTCTTGCGCGGCAATGCTCTCGCGAAGAATCGTCCCCGAACCCAGCAACTGCACGCGCGGCGCGGCGGCAGACTTGCCCTTGGTCGCTGCCTTGGCCCCCGCCTTGCACAGGTACATGCCTTTGATGATTTGCTCTTCGGTGCCGGGGGTCAAACCTGGCATGGGGTAGTTTTCATTGAGCAAGGTGAGGTAGTAGAAAACGTTGTCCTGCTTCTCGACCATGCGCTTCAAACCATGGTGCAGGATGACACCAACCTCGTGCGCAAATGTGGGGTCGTAGCTGATGCAGTTGGGAATGGTGCCCGCCAGAATGTGGCTGTGGCCGTCTTCGTGCTGCAAGCCCTCGCCATTGAGCGTGGTGCGTCCCGAGGTACCACCCAACAAGAAGCCGCGCGCCTGCATATCGCCCGCTGCCCACGCCAAGTCGCCAATGCGCTGGAAGCCAAACATCGAGTAGTACACGTAAAACGGCACCATGATGCGGTTGCTGGTGGAGTAGCTGGTGGCAGCGGCAATCCAGCTGCTCATGCCGCCCGCCTCGTTGATGCCCTCTTGCAGAATTTGCCCGGCCACATCTTCGCGGTAGTACATCACCTGGTCTTTGTCCACCGGGGTGTACTGCTGGCCCGCCGGGTTGTAGATGCCTACCTGGCGGAACAGGCCTTCCATACCGAAGGTGCGGGCCTCGTCGACCAAAATGGGAACCACGCGCGGGCCCAGGGCCTTGTCGCGCAGCAGTTGCGTCAAAAAGCGCACATAGGCCTGGGTGGTGGAAATTTCGCGGCCCTCTGCCGTGGGCTCGATGACTGCTTTGAAAGTGTCCAGCGAAGGCACGGTAAAGCTCTCGTCGGCTTGGGTGCGCCGGTGCGGCAAGTAGCCGCCCAAAGCCTTGCGACGCTCGTGCAGGTACTTGATCTCTGGCGTGTCGTCGGCCGGCTTGTAGAAGGGCACATCGGGCAACGCGCTGTCGGGCACCGGAATGTTGAAGCGGTCGCGGAAGGCCTTGATGTCTTCGTCGGTCAGCTTTTTGGTCTGGTGCACCGTGTTCTTGCCTTCGCCCGACTTGCCCATGCCAAAGCCCTTGACGGTCTTGATCAGCAGCACGGTGGGTTCGTTTTTGTGGTGCACGGCAGCGTGGAACGCGGCGTACACCTTGCGCGAGTCGTGGCCGCCCCGGCGCAGCTCAAAAATGGCCTCGTCGCTCATCTTGGCCACCATCTCCGCCGTGCGCGGGTCTTTGCCAAAGAAATGCTTGCGCACGTACGCGCCATCGTTGGCCTTCATGGCCTGGTAGTCGCCATCGACCGTGTCCATCATAAGCTTGCGCAAGGCACCTTCTTTGTCGCGCGCCAGCAGCGGGTCCCAGCCCGAGCCCCACAAGAGCTTGATGACATTCCAGCCCGAGCCGCGGAACTCACCTTCCAGCTCTTGGATGATCTTGCCGTTACCACGCACCGGCCCATCCAAGCGCTGCAGGTTGCAGTTGATAACAAACACCAAGTTGTCGAGCTTTTCGCGCGCGGCCAGCCCGATGGCACCGAGCGACTCCACTTCGTCCATCTCGCCATCACCGCAAAACACCCAGACTTTGCGGTTCTCGGTGTTGGCAATGCCACGGGCGTGCAGGTATTTGAGAAAGCGCGCCTGGTAAATCGCCATCAAAGGGCCCAGCCCCATGGAAACGGTGGGGAACTGCCAGAACTCGGGCATGAGTTTGGGGTGCGGATAACTGGAGAGCCCCTTGCCGTCCACCTCTTGCCGGAAGTTGAGCAGTTGCTCCTCGGTCAAGCGGCCTTCCAAGAAGGCGCGGGCATAGACGCCTGGGGAGACGTGGCCCTGGATGTAGAGGCAGTCGCCACCATGCTCTTTGCCGGGCTCGTTGCTTTCGGCATGCCAAAAATGGTTGAAGCCTGCGCCAAACAGGCTGGCCAACGACGCAAACGAGCCAATGTGCCCCCCCAGATCACCGCCATCGGCTGGGTTATGGCGGTTGGCCTTGACCACCATCGCCATCGCATTCCAGCGCATGTAGGCACGCAGCCGCTCTTCGATCTCTAGGTTGCCAGGCGATGCCTCTTCCTGATCCGGCTCAATCGTGTTGACATAGCCGGTGTTGGCGGAAAAAGGCATGTCGATGCTGTTCTGGCGCGCATGTTCGAGCAGTTGCTCCAGCAAAAAATGCGCGCGCTCAGGGCCTTCGGCTTCAATGACCGCGGTCAGCGCGTCCATCCACTCGCGGGTTTCCTGGCTGTCTTGGTCGGTGGCGTGGGTGGCGCCCTGGGGTGCTGCTGACATCGGTGTCTCCTGGTTGCTTTTTGTCGGCGTAATTTATTACGCGGGCAGGAGTTTCCCACAATTTATTTCCTATTTCAACTGATGCATTTACGTTTCATATTAAGAAATTTAAATGCAGGCTTGGGGCCTCGCTTGGCCCGCGCTTGGAACCTCGCCGGGCATATGCAAGACCGTTAGCTCCCCTACACTCGCACCGATGCTGTCCCCCGCACCAACCCGTCTGACGAACGCCCGCGCGCTGCCCAGCGCGTCGCGCGCGGTGCGTTGGTGGCGCCGGCTCTCGCCCCACCGGCAAGACCGGGTGGCCATGCTGGCCCCACTGTTGGCAGTGGCTTTGTTCTTTGCGGCCATCGTTACAGCGCTGGTGTACCTGCACGTAGAAGAAGTCGCGCGCGAACAAGAGGCGGTACAGCGCGATGTCGAATACACCCAACAGCGGCTGCGGCTGCGGCTGCTGGAAAGCCAAGAGCAACTTGCGTCAGTGGCGCGCGAGACCTCCAACCGCGAACTCGATACCGACGACTTTCGCGCCCGCGCGATGGCCTTGCTTGACCAGTACCCGGAAATGCAAGGCCTGGCCTGGATCGACGAGCGCCGCCGCATCAAGGTGGCTACAGGCACCCTCAGCGCACTGCTACCACTGCCCCAACAAGACAGCGGACCATCGTCCGCGCACGAAGACGCGGCCGCCTTCGCGCAAGCGCGCGACATGAACCAACCGGCGTACCTGTTGCGCGCGGACAGCTTCGAGGATGTGCCCATGATGCGCATCTATGTGCCATTGACCGAGCGCAACCGCTTCGCTGGCGCCGTGTTGGCAGAAGTGTCGGTAGACGCCCTGTACCGCCATGGTGTGCCCAACGAAGTGTCTGCGCGCTACGCCATCTCGCTGCTGGGCGACCAGGGACGTGTGCTCGCAGGCATAGCTGTACCCAACAAGCCCGGCACCGGCTGGCAAATGCCGTGGATGGAACGATCCGGTGGCTACACCATGCCGGTCTCGCCACTGGGCACCGGATTGTCGATCCGCGGTCAGCCCTACCGGGCATCCCTCGGACTGGTAGGCAGCGGGCTGTTCTGGCTGGTCAGCGCATTGAGCGTGATGACCGCTTGGATGCTGATTGCCAACTGGCGCCACACCCGGCGGCGGGTGCAAGCGCAGCAGGCGCTGGTGTCGGAAACCAACTTTCGCCGTGCCATGGAAAACTCCATGCTCACCGGCATGCGCGCTATGGACCTGACCGGGCGCATCACCTACGTCAATCCCGCGTTCTGCCAAATGACCGGCTGGAGTGAGGCCGAGCTGGTGGGACGCAGTGCACCCTTTCCCTACTGGCCGGAAAACGACCACGAGTTGCTGATGTCGCGCCTGCAAGACGAGCTCTCTGGCAAACACGCGCCGGGCGGTTTCCAAGTTCGGGTAAAGCGGCGGGACAACAGCATGTTCGATGCGCGGCTGTATGTATCGCCGCTGGTGGACGCGATGGGACACCAGACCGGCTGGGTCACTTCCATGACGGACATCACCGAGCCCAACCGCGTGCGCGAGCAACTCTCCGCCTCGCACCAGCGCTTCACCACGGTCTTGGAAGCACTGGATGCGTCGATCTCGGTGGCACCCTTGGGCGGAGACGAATTGCTGTTTGCCAACAAGCTGTACCGCCATTGGTTTGGCACCCAAGCCGATGGCCATTTGCGACTGGTGGCCCAGGCCGGTGTGCCCACCAACCCCACCAGCGACGAGTCGCTCGACACCGTGGACTCCTTTGCCGGCCTGCCCACCGACGCGTTGGCCGACACCGAGACCGAGAGTGGCGAAGTTTTTGAGAGCGCTCTGGGCAAGTGGCTGGAGGTACGTACTCGCTACCTGAGCTGGGTCGATGGACGGCTGGCGCAAATGGTGATTGCCACCGACATCAGCAGCCGCCGACTGGCCGAGGAGCAAGCCGCCACCCAGGCCGAGCGCGCACAAAATGCCAGCCGCCTGATCACCATGGGCGAGATGGCGTCGAGCGTCGCCCACGAACTCAACCAGCCGCTGACTGCCATCAACAACTACTGCAACGGCATGGTCTCGCGCATCAAGGGGCAGCAAATTAGCGAGCCCGAGCTGCTCGGCGCGCTCGAAAAAACCGCGCACCAGGCCCAGCGCGCCGGGCAAATCATCCAGCGCATCCGCTCGTTCGTGAAACGCAGCGAGCCCAACCGCAGCCCCTCCGACGTGAGCTTGATGGTGGCCGAGGCCATCGAGCTGGCCGAGATCGAGCTGCGGCGGCGCAACGTGCGCCTAAACCACTACATCGCAGCACGCTTGCCGATGGTGATGGTGGACCCCATCTTGATCGAGCAGGTTTTGGTCAACCTGCTGCGCAACGCGGCCGAGGCGATCGACGCAGCGCAGCGGCCCACGGCACAGCGGCTGGTCGAACTGCGGGTGGTGCCCAAGCAGATGGAAGCCGGCGCGGTGCTGGAGTTTTCGGTGCAGGACAACGGCAACGGCCTGGCACCCGAAGTGCTGGCGCGTTTGTACGAGGCGTTCTATTCCACCAAGGCCGATGGCATGGGAATTGGCTTGAGTTTGTGCCGCTCCATTGTCGAATCGCACCTGGGCAGAATGAACGGGGAGAACATCTACAATGGCGCCGAAATCGCGGGGTGTCGATTCTCCTTTTGGCTGCCACTGGCCGAGGCGCCCGACCCAATCACCCGATCTACTGCCAAGAGCCTGCCCTCACCATCTGGATAACCCAATGAGCCTGATCCCCAAAAAAGGAACCGTCTATGTGGTGGATGACGACGAGGCCGTCCGGGATTCGCTTCAATGGTTGCTCGAAGGCAAGGGATACCGGGTACGTTGCTTTGATTCTGCAGAGTCTTTCCTGAGCCGCTACGACGCCCGCGAAGTGGCCTGCCTGATTGTGGATATCCGCATGGGCGGCATGAACGGCATGGAGCTGCAAAACCGCCTGATCGAAAGCCGCTCGCCGCTACCCGTCGTCTTCATTACCGGCCACGGTGATGTGCCCATGGCCGTGGACACCATGAAAAAAGGCGCCATGGATTTCATACTCAAACCTTTCAACGAGGGCCAGCTGGTCGGCTTGGTCGAGCGCATGCTGGACCACGCCAAAGACTCCTTCGCCGATTACCAACTGGCCGCCAACCGTGATGCGCTTTTGTCCAAGCTCACGCTGCGCGAGTCCCAGGTGCTTGAGCGCATCGTTGCGGGCCGGCTGAACAAACAAATCGCCGACGACCTGGGCATCAGCATCAAAACCGTCGAGGCCCACCGCGCCAACATCATGGAAAAGCTCAGCGCCAACACCGTGGCAGATTTGCTCAAAATCGCCCTCGGGCAGAATGCCCCCAAGGCCTGAATCCCCTCTGAATATCCTGCGTCCGGCCCCTTTGGGTGTCGGGCGCTTTTTTACTTGAAACGCCCATGACCCTGCCCACCACCGCCCAACGCATTGACGGCAACGCACTCTCCTCCCAACTGCGCGGCGACATCGCCAGCCGCACCGCCGCCTTGCGCGCGCGCGGCCTGACACCTGGCTTGGCTGTGGTGCTGGTGGGAGACAACCCGGCATCGCACGTCTATGTGCGCAACAAAGTGAAGGCTTGCGCCGAAGCGGGAATGCACTCGGTGCTGGAGCAGCACCCGGCCAGCATGACACAAGCCGATTTGCTGGCCCGCATCGACGCGCTCAACCGCGACCCGGCAATCCACGGCATCTTGGTGCAACTGCCGCTGCCTCCGCAGATCGACGCCAACCTGGTGATTGAGGCCATCTCGCCCGCCAAAGACGTGGACGGATTTCATGTCGCAAGCGCCGGCGCACTGATGGTGGGCCGGCCTGGTTTCTGGCCTTGCACCCCGTACGGCTGCATGAAGATGCTGGACTCCATCGGTTACTCGCTGCGCGGCAAGCACGCGGTCGTGATCGGGCGCAGCAACATCGTGGGCAAGCCCATGGCGCTCATGCTGCTGCAGCAAAACGCCACCGTCACCGTGTGCCACAGCGCCACTGCCAACTTGAAGTCCCACACCTTGCAGGCCGACCTGATCGT
>JBIIZY010000216.1:0-4415 GCA_044346035.1 Rhodoferax sp. | reverse complement strand
TCTTGCACGGTCAGGCGCGCAAAGATCTCGCGGCCCTGCGGCACAAAGCCAATACCTGCGCGGGCGCGCTCGTAGGGCGTGGCGTTGTGGATGGGTTTGCCGTCGAACGCGATGGTGCCGGTTTTGATGGGCACCAAGCCCATCAGCGCCTTGAGCAAAGTGGTTTTGCCCACGCCGTTGCGCCCCAGCACCACGGTAACCTTGCCCAGCTCGGCGCGCAGGCTGACATCGCGCAGGATGTGCGAGCCGCCGTAGTACTGGTTGACCTTGCTGATCTCTAACATCACCGCCCCAAATAGACCTCAATCACGCGCTCGTCGCTTTGCACCTGCGCCAACGTGCCCTGGGCCAGCACCGCGCCATCGCACAGCACCGTCACGATGTCGGAAATGGTGTTGATAAAGCCCATGTCGTGCTCCACCACCATCAGCGAGTGCTTGCCTTTGAGCGACAAAAACAGTTCGGCGGTGCGCTCGGTTTCTTCGTCGGTCATGCCCGCCACCGGCTCGTCGAGCAGCAGCAGCTTGGGGTCTTGCATCAGCAGCATGCCGATCTCCAGCCATTGCTTTTGTCCGTGGCTCAAGGTGCCCGCCTGCACGCCCACGCTCTCGGCGAGGTGGATGGTGGTCAGCACCTCGGCCAGGCGGTCCGACTGGGCCGAGTCCAGCCTGAAAAACATGGATGCCGCCACACCCTTGTTGGTTTTAAGGGCCAGCTCCAGGTTCTCGAACACGCTCAGGTGCTCGAACACCGTGGGCTTTTGGAACTTGCGGCCAATGCCCAGTTGCGCAATCTCAGCCTCCTTGTAGCGCAGCAAATCGATGGTGCTGCCGAAGAAGACGGTGCCGGAGTCGGGCCGCGTTTTGCCGGTGATGATGTCCATCATCGTGGTCTTGCCCGCGCCGTTGGGGCCGATGATGCAGCGCAGCTCACCAGGTGCAATGTCCAGGCTCAGGTTGTTGATAGCTTTGAAGCCATCGAAGCTCACGCTCACGCCGTCGAGGTACAGGATGCGCCCGTGGGTGGTGTCCACCGCATTGCCCTGCTTCATGCGCGAGTAGCCGGCCGAGCGCCCTCCGGACTCGGTCTGGCCGGCCTGTGCAGCCAGCGCGGCCATGCGCTCCTGCACCCGCTTTTCGCCTTGCTCCAACAGGTCAGGCGTCATGCTTTTTTACCCGCCAGTTTTTTCACCAAGCCCACCACGCCCTGCGGCAAGAACAAGGTAACAACGATGAACAAGGCGCCCAAAAAGTACAGCCAAAACTCGGGGTAGGTGACCGTGAGCCAGCTCTTGGCGCCGTTGACGATGAAGGCGCCCACAATCGGCCCGATCAGGGTGGCGCGGCCACCTACGGCTGCCCAAATCGCGATTTCTATCGAGTTGGCGGGGCTCATCTCGCTGGGGTTGATGATGCCCACCTGCGGCACGTACAGCGCACCGGCCACACCGCACATCATGGCCGAGAGCGTCCAGATGGTGAGCTTGTAGCCCAAGGGCGAGTAGCCACTAAACATCACCCGCGTCTCGGCATCGCGAATGGCCTGGAGCACCCGGCCAAACTTGCTCAACACCAACCAGCGCGCCATCAAAAAGAACAGCAGCAGCGTCAGGCTGGTGATGACAAACAGCACCATGCGGGTGCTGGGCGTGGCAATCGGAATGTCCAGAATGCGCTTGAAATCGGTGAAGCCGTTGTTGCCGCCAAAGCCGGTCTCGTTGCGAAAGAAGAGCAGCATGGCCGCAAACGTGAGCGCCTGGGTGATGATGGAAAAGTACACGCCCTTGATGCGCGAGCGAAACGCAAAGTAACCAAAGACCAGCGCCACCAAGCCCGGTGCCAGCACCACCAGCGCCAGCGTGGCCACAAAGCTGTCACTCCAACTCCAGTGCCAAGGCAGCGTCTTCCAGTCCAGAAACACCATGAAGTCGGGCAACTCGCTTTGGTAGTTGCCGTCCAGCCCGATCTGGCGCATGAGGTACATGCCCATGGCGTAGCCACCCAGCGCAAAAAACAGGCCATGGCCCAGCGACAAGATACCGGTGTAGCCCCAGATCAAATCCATGGCCAAGGCGCAAATCGCGAAGCACATGATTTTTGCGACCAGCGCCACCGCAAAGTCACTCAGGTGAAACACGCTGCCCTCGGGAATGAGCAGGTTGAGCACCGGCACTACGGCGCACAGCACAATCAGCGCCACCAGCCAGGCGGTCCAGCCGCCTTTGCCCAGCAAAGGTGGCTTGGGTGGAAGCTGCACCGCGCTCATGCCTCGGCGCTCCGGCCCTTCATCGCGAAGATGCCTTGGGGACGCTTCTGGATGAAGATGATGATGAACACCAGCACCGCAATCTTGGCCAAGACCGCTCCGGTCCAGCCTTCCAACAACTTGTTGAGCAGCCCTAGGCCCATGGCGGCGTACACCGTACCCGCTAACTGGCCCACGCCACCGAGCACCACCACCATGAACGAGTCCACGATGTAGCCTTGCCCCAGGTCCGGGCCCACATTACCCACCTGGCTCAAAGCGCAGCCGGCCAAGCCCGCGATGCCCGAACCCAGCGCAAATGCGTAGGTGTCCACACGCGCGGTGTTCACGCCCATGCAGGCCGCGATCGGCCGGTTTTGGGTGACACCGCGCACAAACAGGCCCAAGCGCGTTTTGGCAATCAAAAATGCCACGCCGCCCAGCACCGCAAAGGCAAAGCACACGATGATGATGCGGTTGTAAGGCAGCGACAGGTTGCCCATTACCTGCACACCACCACTCATCCAACTGGGGTTTTCTACGCCCACGTTCTGCGCCCCAAACACGGTGCGTACCAGCTGCATCAGCACCAGGCTGATGCCCCAGGTGGCGAGCAGCGTCTCCAGCGGACGGCCGTACAGGTAGCGAATCACAGAGCGCTCCATCGCGGCACCGACCAGAGCCGACGCCATGAACGCCACCGGCACCGAGGCCAGCAAATACCAATCGAAGGCACCCGGAAAGTGGGTGCGAAACACGCCCTGCACCACGTAGGTGGCATAGGCACCCACCATCATCAATTCCCCATGGGCCATGTTGATCACGCCCATCAAACCGTAGGTGATGGCCAGGCCCAGGGCGACCAACAGCAAGATGGAACCCAGACTCAGGCCACTGAACATCGCGCCCAGCCGGTCGCCCCAGGCCAGGCGCGTCTCCACCTTGGAGAGGCTGCGTTGCAAGGCCGACTTGACCTCCAACTCGGTCTCCACCTGCAAGCGCTCTAAGAGCAGCGTTTTGGTGGCAGCCTGCGCGCTGTTGGCCAGCAGTTGGGCCGCTTGCAAGCGCAGCGCCTTGTCGCTGCTGCCCAGCCAAGCCACCGCGCGCAGCCGCCCCAGCTTGTCCTTCAAGTCCGCAACGCTCTCCTGCGCAAAGGCGCGGTCGAGCAAGGCCAGCTTGCTCTCGTCGATTGCGCCTTCCAGGGTCTTGATGGCGTCGCGCCGCACAGAGTCGTCGGGCGAAAGAAGGCGGATGGCGGCCAGCGCCGCGTCGATTTCTCCGCGCATGCGGTTGTTGTTAATCACATCTTCGGCGGTGTCTGGAAGTGCGACCTGCGCGCCCGTAACCGGGTCAAACGCCACGTCGTCGCGCACCACCACCGGGCGATCGCCGATGAGCTTGACGGCATCTTGCGACAGTGCCTCCAGGAACCGCACCAAGGCCTCATCGGGCTTGGCCGCGGCAGCGCGCAAGGCCGCAATGCGGCTCTCGCCGCCGTCGTCACCGGACGCGACGGCAATCGCCTGCGCTTGCTGGGGCGTCAGGGCCTGGGCCGCGCCCGAGAGCAGCAGCGCAAAGACCAACACGCAATGTCTGAGGTGCATGAATCCGGGAGCTTGTTGGGGTTTGGGAAGTAACACAGGGGACGCCACGCGCCTGTGGGTCGGCGCAATGCCGCAGCCCACAGACAGACCAGGCACACGGGCCCAGGCCCAGGCCCGATCCAGTCGCGCCTTACTTCTTCTCAGGCTCGTCCTTCTTCTTGTCGTTGCCTTCGATGTACGGGCTCCATGGCTTGGCCTTCACGGGGCCAGGTGTCTTCCACACCACGTTGAACTGGCCGTCGGCCTTGATCTCGCCAATGAACACCGACTTGTGCAGGTGGTGGTTTTTCTCGTCCATCTTGCTCACGATGCCCGAGGGTGCCTTGAAGGTCTGGCCGGCCATGGCGGCGATCACCTTGTCGGTGTCGGTGGACTTGGCTTTTTCGACTGCCTGCTTCCACATGTTGACGCCGATGTAGGTGGCCTCCATCGGGTCGTTGGTCAGCGGCTTGTCTTTGTGGCCAGCGATGTTCTTGGCCTTGGCGTAGGCCGACCACTTCTTGATGAACTCGGCGTTGGTGGGGTTCTTGATGGACTGGAAGTAGTTCCATGCGGCCAGGTGGCCCA
>JBIIZY010000215.1:0-4426 GCA_044346035.1 Rhodoferax sp. | reverse complement strand
TTCGCGCCGCCGCAGCGCCGCAGGACACCCTGCAGGCGTTTGAGGCCTTGTTCCAGCAGGCGCTGTCCTCGCGCCAGAGTGGCGCCTCCGGTGCGGTGGCCTCCACCACGCTCACGGTCCAAGGCAGTACCGCTTACCGCAGCCTGTGGGACAGCAGCAACTGGCGGGGCGATGTGCAGGCCTTGCGGCTGACTCTGGATGGGCAGCGCCGGGTCGGCATTGGCAGCACGCCGCTGTGGAGCGCCGCGGCCCAGTTGCGGGCACTGCCGGATGCAGCCCGCAGCCGCAACATCGCCGTGGGGGTGCCGGCGCCTGGCGCGTTGGCGCAGGCGGTGGATTTTCGTTGGGCTGCGCTGCCCCCCGTGCTGCAGCAAGCCTTGGCCCAGGCCCACCTTGGCGCAGTGCCCGACGCGCTGGGGCCACAGCGGCTCTTGCGCCTGCGCAGCCAGGCACTGGGCGATGTCATCCGATCCGGTCTGGTGTACAGCGGCGCGCCCGCACCGGGGCAGTTCAGCGCCGCCAGCTACGCCGCGTTTGCCGCTGCCCACGCCCGGCGTACGCCGGTGGTGCTGGTGGGTGCCAACGACGGCATGCTGCACGCCTTCGATGCCCTGACGGGCGTCGAGCTGTTTGCCTACATCCCAAGCTGGCTGGTACCCCATCTGCCCGCGCTTGTCGAACCGCACTATGCTGAGAACCACCGCGCGTATGTCGATGCCACGCCCACGGTGGCGCAGGCCGAGCTGCGCAGTGGCTGGGCCACGGTGCTGGTCGGGGGCACCGGCGCAGGCGGCAAGGGTGTTTTCGCGCTGGATGTGACCCAACCCAGCGCCTTTTCCCCCGACAAAGTGCTGTGGGAGTTCACCAGCGCAGACGACCCCGACTTCGACCTGGGCCAGGTGGTGGGCCAAGCGCAGGTGCTCAAACTGCGCACCAGCGCGCTGGGCGCGCAGCCTGCGACCTACCGCTGGTTTGCGGTTGTCGGCAACGGCGTCAACAGCTACGTGCCCGAGGCCAGCGGCCACGCCAGCCGCACGGCCACGGCAGCACTGTACTTTTTGGACCTCAGCAAGCCCGCGCACCAGCCGTGGATGGCTGGCCAGAATTACTTCAAAGTCAGCTTTCCCAAACGGGCCGGCCTGCAGGCCAACATGGCCACCGGCTTGCTTGAATTCACGGTGGTGCGCGATGCGCAGCAGGCGGTCGCCGTCCTCTACGCGGGGGATTTGCACGGCCAGTTGTGGAAGCTCGACTTCTCCCACGCAGCCAGCACCAAATGGCAACTGGCAACGCTCTCGGCGTTCCACACCGGCGCCGGTGCATCGCGCAAGCCGGTGCCCATGTTCACCGCCCAGGACGCCCAGGGGCGGGCGCAGCCCATCGCGCTGGCGCCCAGTGTGTCGTCTGGCGGGTCGGCGGCGCGGCTGGTGGCGCTTGGAACCGGAAAGCTGCTGGAGCCGGCAGACGTGGAGTCCACGGCCGTGCAGACCTTGTACCTGCTCAACGACGATGGATCGCTCGCCCCCGGTGGCAGCGGACCATTGGGTGCCATCGTTGGGCGCGCGGGTCTGCAAGCCGCTAGGCTGGGCGCCAACGGCTCCTTGCTGGTGCCCGCCCTGCCGTCCCGGCAGGCCGCCTTCGACCAGACCAACCCCGTGCCAGCCGCAGCCGGCCAGGCCAGCGCTGGTGCTGGCTGGTACTTCGACTTCCCTGCTGCTGGCGAACGGCTGGCAGGCCCCGTGCGTCTGTTGCAGTCGCAGCTGCTGTTCTCCAGTGTCATCCCCAAGCCACGTGGTCCGTCGGCCCACGATTGCCGAGCGCTGGAGGGCGCGGGTTTTCATTACCTGATCGATGCCAGCGCTGGCCTGGGTCTGCAACGTCCTGCAGGCACCGGTGCGCCTGCGGGCTTGTTGCTGCTTGACCTGCCCGAAGCCACCCACAGCACCGGGCCCGACAGCACCGGGCGCAGAACCAAGACCGTGGTGCGCGCCCTGCTGCAGCAAGGCCCCTACGGGATGACCCAGGGCGCGGCCCTGGACTTTTCAGCACTGGCGCCGTGCCCGCCTGGCACCCCGGCTGGCCTGCTTTGCACCCAAGTGGACGCTGGGCGCTTGAGCTGGCGCAACATCAGCAACTACATGTTGCAACGCACGGCAAACTGGTAGCGTTGAGCGCCCGCCGCCTGGCTCGCTACACCCCGAAGTACCAGCGCGCCGAGTGGAAAAACACGGGCGCGGCAAAACACAGCGCGTCCACCCGGTCGAGCAGCCCGCCTGCACCAGTCACCGCGCGCCCTTGCGCCCCCCAGCTGGGGATGCCCCGGTCGCGTTTGAGCGCCTTCATGACAAAGTGCCCCAAGGTGCCGGCAAAGCAAGCGATCAGAGAAAACACGAACGCGGTGGCGGGCACCCACGGTGTGATGCCCGCCAAGGCCGCGCCCAACAGGCTGGCCACCAGCATGCCCACAGCGGCGCCGCTCCAATGGAAACTGCTGCTGATGGCCGGTGCCACCGGGGGCCGCTTCCAGTGGCGACTCACCAGGTGCTGCGTGACCATGCAGACCTGCACCACAATGACCAGGAAGAACACCATAAAGGCGTTGCGCCGGTCGTAATTGGGGAAATCGAGCAAGAGCAGCGCTGGCACATGGCTCATGCCATAGACGCAGACCATGATGCCCCACTGCAGCTTGGCATTGCGCTCCAGGAAACGCTGCGGGTCGTTGGCCAGCGCACTAACCACCGGCAAAGCAAGGAACGCATACACCGGGATGAACACCGCAAACATGTCGAAATGCCCGCTACCCACCAGCCAGTATTGCGTGGGGAGTACCGCAAAAAAAGCCAAAACAAGGCTGCGGTGGTCGCCCCGCCGAATGGGCGAGAGGGTCAAAAACTCACGCAATGCAAAGAAGGACACCAGGCCGAACAGGGTCAGCGCCACCCAGTTGCCCATCATCCAGCCCAGCCAAAACACCAACACCATCACCCAACTGCTGCGCACGATGCCCTGAAAGCTTTTCAGGTTCGCGCGCCGGCGCTGGGCCACATCAGCATCGGCGAAGTCCCGGATGGAAAACAAAAACAGCAGCAAGCTGGCCAGCGCCAGCACGCCAAACACAACCAGAAAGAGCGTGCCAATTTGCTGCGTGGGGGATAGGTCTCTCAGGTAGATGTACATAGCAGGCTAGGCATCGCGCAAGGCCAGCACCGCGGCGCGGGCGCGTTCCAGAAAGCTGCGGTGCGGCTCGCCCGCTTGCAGCGCAATGGGCGCACCAAACGTCACGGAACACAGCACCGGCACTGGCACCACCTCGCCTTTGGGCAGCACATGCTGCACGTTGTTGATCCACGCGGGCACCAACACCACCTTGGGAAAGCGCAGCGCCAGGTTGTACAAGCCGGCCTTGAAAGGCTGCGGCTCACCCGTGTGGCCGCGGGTGCCTTCGGGGAACAAGATGATGGAGTCGCCGTTCTCTAGTGCTTCTGCCAGCGGCTCCAGCGGGTCTTCGTCGGCAGTGCGCTCGCGCGATACGTAGATGACGTTGAAAACCCGGGTGGTCAGCCATTGTTTGAGCGGCGTTTTGGTCCAGTAGTCGCGCGCGGCAATTGCCCGGGTCACGCTGCGCAACTCGTGCGGAAGCGCTGCCCACAGCAGCACCAGGTCGGCGTGGCTTTGGTGGTTGGCAAAGTAGATGCGCTGCTCGGCCTTGGGAGGGCAGCCCAGCCAGCGGGCCTGCGAGCCGGTCAGGACGCGTACCACACCAAGCAAAAAGTAACGCACCAGGGTCGCCAGCATGGCCGCGATGATACCGACGGCGCTTGGCCCCAAAGACCCAAAAAAAAATCAGGATGGGTGCGTCGGCGGCCCACGCAGCGCTGCCACAACGGGGCCACCGCACGCGCCGCGCGCCGCTTTAGGGTAGTTGCGCGTCGCCCATGCGCTGCACGATCACGGCTGCGCGGCCACTGAGGTAGGCCGAGTTGGGCAGCTTCTCAAAGTGTTTGGGGCGCGGCAGCATCACCGCCAGTCTGGCCGCCTCAAAAGCGCTGAGCTGCTGGGCTGGCTTGCGAAAGTAATGTTGCGCGGCGGCCTGCGCGCCAAACACGCCTCGGCCCCACTCCACATGGTTGAGGTACATCTCCAAGATGCGTTCCTTGGACAGCAGTTGCTCCAGCGCCAGCGTGAGCACCAGCTCCTGGCCTTTGCGCAGCAGGGTGCGCTCCCCGGAGAGGAAAAGATTTTTGGCCAGCTGCTGCGTGATCGTGGAGCCGCCCACGACTTTGGGTGGGCGGGTGGATTTGCGCTGTTCGGCCCGCTGTTCGGCGCGGGTGTTGCGGGCCCAGGCGCTTTCCAGCGCATCCCAGTCCACGCCGCCGTGGCTGGCAAAGCCATCGTCTTCCGAGGCAATGACCGCACGCTTGAG
>JBIIZY010000214.1:0-4436 GCA_044346035.1 Rhodoferax sp. | reverse complement strand
TGGACAACGCCGAGATGACCAGCCAGATGGCGCAGATCAACACGGTCTCGGGCATCCAAACCCTCAACGAAAGTGTGAAGTCGCTGTCCAGCCAGTTTGCATCGATGCAGCTGTTGCAAGCCACCTCCATGATTGGCCACGAGGTGCTAACGCCCGGCAATACCGTTTCTGTGCACGCCGGGGTCGGCAAAGGCGCGCTCAATCTGGCTGCCAACGCAGACAAGGTGAGCGTGCGAGTACGCAGCCCAGGTGGCCAGCTGTTGGACACGATTGAGCTGGGTGCCAAAGCCACCGGCCGCCACAGCTTTGCGTGGAATGCCTCCAATTACACCGGGGCGGGCGCGCCCACCTTCACCGTGAGCGCCAGCAGCGCTGGTAAGCCGGTCACCGCCACCACCATGCGGCAGGACACCATCACCGGCTTGGACAACAGCGCAAGTGGCATCAGCCTGGCGCTGCGCAGTGGCGGCACGGCACCGTACAACACCATACAAGCCCTTCTTTGACACAAACACGAGGACACAACCATGAGCTTCCAAACAGGTCTATCCGGTCTGAATGCCTCCAGCAAGAGCCTGGACGTCATTGGCAACAACATCGCCAACGCCAATACCGTGGGCATGAAGTCTGCACGCGCCGAGTTCGGCGACATCGTGGCCACAACCATCTCTGGCGCTGGCGGTAGTACCGGCGGCATTGGGGTGTCGGTAGCGGCGGTGACCCAGCAGTTCACCCAGGGCAATGTGACCGTGACCGGAAACAGCCTGGATGTGGCCATCAATGGCTCCGGCTTTTTTCAGGTGACCAAAAATGATGGCACCACCGCCTACACCCGCGACGGCCAGTTCAAGCTGGACAAAGAGGGCAATCTGATTACCAACTCCGGGTCGGCCGTCATGGGCTACGCCACCGATGTGCTGGGCCAGGCGATCGGCACCACCCCGATACCACTGACCTTGCCGACCACCGCACCGATTGATGCCAAGCCCACCACCGTGGTAACGGCCGAGTTCAACCTGGATGCGCGCGCCAAGGACTCCACCCAAGCGATTGCAGCGGGCCTGACACCCGACCCACGCTCCAAGTACGGCACCTCGCTCACTGTGTTCGACGCCCAAGGTGTGCCGACCTCGCTGAGCCTGTACTTCGAGAAAACCGTGGGCACGCCCAACACCTGGGATGTCTACCCCAACACCAACCTGCCCGGCACCGCGCTGGGCCAGATCACTTTTGACGCAACCGGCAAGATCAGCGGTCCGCTCATTGGCGGTGTGGGGCCGGGATTTGGCCTGACCTTTGCGGCTGGCACCATTCCTTCAGACAACCCCAACGAACCCACCGGATTTTTGCCCCAGGCAATCGACGTCAACCTCAACGGTGCGACGCAGTTCGGCGTGACCTTTGCGGTGTCGAAGTTGTCGCAGGACGGCTACACCTCGGGCGAGTTCACCGGGCTGACCATCAACGAAAAAGGCGTCATCACCACCACCTACTCCAACGGCCAAAACCTCAAAACGGGCGGCATGATTGCACTGGCGGACTTCCGTAATGTGCAGGGCTTGGCACCGATTGGCCGCGGCGAGTACCTGGAGACTTTTGGCTCGGGCCCCACCATCCTGGGCCAACCCACCGCCGGCCGGTTTGGTGACTTGCGTTCGGGTGCTGTCGAAGAGTCCAACGTCGACCTCACCGCCGAGCTGGTCAACATGATGACCGCGCAGCGCAACTACCAAGCCAATGCGCAGACCATCAAGACCCACGACCAGGTGCTGTCCACTTTGGTCAATCTGCGCTAAGGCGCTCGCGTCCCAGCCCAGCGGATAACGCCCCATGGACCGCCTCATCTACACCGCCATGACCGGCGCCAACGCGGCTGCGAGCCGCCAGGCCATCCTGTCCAACAACCTGGCCAACGCATCGACCAACGGCTTTCGGGCGCAGTTGGAAACCTACCGCGCCGTGCCCTTGCGCGGCGAGGGCGCGACCACACGGGTGTTTGCCGTGGAGTCCAGCGCGGGCTTCTCCGACAAGGCCGGTCCCGCCACCCGCACCGGGCGCAGCCTGGACGCCATGAACGTGGGCAACAGCTACTTCGCCGTACAGGGCTTGGACGGCACCGAGGGCTACACCCGCAACGGCCAGTTCGAGGTTTCACCCGACGGCACCCTGATGACCGGCACCGGCAGCGTGGTGCTGTCCAGTGACGGCGCCCCCATGCTGGTACCGACCAACGCGGAGGTGTCCATCGGCAACGACGGCAGCGTCAGCGCCAAAGTCGGCTCCGAACCAGCCACCACCATTGGTCGACTCAAACTGGTCACGCCCACCGCCGAGGACCCCATACGGCGCAGCGAGGACGGGCTGTTCCGCGCGCTCTCCGGCAACCCGCTGGACAACGACGACACCGCCCGCGTGCAAGTGGGCGCGCTGGAGGGCTCCAACGTCAACCCGATCGAGACCATGGTCGGCATGATCCAAACCGCTCGGCAATTCGAGGCGCAAATGCGCTTGCTGCAAACCGCCGAATCCAACGACCGCTCGGCTGGGCAGCTGCTCAGCTTGCAAGGCTAAACGGCAGACTACACCGCAAGGACACCCACCATGATCAACTCACTTTGGATCTCCAAGACCGGCATGGAAGCCCAGCAAATGCAGCTGGACGTGATCTCCAACAACCTGGCCAATGTGTCCACCAACGGCTTCAAAAAAGCGCACGCGGTGTTTGAAGACCTGATGTACCAAAACCTGCGCCAGGTGGGTTCCAACACCTCGGAGCAATCCACACTGCCAACCGGCTTGCAGGTGGGCCTGGGCGTGCGCACCGTGGCCACCAGCCGCACCTTCTCGCAGGGCAATTTGCAGCAGACCAACAACAAGCTTGATGTGGCGATCCAGGGCAACGGCTTCTTTCAAGTGACCATGCCCGATGGCACCACCGGCTACACCCGCGATGGTGCATTCCAGTTGGACAACCAGGGCCGCTTGGTCAACTCCACCGGCTTGCTGGTGCAAGGCGGCGTCACCGTACCGGCCAATGCCACCAGCGTCTCGGTGGCCAGCAACGGCACAGTCACTGCGGCCGTGCCTGGCACTGCAGCGCCACAGACCATCGGCACCATCACCACCGCCAGCTTTATCAACCCCGCCGGCTTGGAGCCCAAGGGACAAAACATTTACCAAGAGACCGCCGCCTCCGGCCAACCCAACGCAGGTAACCCCGGCGCAGACGGCTTAGGCAGCCTGATGCAGGGTTTTGTGGAAACCTCGAATGTGAACGTGGTGCAGGAGCTGGTGACCATGATCCAGACCCAGCGCGCCTACGAGATGAACTCCAAGGCCATCCAGACCTCGGACCAGATGCTGCAAAAGCTGGGCCAGCTATGAACTTGAGCGGCATGACCCTTCGCGGTACCACCCTGCGCGCCTTGCGCGCCGCGTCTTTGGTTGCCTTGGCCGGGCTCTGCGCGGCCTGTGCACCGCTGCCGCAAAAAGTGGCGGTGGACTTTGCCGAGCCGCGCGTCACACCCACGCCCAGCGCCCAAGCGCTGCAGGCACGTCCGGCCAGCGGCAGCCTGTTTAGTACGGCCAGCTACCGGCCCGCGTTTGAAGACAGCCGGGCCCGCCTGCTGGGCGATATCGTGACCATCCAAATTGTCGAAAGCTTGGCGGCAAGCCAGGTATCAAGCTCGACAGTGAACCGCAACACCTCGGCCCAGAACACCATCACCACGGCACCGCTTAACAGCATCATTGGCGTGGACCTGAGGAACCTGGCGACGGCGGTGTCTACCGACAACGATTTTTCGGGCAAAGGCGGCACCCAAGCGGCCAACACCTTCACCGGCTCGATCACGGCCACCGTGGCCGAAGTGCTGCCCAACGGCCACCTGCTGGTGGTGGGTGAAAAGCAAATCGGGGTGAACCAAAACGTCGATGTGATGCGCTTCTCTGGCACGGTCGATCCACGCCTGCTGCAGCCCAACAACATCATCAGCTCGCTGCAAGTGGCCAATGTGCGGGTCGAGTCGCGCGGGCGTGGCGCACAGGGCGAAGCGCAAACAGTTGGCTGGTTATCGCGCTTCTTTTTGAGCTTTAACCCGTTCTAAAGTTTTCCAGAATGGTGCCGGGGACCAGAGACCCCTCCGGGGTCCGCCCACCCACCGATTTGGACCATGACACACCCTACTCTCGTTTTTGACGACATCCCGACGCCTGTATACCCAGCGTGGTTGCGCGTGTGTGCGCTGCTGGTGTGCTTGGTCTTGCTGCCCACCGCGCACGCGCTTCGCATCAAAGAAGTGGCGTCCATTGAAGGCGTGCGCAGCAATGCGCTAACCGGCTTTGGTCTGGTGGTCGGACTCGACGGCACCGGCGACCAAACCACGCAGGTGCCCTACACCACCCAGGGTCTGTCCAACTACCTCAAGCAACTTGGC
>JBIIZY010000213.1:0-4468 GCA_044346035.1 Rhodoferax sp. | reverse complement strand
TGGGCAAGGCGGCGCTTTACTGCATGGACGACCCGATGGCGCGGGTCAACGTCCAAGCCAGTCGCGCGGGAGAGGCTTTGAACTGGCACTTTGACCGGTCGGAATTCACCACCACGATCCTCTTGCAAGCGGCACTGTCTGGCGGAGAGCTGGAGTACCGAACCAACCTGCGCACTGCGGATTCGCCTAACTACGATGGCGTGGCCGCGCTGCTGCGCGGCGAGGACCCTTTGGTGCAGCAAGTGCGCCTGCAGCCGGGCGCGCTGAACGTTTTTCGTGGCGTCAACACCTTGCACCGCGTGGTGCCAGTGCAGGGGCCGCGCGAGCGCATCGTCGCAATCTTTGCATTTTTCGACCGACCTGGCGTCACCATGACGGCTGCGGAGCAGGTCGGGTTTTATGGGCGGTCTGTGGTGGCGACCTAAAGCGGTGTTGCCCGCGCCAACCATTCACTGGGCGTTTGTCCGTGGATGCGCAGAAACTCGCGATGGAAGTTGGACTTGGTGTTGAAGCCGCTCGCTAAGAACGCGGTCGTCACGGGTTGCCCAGCCCGCAACAACTCGCACGCGTGCTCAATGCGATAGCGGTTGACATAACGGGCCACGTTCTCGCCGCGGCCCGCGTTCACCGCTGCTGACAAGGTTTTGGCGGGCGTTCCCAGCTTGCGAGCCAGTGCCAACAAAGTAAGGTCAGGGTTGAGCCAGGGCTGTGCCTCGCGCATGTAGGTGTCAAGCCGGTCCAACAATGCAATGTCAACGGCGTCGGGCGTGGCTTGGATGGGCTCTGTGGCGGCACCATCCAAAGCCGGTGTGTCGCTCGGGTATGCAAGCTCTGTCGGGTCTGTGCTGGATCGGGAGGTGCGCCATTCAGGGGATAGGCCGATGAAGCCCAAGGAGAGCAGCGTCAAAGACGACATGGCGCTAATCAACAACGCCCGCGACTCACCAATCTGCATCCACTCATTCAAACTAATAAGCGTGTCGCCAGCCGCCGATACCAAAAGGGTCAGCGCCACAAACCGCCACAGCCACCGGGGCGCGTTGTCGCTGGCCAGGCGAGACAGGGGCAACTCTGTTGCCTCCGACCGCAGCACCACCAGCAAAGCTACGCCGTAGACCACAAAGCTGCCGATCACAGCGAGGTCCAGCCCTTTCGGCCAGAACAACAAGCACACCAGCGACAGGGCCGGCGCCAGAGCGTGCCATGCATCTCGCGCACGCAGTTGCCGCACTTGCACCGCGACGAAAGCGCACCAAGCCAGAGGTGGCAACGCAGACGCAGTGATGGGCTGCAGCCAGCGAAGACCGGTCGCCCCGTAATACTGCACCAGCGCGATCAACATGCTTTGCGCCGCAGTGGCCGCCACCATCGTTATCACAAGCGGGTGCCAGCGACCACCGCGTTTGCTTGCCAAGCAGGCGCGCACGGCTACAAACGCCAGGGCCAAGGCGACTACAGCGGGAAGTGGCAGGGTCAGCACGGTCGCGAGGATGGACGGAAATCGGTTTTTGGACGTCCTGAATCCGGTTTTAGAACGCCAAGAAGCAGTCCGGAAACCATGATAAGTCACCTCAACTGCTCGAAAGGACACCCGTCATGCGTCAACTCCTCATTGCCTTTGTCTTGGCTGCTACCGCCACCGCTTTTGGCTACGCCCAAACATCGTCCCGGCCCGCTTCGCAAGAAGCACAGTTCTTGCCTGCTCCCGGATTCAAGCCGTGGCGTGGGCCTGGCACTGCGACTGGCAAACCCTTGGAGGGCGCACTCTGGTACCCCGCAGCGGGGGTCGGTGCTAGCCAAGTCATGTTCAATTCGAAGGTGTTTGAGAGCCCGACAGTGCAAACCGACGCGGCGGTACGACCTGGCCGATGGCCTCTGGTGCTGCTATCGCACGGCATCGGCGGACATTGGGGTCCTTTGTCTTGGCTAGGCGCCGGACTGGCGCAGCAAGGTGCGGTGGTGGTGGCTGTGAACCATCCCGGGAGTACCTTTGGAGACTTCGACTTGCGACGCAGTTCGAACCATGGCACGCGGGTCAACGATCTGAAGGTCGCGCTCGACGTGTTGCTGGCAGATGCCGCAATCGGGCCGCATATCGACCCCCAACGCATCTATGCCGCGGGCTTTTCGTTTGGCGGCTGGACGGCGCTTTCCATGGGCGGGCTGCGTGGCGACTTGGATGCCTATGCCCGCTATTGCGCCCAATCGGGACACCGACATTGCCGTGACATTGCGCGCAAGCGCATTGATCTGCGGCAACTGGACGCATCAATCTGGAACCGGAGCTACCGCGATGCGCGCGTCAAGGCAGTTGCCGCCATCGACCCGGGGCTGCACCAAGGGTTAACTGCGGCACAGGCAAGCGACATGGTCGACCGGGTACTGCTAATCGGCCTGGGGCACGGTGCCAACCGATTGCCCGACACCGATTTCTCCGCCCCGGATGCCACTTTGACCAAGATACTGCCTACAGCCCGCACCGAGATCCTGGCACCTGCGAATCACTTTTCTGCGCTGCTGCCATGCAAACCGGCAGGTGCCAAGCTGTTGGCCGACGACAACGACGACCCGTTGTGCACCGATCCGCCCGGAACCGACCGGCGCGCCTTGCACAGGCACATGGTGCAAAGCATTGCGCGGCACTTTGGGCTGCTGAAATAAACAACGCGGGTCAGCGTCATTTTCAGTCACCAGTGCACGCCATTGACAAGTTCTGTTGGCTTCGCGCCGATGCAGGGCCAACTCGGTCGCTCTTTAGCGACATCGCTGGCACGCTGGGTGTCGGCGCGCACTCCTAGGTGCATTCATCCGCTTGGACCAGACTTTGCCCCCCACTCGACGGGAAGTAGTTCTGTGAGGAATGCCGCTCGACCACGCGCAACCAGTATTCGCGTTCTTGAGTTCGACTTGTTGACTTTGCGGATCAGCTCGCGGCACCGACCGCAAGGCGGAACAACCTCGCCATCGCAAACCGCCACGATGGTCTCGATTTCAGATTCTCTTGCCTTGAGCATCTCCGCAACGGCTGAGTACTCTGCGCAGGAACGCAGGCTGCACGAAACATCCACGCAGACGTCCGTGTACAGATTGCCTTAGCGCGTCAGAAGCGCGGCCGCTACTGCCATTTCTTCAGGGCTGATGCCATTACCTTGGCGGCGGCTCCGCTCTGCTTAGCAAGTAGTCCCGAAAAACAGCAGCCGGTGCCTTTGCGCTGAGTCCCAGTGCTACCGTTAAGAATACGTTGTCCTTGGCCTCCAGGCTCGCTCCGCGCAACGCGACGAGACGCTTGCTGTCGAGATAATCGCTTACGAAACTGCTGCGGGCCAGCGCTATGCCATGCCCAAGTGATGCTGCTTCAAGGCACAGTTGGGCTGAATCAAACTCAAGATCGGTGGCCTGTGTCTTGCGTTTAACTTGTGATTCGGCCATCCAATGTTGCCACCCTTGCGCAAACCCGATGGTGTGAAGCAGCGTCTGACTTGACCAATCCATTGCCTTATCGTTTCTTTGCAGGCGCCGTGCCAGGCTGGGTTCGCAAACGGGGAATATGGCATCGTGTGTGAGTTGATGGGCCTCCAAGCCCTTGGGAGGCGACGATGCCAGACGCAAATCCACGTCCACGCTGGCATCCAGCGGCTCACCAGACCAGACCGACGCAACCAGGCGAATCGGGATGTCCGGGTGCAGCGCAGTAAAACCCGCCACAGCATTGAGCAGCCAGGTGCGCGCGAACCCCAGCAAGACGCGCACAACCAATCGGTTTCCCTTGCGTTTTCCAAACAGTTCCAGCAACGCAGCGTCCATTCGCTCAAAGGACTCGCGGCAAACCGGCAACAGGCTTTCTCCAGCACGTGTCAGGCGGACCCCGCGCGCGTTGCGTTCAAACAGGGCCACACCCACGCGGTGCTCCAACAGGCGAACCTGCTGGCTGATTGCAGCGGGCGTTACGTGCAGTTCCCTTGCAGCGGCGGAAATATTGTGATGGCGTGCCGAGACCTCAAACGCACGCAGCCAATTCAACGGGGTATTGGTGTCCTTCATGAAAGTGAGTCTATAGAAAATCTAATGACGCACCCGCGAAATCCATTGCTTGTCGCCTCCGGTCAGCCAACCTAGCATGCGTCGCACCTCCCATGAAAGCGCAAACCATGACGAACACCACACCCGCTGCCCAACACCAGTCTTCTCTTGTGGCGGATCGCGCAACTGTGCCCGCATCGCACAGCGTGAGCCAAGTTGCGCACGATGGTCGGGCCCTGAAGCTGCACTGGGACGATGGGCGGGTCAGCCGCTTTGAGGGTATGTGGTTGCGTGATAACTGTGACTGCCCTTCATGCCGCCACCCCCAGGCCATGGAGCGGATTTATATGTTCATTGACCACGAGCCACCACGTATCACGCAAGTTGCACAGACCACGCCTGATGTACTGGAAGTTCACTTCAGCCAGGGATCCGAGCAACATGTTTC
>JBIIZY010000212.1:0-4473 GCA_044346035.1 Rhodoferax sp. | reverse complement strand
GCTTGCCCTGGTCGGTGCCAAAGCCCATGGCGGTGTAGCGCTTGATGTGCTCGATGGACTCGAAGCCCTCGCGGATCGCCAGTTCAATGTCGCTGGCACCCACATCGTTTTGGTAGTCCACAAACGCTTTAGCCCGGCGCGACACCGGCTGGCCGGTCTCGGCAATCCAGAACTCCGCGATCGGCTCGCACACCGGTTCGTGGGTTTGGTAGCTGCGCGCAGACGTGGAAAACCCGGCGCGTGCAGCAGCGCTGCGACCGGCGCTGTCGGCCGCTTCCAGGGTGTGCGCCAGCGACCAGTCGGCGTTGCATGCGCCCACGCTGCATTGGTTGGGCAGCGGCGTGCCCGGCTGAAAACACACGCCAGCCTGCGACCACTGTGCCTTGCCGCCCGCGTGCGAATACAAGTGGATGGCCGGGTTCCAGCCGCCGGACATACCCACTGCGTCTGCCGGCAGCGTGCGCTGCTCGCCCGTGGCTTGCGTGCCCACGGTTTGGCAGACCACCACCGCGCTGACCTGGCTGCCGCCCGAGGCCTGCAGCGGCACAAAGCCGCGCAACACGGCCACACCGGCTTCCTGGGCCTGCTGCGCCAAGCTGCCCGCCAGCACGGCGCCTGCGCGGGTGTCCACCACCGTTACCTGGGCGCCCGCACCTTGCAGCGTGAGCGCGTCGGCATAGGCCGTGTCGTTGTTGGTCAGCAGCACGGTGCGCTGGCCCACCAGCACGCCGTAGCACTGGGCGTAATCGGCCAGCGCGCTAGAGAGCATCACGCCGGGCAGGTCGTTGTTGCCAAACACCATGGGGCGCTCGTGCGCGCCCGTGGCCAAAATGACCTGTCCAGCGCGCAGCCGCCACAGCCGCTCGCGAAAACCCTTGCGGTCCTTGAGGGGCAGGTGGTCGGTTAGCGACTCGCGGATGGTTAGAAAGTTGTGGTCGTGGTAGCCAAACACCACACTGCGGCGCAGCACGGTCACCTCTGGCATGGTGGCCAGCTCGGCCTGCGCGGCGCGCACCCAGTCGCTGGCGCTTTGGCCGTCGATGGTGCCGGTCAAGCGGTGGGCGCTGCCGCCCAGTACCGGGCCCAGCTCGGCCAGCACCACGCGCGCGCCGCTGCGCCCTGCTGCCAGCGCGGCAGCCAACCCGGCCACGCCGCCACCGGCCACCAGCACATCGCAGTGCAGGTTTTGGTGCACATAGCGCTGCGGGTCGGCCTCGGTGGGCGCTGCGCCCAGGCCACCGGCTTTGCGGATTACTTTTTCATACAGCATCCAGGCCTTGGCCGGCCACATGAAGGTCTTGTAATAAAAGCCCGCTGGAAACAGCGCCGAAAAATTGCGGTTGATGCTAAAGAGGCGGGCCAGCAGGTGGGGCCAGCCGTTGACGGCTTCGGCGCTCAGGCCCTGGTACAGCTCCACTTCGGGCATCTTGGCGTTGGGCACGGTAAACGCACCGCTCTCAATCTGCGCCAAGGCCGAGGGCTCTTCCACACCCGAGGTGATGATGCCGCGCGGGCGGTGGTACTTCCACGAACGCGCCAGCACCATCTCGCCCGCAGCCAGCAGGGCCGAGGCCAGGGTGTCACCCTGAAAACCGCCGTAGCTGCGGCCATTGAACTGGAAGCGGATGGGCTTGCTGCGGTCCAGCCGTGCGCCCAAAGAAGCGATGCGTTTGCCGCTCACGGTGTGTCTCCGGTGATGGCTTGGCCGGGCGCGATGCTGGCCACGCTCTGCGGGTCCACGCCGGGCTTGTAAAACTTGGTGAAGGCGTAGCTTACGGTGTGGCGCTCGGCGTTGAACCAGCGGCGGCAACCCGCGCTGTGCAGCCACTGCTCGCGGTGCAGGCCCTTGGGGTTTTTGCGCATAAAGAGGTAGTCGCCCCACTGTTCGTCGGTGAGTGCGTCGGTGTCTAGCGGTCGGGCGATGTGGGCTTCGCCGCCGCAGGAAAACTCGCTTTCCTCGCGGGGGCCGCACCAGGGGCAGGTGATTTTTAGCATGTGGGTTGCTTGGTTTGCTGGATGTTTTTTGCGGCTTTTGTGCTTGTGGCTGCTGTGCTTGCGGCGCGTTGATGTGCGGGGTTTTTTGTGTGGGGCTGGCTGGGGTGTAACGGGTTTTCCGGGTTTCCCGGGTTTCGGCCCGGGGGCCGAGCTACTTTCTTTTGCTTCGCCAAAAGAAAGTAGCCAAAGAAAAGGCGAGCCGTGGAGCGTGCCCCTGCGGGGTACCTTGCGCTGCTCGGCTTGGGCGGGGTCTGGCGCAAACTCGGCTGACGCCTCAAACATGCGCCCGCCCTCATCCGCCCAATCCTGCGCTGCTCAGCACGCTCCAATGGCGTGGGGCGCGTGCGAGGCGCTACTGTGTGCGCTTGTTCGCTGGGGCGAACATCGGGTGGTGGTGCAGAGGATGAAAAATTAGATGCGGATGCAGATGCAGATGCAGATGTGGATGTGGATGTGGATGTGATGGTGGACCGACACATCAGCCCGCCACTACGACCGCAGCGCCGCCCGATGCGCGCACCCAAATCCGCACCGCAACCTCGCGAGCCGAAATCCGTAACCGGCGCGCCAAAACCAAATCGGCTGTTCAGGCTCCCCTTCACCCCGGCGGGGGTGAAGGGGCGGGGGGGTAGGGGGGAAAAACCACCTTGCCGGAGGCCAAAGAAGCAGAGCGAGACCATAGTCAATGCGCCACCCCAGCCGCCCCATGCTCATCAATCAAATGCCCGGTGTTAAATCGGTTCAAGGTAAACGCCGCATTGAGCGGATGCGGGTTGTCTTGCGCGATGGTGTGCGCCATCACCCAGCCCGACCCCGGAGTAGCCTTGAAGCCGCCAGTGCCCCAGCCGCAGTTGAAGTACAGGCCCTTGATGTGGGTCTTGGAAATGATGGGGCAGGCGTCGGGCGCCACGTCCACAATGCCGCCCCATTGCCGGTTCATGCGCACCCGACGGAAGATGGGGAACAGCTCGCAAATGGCCTGCAGCGTGTGCTCGATCACCGGGAAACTTCCGCGCTGACCGTAGCCGACATAAGCGTCGATGCCCGCGCCAATCACCAGGTCGCCCTTGTCAGACTGGCTGGCGTAGGCGTGGATGGCGTTGGACATGACCACGGTGTGCAGAATCGGTTTGAGTGGCTCGGACACCAGTGCTTGCAGTGGGTGGCTTTCTAGCGGCAGGCGGATGCCCGCCATGTCGGCAATCACCGTGCTGTGGCCGGCGGCGACCACGCCAATCTTTTTGCTCTTGATGCTGCCGCGCGTGGTCTCGATGCCCACCACCTGGTCGCCCTCGCGCTGCACGCCAATGACCTCGCAGTTTTGGATGATGTCCACACCCAGGCGGTCGGCGGCGCGGGCAAAGCCCCAGGCGATGGCGTCGTGGCGGGCTACGCCTGCGCGGGGCTGGAAGGACGCGCCCATGACCGGGTAGCGCAGCGAGCCCGAGGTGTTCATGATGGGCACCATGGCTTTGATTTCTTCGGGACTCAAGACCACGCCGTCCACGCCGTTGAGGCGGTTGGCGTTGACGCGGCGGTGGATGTCGCGCATGTCCTGGTGCGAGTGGCCCACGTTCATCACACCGCGTTGGCTGAACATGGTGTTGTAGTTCAGGTCTTGCGACAGGCCTTCCCACAACTGCAAGGCTTTTTCGTACAGGTGCGTAGCGTCGTCCCACAGGTAGTTGGAGCGCACTATGGTGGTGTTGCGCGCGGTGTTGCCGCCACCCAACCAGCCGCGCTCGACCACCGCAATGTTGCGCATGCCGTGCTCTTTGGCGAGGTAGTAGGCCGTGGCCAAACCGTGGCCGCCGCCGCCTACGATGATGGCGTCGTAACTGGTTTTGGGCGCGGGGCTGCGCCACTGCTTTTGCCAGTTTTCGTGGTAAGACATCGCATTGCGGGCGATGGAAAAAATTGAAAAATGGCTCATAGTCTTTTGTCAGTTACTGCCTATCCAAGCAATCGCACTTCCCCCAAGGCAACGCAGCGCAACCACATGCCAGGGATGCCGTGGATCCGGCTGGGCCGGTCCACTGGCTTCGCCCCCTGCAAGGGAGGAAGGCGCGACACGCAGTGCGCGTCCGACGGGGGTGTTCCACATCCTCAGCATTCGATGACGTTCACCGCCAAGCCGCCGCGCGACGTCTCTTTGTATTTTGTCATCATGTCCCGCCCGGTATCGCGCATGGTTTTGATCACCTGATCGAGCGAAACAAAATGCGTGCCATCGCCGCGCAGCGCCATGCGCGCCGCGTTGAGCGCTTTGACCGCGCCCATGGCGTTGCGCTCGATGCACGGTATCTGCACCCGCCCACCGACCGGGTCGCAGGTCAGGCCCAGGTTGTGCTCCATGCCAATTTCGGCGGCGTTTTCCACCTGGCGCACCGTGCCGCCCATGACCGCGGCCAAGCCCGCTGCCGCCATCGAGCAGGCCACGCCCACCTCGCCTTGGCAGCCCACTTCGGCGCCGCTGAT
>JBIIZY010000211.1:0-4505 GCA_044346035.1 Rhodoferax sp. | reverse complement strand
TTGTCGGCGGCCGAGCCGGGGCTCATGCAGTGGCTGGCGCAGGGCTTTCATGGGGAGATGCATTACATGCAGCGGCATGCCCCGCAGCGGCTGCGTCCGGACCTTCTGGTGCCGCAGGTGCTAAGCATCATCACCGCGCGCATGGACTACCTGCCGCAAGACACGGCACCCGATTGGCAAGGCACCGAGCTGGCGCGCTTGCAGCGCGCGGGTGAAGCCGTGGTGTCGGTGTACGCACGGGGGCGGGATTACCACAAAGTGCTGCGCGGCCGCTTGCAGCAGCTCGCGCAGCGCCTGCAAGCCCACATCGGGCCGCTGGGTTTTCGGGTGTTTACCGATTCGGCGCCGGTGCTAGAAGTCGAGTTGGCGGCACGCAGCGGCTTGGGGTGGCGCGGCAAGCACACCTTGGCGTTGGACCGGGAAGCGGGTTCAATGTTTTTTTTGGGGGAAATATTTGTTGATGTGGCTTTGCCGCACAGCGCGCCGGTGGCATCCCACTGCGGTAGTTGCACGGCCTGCATGGCGGTCTGCCCGACCCAGGCCATCGTGGCGCCCTACCGGCTCGATGCGCGCCGCTGCATTTCCTACCTCACCATTGAGCACGCTGGACCGATCCCCGTAGAGCTGCGCCCCTTGTTGGGCAACCGCATTTATGGCTGCGACGACTGCCAATTGGTGTGCCCTTGGAACAAATTTGCAAAGCGCAGCGCCTTGCCCGATTTCGATGCACGCGAGGGCCTGCGCGGCCAGGACTTGGCCGTGCTCATGGCTTGGAGTGAGGCCGAGTTTTTGCGCCGCACCGAAGGCAGCGCGATTCGCCGCATCGGCCATGTGCGTTGGCTTCGCAATGTGGCGGTGGCGCTGGGCAACGCCTTGCGCTTGGCCCACGAGCCTGCACAGGCGGTGCCATGGCGCGCGGCGCTACAGGCCCAGTCCCAGCACGCTGACGCATTGGTGCGTGAGCATGTGCAGTGGGCCCTGGCGCAGAATCCTGTTTGATTGAAAGGAGCGCTCTATGCCCGGCTACCACCTGCTCATCATCGACCCCCAGAACGACTTTCTTGATATCGCTGGAGCCGCTTTGCCGGTGCCCGGCGCCAGCGCCGACATGGACCGCCTGGCACAGTGGTTGCGCACGCACAGCGACGTAGTGGATTCGGTGACGGTGACATTGGACTCGCATGCCAGCGTCGGCGTGGAGCGCACCACCTTTTGGCTGGACGCGCAGGGCAATCCGATTGCGCCGTTCACAGTGGTCACGCTGGCAGCGGTGCAAGCTGGGCAGTTCCTGCCGCGCCACGCCGGTCGGCTGCCCGAGGTGCTGGAGTACCTAGAGCAACTGGAACGTGCCAGACAGCGCCAATTGGTGGTGTGGCCGGTGCACTGTGTGTTGGGCACCTGGGGCCACCTGATCCAGGACCGTCTTTCGCAAGCGCTGGCCGCGTGGGAGCTGCACAGCGGCAACACGGTGCACAAAGTGCCAAAAGGCCACCACCCGCTGACCGAGCAGTACAGCGCCTTTCGGGCCGAAGTGCCCCGAGCCGACGACCCGCGCACCGCGCTCAACCGGCCCTTGTTGGAAGCGTTGGAACGCCAACCGGGCACGCTGCTGGTGGCGGGCGAGGCCTTGAGCCATTGCGTTGCCGCCTCTGTGCAGGACCTGATCGATTACTGGGACGCCGAGCGCCTGCAACGAACGGTTTTGCTTACCGACTGCATGAGCCCGGTACCGGGTTTCGAAGCCATGGGCGGGCAGTTTCTGGAGGCTGCGCGTGCCTGCGGAGTGCGCACCCAAACCCTGGCCGAGCTAGAGGTTGCGTAACACGCCCAGCGCAAATGGCAAGCTCAGCAATCCCAGGAGCGTGGACAGCGTCACCAGCACGCCCACATACGCGCCGTCGTAGCCCATGCGCGCGGCCAACACATAAGCGCTCGACGCGGTGGGCAGCGCCGAAAACGCCAGCAGCACGGTGGTTTGCACCGCACTGAGGCCGTACAGATACGACACCCCCAGCGCCAGCAGCGGTGCTGCCAGATGGCGTATGCCCAGCACCACCGCCCCTAGCAACTTGGCTTGCGCCAATGCTTTGATTTGCATGCCTGCACCCGCCGCCATCAGGCCCAAGGCCAAGGAGGCCGCGCCGACCCGCGAGACCGCAGGCTCCAGCCACATCGGCATGACGAAACCCAGCGTGTTGACCACCAGCCCGGAGGCGGTCGCCAGCACCAGCGGATTGCGCACCAGCTCGCGCACGAAACCGCGCTCGGCGTGGCGCGCCATGGGCCAGACCGCAGCCGCATTGAACAGCGGCACGCAGACACCGATGAGTACCGCAATGAGCAGCAAGCCCTCGGCACCGGCCAGCCGCTCGGCGATGGCCAGCCCAATGAAGGAGTTGAACCGAAACGCCACCTGGGCACTGGCTGCATGCAATCGCCGGTCCACGTGCTGGCGCAGACCCGGTACGTGGGGCAGCGCGTAGGCCAGGGCCACGCACAGCAGGCCCACAGTCCAACCCGCCGCGATCAGGCCGGACGCCGCGCCAAAGTCCAGCGGGCTGCGCGAGATCGAATGGAACAAGAGCACCGGAAACAAAAAGTAGTACACCAGCGAGTCCACCTGTTCCCACACCGTGCGGTTGAGCGCGGTGTAGCGGCAGACCAGAAATCCACACAGGATCAGCAAAAAGTCCGGAAACAGCAGTTGGGCGTAGTTCACCGCGTTGAGAATACCAGCCCAAGCCCTGCGTGCCGCCCCTGTACGATGGCAGCGTGGCCTGGGTGTGGTGCCTGCCAATGTGGCCCCCGAAGTTGGCATATCCATTCGGCCCAGCACCTCAAGGCCCGCCCGAACCACCGTGTACCGATTCACGCCCTTGTTGACACCTTCCCACACCATGCAGCGTACCCACGAATCCGACGCCTTGGCGATTGATACCTTTATTGATGCGCTGTGGCTGGAGGAAGGTTTGTCGCGCAATACGCTGTCGGCGTACCGGCGCGACTTGGCGCTGTACAGCGCGTGGTTGCAGGCACGCCAGTTGTCGCTGGACGCCTCGGCGGAGCACGACCTACAGGGCTATTTTTCCAGCCGCCATGCCGACAGCAAGGCCACCAGCGCCAACCGGCGACTGAGCGTATTCAAGCGCTACTTTCGTTGGGCCTTGCGCGAGGGCCGCATTGCGGCCGATCCCACACGCAAGCTGCAGTCCGCCAAGCAGGCACTGCGCGTGCCCAAGACCCTGACTGAGGCCCAAGTAGAAGCCTTGTTGGCCGCGCCCGATACCGCAACTGCCATCGGTTTACGCGACCGCGCCATGCTGGAGCTGATGTATGCCAGTGGCTTGCGGGTGAGCGAGTTGGTCACGCTCAAGACCTTCGCGCTGGGCATGAACGACCATGTGCTGCGTGTGTTGGGCAAAGGCGCCAAAGAGCGGATGGTGCCGTTTGGCCAGGTTGCTGGCGAGTGGCTGCAACGCTACCTGCTCTCGGCCCGCGCGGTGCTGCTAGCGGGCAAGGCCAGCGACGATTTGTTTGTGACGGTACGTGGCAACAAGGCCGGGTCGGCCATGTCGCGGGTGATGTTCTGGATGGTGGTGAAAAAGTACGCCCTCGCCGCTGGTATCCACAGCCCCATGTCACCGCACACCCTGCGCCATGCATTTGCCACGCACCTGCTCAACCACGGTGCGGACTTGCGGGCGGTGCAATTGCTGCTGGGCCATGCCGACATTTCCACCACCACGATTTACACCCACGTCGCCCGCGAGCGTTTGGCGCAGCTGCATGCACAGCACCACCCGCGCGGTTAGCAAGATTCTGTGCCGGTGGGTTGGCGCTGCAGCCAGCGGGCTGCGCGCTCAGTTGCCTATGGTTTCGGCCCAGCTCAGGGCCTGCAAGTGGGCCCAGTTGATTTGTTGGCTGGTCAGGCCCAAGGTGGTGGCAGCGTGTGCAAAGGCCGCATCGTCACCGGTTTCGCACGCTTCGGTGAGGTCCAGAAACGGGGCCAGCGGCCCGGTGCGGTGCAGCAAGGCGTCGGTGACTTGGGTGGGCAGCGTGACGTTGGCCAAGGCGGATTCCATCGGCATGCCCAGCATGGCGTGGAGCAGCGAGAACACGCCCACCACGAACGCGTTGTCGCACTCTTGGGGTGGCAGCAGTTCGGCGGCCAGCAATTCCATGAGGCGACCGCGGACTACCGCCGTACTACCGATGGCGGAGGGCGCGTCCACCCGCTGGGAGGTGGTCATCAGCAGCACGGCCCACTTGAACAGGCGGTTCAGGCCCAGCAGCATCACGGCGTGCTTGAATGATGTGATCTGGGTCTGCAAACCAAAGCCGGCCGAGTTGATGAAACGCAGCAAGTTGTAAGACAGACTGGGGTCGCGCTTGAGAACCGCTTCAATTTCGCTGGTGCTGGCCTGTTGGCGCACCAGGTTGATGAGCGTCAGGATGTTGGCCTGTGCTGGCCGGATGGTCTGGCCCGACACCAGCACCGGTTTGGC
>JBIIZY010000055.1:0-15061 GCA_044346035.1 Rhodoferax sp. | reverse complement strand
CGCTCCAAAAAGACCGACCCGCTGGGCTTGAACCTAGGAGCCTGTGTGGACTGCAGCCTGTGCGTGCAGGTGTGCCCCACCGGCATCGATATTCGCAATGGGCTGCAATACGAGTGCATTGGCTGTGGTGCCTGCGCCGACGTGTGCGACACCGTGATGGACAAGATGGGCTACGCGCGCGGTTTAGTGAAGTACTCCACAGAGAACGCGGTGCAACAACATTGGAGTCGCAGCCAAATCTTGCGCCACGTGCTGCGCCCGCGGGTGCTGGTGTACACCGCCATTTTGGGAACCGTGGTGCTGGCGATGTTGGTGAGCCTGGTGCTGAGGCCGCCGTATCGGGTGGATGTTGAGCGCGACCGCGGTGCCTTGGCGCGCCTTGCGCCGGGTGGAAAAATTGAGAACGTGTACCGTTTGCAGATCATGAATGCAACCGAGGCACTGCAAGAGGTGAAGATCTCTGCCCAAGGCATGCCGGGCCTGGTGCTCGCCTCCGACGCGGCGGTGGCGATTGCGCCGACCGAATCGCGCTGGGTTGCAGTGCGAGTGCAACTACCCTACGAAAATGCCCAGGCGGGATCGCACCCCATGGAGTTTGTGATCGAAAGCCAAGACGGAAAAACACGGGTTGAAGAGAAGTCTGTGTTTATCGTTCCGCGCTGATGTGCCCCACTTTTTGAACCGAGGAGCTTGTATGCCAAACACGTCCACCGTCACCACCGCCCCATCTGCGCTTGCGAGTCCGCCGTGGTGGAAATTTGGCCACGTGTGGCTGGTTGTGGCGGGACCTGCGGTGGTGGTGGTAGCCAGTTTCATCACACTGTATTTGGCGATGACCCGGCCAGACCCGGTGCTCGATGAGAAGTACTACCAAAAGGGATTGGAGATGAACCAGTCGCTTACCGACCCCAAAAGCTTGGCGCCGGCCATGAAAGCCCGCAACCATGCGCAAACCGGCGTGGAGACGCCGCGTTAGTTGCACACCTTGGGGTTGACGATCTCCTTGAGGGCCTCGGTGTTGACGATGCGCACATGGCGCTGCTTGACTTCAACGATGCCGTCTTCAACAAACTTGGAGAAGGTACGGCTCACCGTCTCTAGCTTGAGGCCCAAGTAGCTGCCGATCTCTTCGCGCGTCATGCGCAGCACCAGCTCCGACTGCGAAAACCCCCGCGCATGCAGACGCTGCACCAAGTTCAGCAAGAACGCCGCCAAACGTTCTTCCGCGCGCATGCTGCCCAAGAGCAGCATCACGCCGTTTTCGCGCACGATTTCGCGGCTCATGATTTTGTGCACATGGCGCTGCAGCGAGGTGACCTCGCGGGACAACTCTTCGATGCGGTCAAAGGGCATGATGCAGACCTCGGCGTCTTCCAGCGCCACGGCGTCGCAGGTGTGGTGGTCGTTGACGATGCCATCCAAGCCGACGATTTCTCCGGCCATTTGAAAACCAGTGACTTGGTCGCGGCCGTCTTCAGAGGCGATGCAGGTTTTGAAGAAACCGGTGCGGATGGCGTATAGGCTGGTGAACTTCTCGCCGTTGCGAAACAACACGCCACCGCGCTTGACCTTGCGCCGGCTGGCCACCACGTCGTCGATTTTTTCTAGCTCGGACGGGCTCAAGCCCAGGGGCATGCACAGCTCGCGCAAGTTGCAGTTAGAACAAGCCACTTTGATGGCTTTGGGGTGCATGCTGACGCTGGACGGGTCGGCATGGATGGCAATGGACGCGTGGCCTTCGCCGAGTTTGCTGGGGGTGTGGTCCTGCATGTTTTTTTCCTGATGCGCGTCAATTATGTTCCCCCAAGCCTACGCGAAATTTGATACATATCAAATGGCCCGGACGGGATTTGAAGGACATTGTGTGCACCGTACTGGAGTGACCATGCATTCTGCCGCCGACCTTGTAACCGATGACCTCTTGCGCCGCTACGATGTCGCCGGCCCGCGCTACACCTCTTATCCCACGGCAGACCGGTTTGTAGAGGCCTTTGGCCCGGAAGACTATGCGCGTGCATTGGAGCAGCGCCGTAGTGCCACCGCGGCCTTTGCCTTGCCGCTGTCCTTGTACGTGCACGTGCCGTTTTGCGAGTCGCTGTGCTACTACTGCGCCTGCAACAAAATCATCACCAAGCACCACGACAAGGCGCAGGAGTACCTGCGTTACCTGGGCCGCGAGGTGGACTTGCACACCGCGCGCGTTGGCCTGGGTCAGTCGGTCAGCCAGTTGCACCTGGGCGGCGGCAGCCCCACGTTTTTGAACGATGAAGAGCTGGGCGCCTTGATGGCCATGCTCAAACGCAACTTTAGCTTTGCGCCAGGCGGTGAGTACTCCATCGAGGTCGATCCGCGCACCGTGGACGCCAGCCGCCTAGACACCTTGGCCCGGCTGGGCTTTAACCGCCTGAGCTTTGGCGTGCAAGACTTTGACCCCGCGGTGCAAAAAGCGGTGCACCGGGTGCAACCTGCCGAGCAAGTTTTTGCCCTGGTGGCAGCCGCCCGCTTGCGCGGCTTTGACTCGGTCAACGTGGACCTGATTTACGGCCTTCCGCAGCAGTCGCCCGAGTCCTTTGACCGCACGCTGGAGCAGGTGGTGGAGTTGCGTCCCGACCGCATTGCCTTGTACGCCTACGCGCACCTGCCCGAGCGCTTCAAGCCGCAGCGGCGCATTGCCACCGTGGAGCTGCCCAGCGGAGGTGCCAAAATTTCGATGCTGTCGCGTTCCATGCACCGGTTTATGGATGCCGGCTATGTGTACGTGGGCATGGACCACTTTGCGGTGCCGCACGACGCCTTGGCTGTGGCCAAGCGGCAAGGCCGCCTGCACCGCAACTTCCAGGGTTACAGCACCCAGCCGGACTGCGACCTGATTGCCCTGGGCGTCTCCAGCATTGGCCGCATCGGTGCGACGTACAGCCAAAACGCCAAAACCCTTGATGAGTACTACGACGCTTTGGACCATGGCCGATTTCCCACGGTGCGCGGTCTGGCGCTGTCGCGCGATGACCTGGTGCGCCGCAGCGTCATCATGGCCTTGATGTGCCAAGGGCAGGTGCAGTTCGAGGCGGTGGAGCTTTCTTACCTGATTGATTTCAGGAGCTACTTTGCAGCCGAGATTGCCGCCTTGCGGGTTCAGGAGGAGCAGGGCCTGGTCGTGGTGGACGACGCGGGCATTCAAGTGACCGAGAAGGGTTGGTTTTTTGTGCGCGCGGTGGCCATGGTGTTCGACCGCTACTTGCAGACCGACCGCACCCGGGCCAAGTTCTCCAAGATCATCTAGCACCGACCGATGCAATGGTCTCTGGCGCTCACCGCATTGCTCATGGGCTTGGCCGGTGGGCCGCATTGTGTCGCCATGTGTGGCGCGGCCTGCGGCGGCATGGCCCGTGCAGCAGGGCCACGGCGCAATACCGCCTTGCTGGGTTTTCAATTGGGGCGGGTGCTGGGCTATTCGGTCTTGGGCGGCGTGGCTGCCGCGTCTATGGAGGGGCTGGGTTGGCTGACGGTGCAATCGGCTGCGCTGCGACCGGTCTGGACGCTGTTCCATGTAGCCGTTGCGGTGCTTGGCTTGGTGCTGTTGTGGCGGGCCCAGCAGCCGGTCTGGCTGGAATCGGTGGGCCGTGCTGTGTGGGCACGTGCGCGGTCGCTGGGCTTGGGCGCTGGTGCCACGCCCGTGCTCATGGGCAGCTTGTGGGCGCTGCTGCCGTGCGGACTGCTGTATTCGGCGGTGCTGGTGGCGGCCATGTCCGGTGGCGTGTTGCAGGGCGCTGTGGTGATGGCACTCTTCGCTTTGGGTACCAGCGTGACCATGACCATCGGCCCTTGGCTCTGGTTGCGGCTGCGTGGTGACGCTGCGCAGGCGATTGGATTTGTCCCCATCCACGGCGCGAAGCAGGGCGCGACATCAAGCGCAACATCAAGCGCAACATCAAGCGCAACGCCGGGCGCCACGCAAGGCGCTTGGGGCGTGCGGCTGGCCGGTGCGGCCTTGGCTGCCAGCGCGCTGTGGGCCATCTGGATGGGCTTGGTACACAACACCGCGCCGTGGTGTGTGACACCATAGTCGCACCACGGTGCCAGTCAGCACGGAGCGCCTTCGTGGTGTGCTTGCCTAGGCGAAAGGGCTTTATTGCTTCCGCGGGAAATGTGGTTTTCGCGGGTAAGCTTGGGACGAACCAGCAAGCCACACATGGAACACCCCGACCGTCCCCAGCATGATGTAGGAACTTCGCCTTGGCGCATCAGCGTGGCGCCGATGATGGAATGGACGGACCGCCACTGCCGCTACTTCCACCGCCTGCTGTCCCGCCATGCCCTGCTCTACACCGAGATGGTCACCACCGGTGCCTTGCTGCACGGGGACGTGCCGCGCCACCTGCGCTTTAACCCGGAAGAACACCCGCTGGCCCTGCAATTGGGGGGAAGCGAACCCGCCGATCTGGCGGCCTGCGCCAAGCTGGGCGAGGCCTGGGGTTACGACGAAATCAACATCAACTGCGGCTGCCCGTCCGAGCGGGTCCAGCGTGGCGCATTTGGCGCCTGCCTGATGGCCGAGGCGCCGCTGGTGGCCGACTGCGTCAAGGCCATGGTCGATGCGGTGTCGGTACCCGTCACGGTAAAGCACCGTATCGGTATCGACCGCAACGAGAGCTACGCCTTTGTGCGGGACTTTGTGGGCACCGTGGCGCAGGCTGGTTGCAAGACCTTTATCGTGCATGCGCGCAACGCCTGGTTGCAGGGCCTCAGCCCCAAAGAAAACCGCGAGATTCCGCCCCTGCGCTATGAACTGGTGTACCAGCTCAAAAAGGACTTTCCTGGCTTGACGGTTTCTGTCAACGGCGGCATCACGACCAGCGCGCAGGTGCAGGCGCATTTGCAGCAGGTCGATGGCGTGATGGTGGGCCGCGAGGCCTACCACAACCCGTGGTGGCTGGCGCAATGGGATGCAGCGTTTTTTGGCGCGCTGCCGTCGGTCCTGACCCGTGAATTGGTGGAGGAGCAAATGGTGGAGTACATGGAGCGCGAAGCGGCCCAGCACGGCACGGCTTGGTACCCGATTGCCCGCCACATGCTGGGTTTGCGCCATGGCCAGCCTGGCGCGCGCCGCTGGCGCCAGGTCTGGAGCGACCACCGGCTCAAACACCTCCCAGCCCGCGAGGTGATGGCGCTGGCCCACGCGGCGGCGTCCGGCGCCGCGCCGGTGGTTTCTGCTTCGGTTTCTGCGGCAGCGTCAGCGGTTGCATCGGCATCCGCATCTGCATCGGTTACCCCGTCCGATGCCGCTTCGGATTGTGTGGCCTGAGGGCCTGTTGCCATGGCGAAGCACCCCACACCGTCCGGCCCCGTGCGCGCACACGCCTGGCCTGACTTGCCTGTGCCTTTGCCCGCTGACCTGACCCGGTTGCACACCGCCGCCGGCCCGGTGGCGCTGTACCACGCTCGGCCTGATGGGGTGGATTTGCAAGCGCCGAGCCAGCATCCCCGGGGCACCGACGCAATGTTCCCGCCGGTGCTGCTGGTGCACAGCGTCAACGCCGCAGGCACCGCCGCCGAAATGGCGCCCTTGTTTGCGCACTATCGCCAGACCCGCGCGGTGTACGCGCTGGACTTGCCCGGCTTTGGCCTGTCTGACCGCTCGGACCGGCCCTACACACCGCGTCTGATGACCGACGCGCTGCTGGCCTGTTTGCAGACCATGGCCGAGCGGCACGGCGCACAGGCCTTTGATGTGGTGGCGCTGTCCTTGGGTTGCGAGTTCGCGGTGCGTGCGCAGCTGGAGCAGCCGCAGCGCGTGGGCCGCTTGGTCCTGGTCAGCCCGACCGGACTGACCGGCCAGCCCCGGCGTTACGGACCGCCGCAGAGCACCTTGGGTCTGGACGGCGTGCACCGCGTGCTGTCGCACCCGTGGTGGGCCGATGCGCTCTACCGGAGCCTGACCCGGCCCGGCGTGATCCGGTACTTTTTGCAGCGCAGCTGGGGTGCAAAGAAAATCGACGAGGCGCTGTGGCACTACGACACCCTGACCACCCGCCAGCCCGGTGCGCGGCATGCACCGCTGTACTTTCTGTCGGCGCACCTGTTTAGCAAAGACATCAATGCGATGTACGAGGCGCTTCAGTGCCCCGTGTGGGTGTCGATGGCCACCCGCGGTGACTTCACCAACTACAGCGGGCGCAGCACGGTGCAGGGTCGTGGCAACTGGCAGTTCCACACGGTGCCGGGCGGCGCGCTGCCGTACTTTGAGGACCTGGCGGGCTTTGTGGCGCTGCTTGATCCGTTTTTGGCGGCCCGATAAACAGGCGGGTGACACACTGGCCATCGGCGGCGGCACCCGCCACTGCCATCGCCTTTTGGGAGACCTTAGCGCGCCTCCAGCTCCCGCTGCAGTGCAATCCAGGTGGCGTCAAAGCTGAGCTTTTTCGCCATGGGCGATCCCGGCTCCACCACCCGCCAGAACGGGGCGAGGTGCTGCACACTGCCAGTCCGGTTGAACTCCTCCCAGCTGTGCTCTGCGACGATTCTGAGAAAAATGGACGTGGACACCGGGCAGGCCGCGTCGCAGCCGTTTTTCTCTGCCAGCTTGCGCCGAAACGCCTGCACCGACAGGGTGGTGCCCGCCGGGATGGTCTTGAGCTCCGCCGCGACTTCCATCGGCGACGAGATGTGCAGCCGCGCCCCTTGGGGCACACCCGCGAAATCTTTGTCCAAGATGACCTGGTGCGGCGGCTTGGCCAGCATCTTGTCACCCCATGTTTTCTTTGCTCTGGGCATCACGCGCTCCTGTGTTGTGGTTCTCGCAAATTTACGCTGGGACCACAGCGGTGCAAATAATCCCCGGAGAAACCCTGATGGCAGGGGATGAAAAGGAACGGTGTGGGATGGCAAGGGTGATGCGCGTCGCTTCGTGGTGAAGGCTGGGTTTCAGTGGTGTCGTTTGGCAACCCAAACCGGCAAGCTTTCTTAGCCTATCAAAGCGCGTTGACCGAGGGCAGCAGGGCCGCCAAGTACTTGCGTCCCAGCGGCGTTACCTCCAACGCGCGTTCGCCGTCATGGCGGCGCAGCCAGCCTTGTTGCAGGCAGTGCGCCAGCAGCGATTTGGGCAGCTTGCCCGCCATGTGGTCGCGGCGCTCGGACCAGTCCAGGCAGCGGTAGGCCACGCGGTGGGCTGCAGACAGCTTGGCTTGGTCCATGCCATTCACCGCAAATCCCAGCGCTTCCAGCCCCGCCTTTCCCTGGGCGGTGAGCAGGTAGCCATCGCTGATGGGCGCGAGCCACTCTTTGGACAGCAGTTGCGAAAACAGCTCCACGCCCAGTTGCCCTGCCAGGTGCCCGTAGCAGCAGCGGGCAAAGCGCAGCCGCTGGCGCGTGGGGTTGGCCCAACTGGCGGTGTGGGTGCGGCGCTCGGCGATCAGCGCCACTGCCTCCAGTGCGTGTGCCACCTCGTCGTCGGCCAGCTTGTAGTAGCGGTGCCGCCCGCGCTGCTCGCACACCAGCAACTCGGCCGCCATCAGCTTGCCCAAATGACCGCTGGCTGTGGCTGGCGTGACGGACGCGGCCCGCGCCAGCTCGCCCGCGCTGGCGTAGTCGCCCGCCAGCAGGTAGCCGAGCATGCGCGCACGCGTGGAATCGGCAATCACGGCGGCAATGCTGGCCAGTCTGGGCTCGTAAGGTGTGGCTGATGGTGCGGCCGATGGTGGGGGTTTCATGCGGCTTCAATGTAGCCGGTGGGGGCCCGCAGGTAGCTGTCGTGCACCGGCTGGGGGAAGGTGCGCTCTTCCTTCAGGATGAAACGCTCGCGCTGCGCAAAGGCAAAGTTGGCTTGGGCCTCGTCGTCTACACGCAGACGCTGACGGTAGGCCTCGTACGCCGCCAAACTAGAGAAAGAGATCAGCCCCCAAGCCTCGAAGTTACTGCCTTCGTGTGGTGCAAAGTAGCCCAGCAAATGCCCGCCTAGGCGCGGAATGATGCGGGCCCAGTTGTTGGCATAGGCTGCGAACTGGTTTCTCTGGAAGGGGTCGATTTCGTAGCGGATGAAGCAGGTGATGGTCATGGAGGCTCCTCGGGTTGGTGATGCGAGGAGTCTCAAGGACGAAAGCGGGGAATGCTTTGGTGGGTGACGAAATTATGGTTACGCAATGACTAAGCAAAAGGGTCAGCATGCTCAATATCGACTAAGTCTTGTCCGTAGCGCACCTTGAGCAATCTCTCAATTGCTGCAAGATCTGGGGTTCGTGATCGCACAGTCAGATGCCATGTCTTTGCCGTTGATACTGTGAAAGTAGTCTCGGCCATCCTCATGTCGTCGCTAAACAAGAGGTCTGCTGGAAATTCAACAGCATCAGCTGGCTCGGCCTCATTCATTATCTTGGAAACGTAGTCGTGAAACGCAGCAATGTTTTTCCCGCCAGTTGCCACTTGGGCACGGAAGTTGATAACGGCGTTCATCAGCACCAAAAGAATCCACCAGTCCCTGCGCCCTTTTTCGCGATGTCCCGCAACCCATTGCTGAAAGCGGGGAAGCGATCGAAGTCTTTCGAGCGTTCTGGAAATCGGTAAAACGGCTCGCTCGTAGCGATTCTTCACGGCGGCCTTTGCCTTTTGTGGCGAGTAGCCAGGACCTGGAGTATCCAGCCAAGATAGTTCAGGCGCGCAATGGATGGAATATTCATCGGCGTCGGTTGGAGCTAAGGAAGTTGCCCTTCGAGTATCAAACGTCAAACTTTCTTGAAATTGGTTGAATAGTTCGCTGTACGGGCGGGCAATGAAGACCTTGGAGGTAAGCCCTTCTTTGAATGCACTATCAATGGCACGCTCAAGGTCCTTGTCGGAAAGACAACTGCAGTGGGTCAGCACCGATAGGGCAATTCCGCAGGCATCTTGCTGCATATCTTCCGTCTCAGATGGAGTCCTCGGGCCAGATTCCGGCAGAGTTACCTTCATCCCAGAATTGAGGTTACTAGGCAACATTTCAATCTTTGCCCTTGAAATGGGTTGTAGCTCGACCTCTATAGCTACGCTTGTAGGCAGTAAGCAGAGATCTCGCTGAGAGAGATCGGCGAGGGCGATTTGCAAAACTGCAACAAACTGCTCTACTTGCGAAACAACTTCGTAAGTGTTGGCGCAGCTTACTCGCCACTGAATACCGAGCGCCGACCATGTATAGGTTCGTGTTGAACCTGTGTCGCAAAATGGAATGCCCATCAACTCCGCTTGGATTTTCTTTCGCACCTCGCTGGTGGAGAGTTGATCGACCCACGCCAGTTCCGATGGAGGAGTTAGGATCTCAGAGCGAAAGTCCTCTGGCATGCTTATCGCTGCTAGGGGCCCGTTCATATGGGCAACGGCAGAGTCGCCGTTCAGGGCTTTGGCAAATGCTCGAGCTATGAAAAAGTGGTAGATAGTGGCTTGAAGCTTTTCGTGTTCTACCCAATTGTCGGGATCGTCGAGGAACTGATAGTGCGCCGACAAGATTAACGGGAGCAATTCGCTGAAGGAGATCCACTCTCCAGCCTCATATTTGCAGGCGGCAATCTCATGCAGCGCTGTAACAAACAGTGGTTTCAGGTCATCGTCGTCAGACCGATGAGCTATGAATGCGGCACCGTAGGCGTAGTATTTGGCTGCCCAAGTAAGGCCTAGTCGCCGGTATGCCCCGCTGAGCAAAAGCATCGACAAGAGCGTTGCATGAAGCGTGTCGCCAGTGAACCATTTGATCTTTGCGCGATGCAGCTCCCGAATGCCAGCCAAGATCATATTCTGGTCAATTAGCACAAGAGCTCTATCGCGGCATTTCTCGGCCACGACAAAGCCAGAAGTCCGCTTCTCCAGTACCTCGTCCGCTCGTCTTAAGAGACGAGCGAATTGTGGGTGTGTATTCAAGATCGAAGTTAGTTTAGTCAGACCATCGACAAAAGATTCAATCTCGAACAGCGGCGCCCGATCGGCAACAGACAACAATCGAAACCAATATTTGATTTGACTATCTAAATTGTAAGCAGGAGTGACTCCATCCAAGAAGGGCAATGAAGCTAACGAAGATCGCGTGTAAAGGAGATCAGCCTGGCGATTCGGATTGTCTTTGGATGCTTCGATTTCAACGTCTACGAATTCGGTTATCGCTAAGCTGTTGCGATGAAGTATTTCGAGATCAATGTCAAATTCGCGGTGCAATACAGCAGATGAGGCGTACGAGAGTAGTAGTGCAGTGTCGCGAAGTTCAGATGGTTTTGTCCATTGCGACCAGTCAGCGAGATATTCCTCGACCATCGTGCGGCGGGGCCTTAAGTCATGTAGCCCGCGCAGTGTGGCTACGCAAATCTCGTACATTGCACGCCGAATAAGTGACGCGCTCTGATCCGGCGTAAGGAATTGTTCCATGAGATGGATCCAGCGCTGTAGATCAGGTCTCAATTCGTCTCTGAAGGTGGCTGCACGAAGCCCATACTTAACACTAACAAAGTCAGCGAAGTTAAAGGGGCTTCTATCTTCATCGAGCCAGCGCCTACGTGCAGCAGCGTAAGCTGACTGAGGTGAGATACGTGGCTCTGGGAACAGGTCATTCGGGATATGCAGATACTCTTCTGCTATCCAGAAAACGCCTGGATCCAAGAACTGCTCCGCTATCGCCTGTGCGTCAAGAATCTCTAACTTGCATTTGTGATTTTCATAACATTCCCGCTGAAGCTCTAAGCGAGTGGCGATTGGAATATTCTGGTTGGAAAAGAAATAGACGATATGCGGTGATTCTCTGGCGCAAATAGTTCCTAAATCTGCACGAACCTTTGCTTTCACGCGTGATTTGTCAGTTATTGAACATGTAAAGACCAATGGACTTGACTCGCCAAGTCCACGAAACAAACTGCTTCGGGCTTCTTTTCGGCGAATGAAGGTTGTAAAAGTCTCGAAATCGCGACCATCGTCGCCCCCAGCCGAGACCGGTCCTGTCGCAGGAAGAATGCTCGGCGTTATGGTCTCGCGCGCAAGATGTCGGCAGATATGTTCAAACTCGTGATGTGAGTTTGTGGCCGATAGCTGATCCAGTTGAAAAAGCAGTTGCGCCAACAGCGCGCGCCGTTTAGGAGTGTTCTTTGGCCGCGCGGGGACTGGTACTGCCGTTGGCTTCATTTGTTCTCCCTATACGCCAGACGGGCTGAGTCGCCCCTTTTTTGCCAGCGTTTGCTAATCATAAAGGGGGCTGCTACTCCGCCGCCTCCAACCCATTTGCAAAATGCGCCCGCATGCACCGCTGTGTGCGCGCTGCATCCCGCGCCAGCAGGGCGTCCAGGATGGCCCGGTGCTCGGCCAATGACTCTGCGATGCGCCCAGTCTTGAGCAGCGAGTGGTGGCGGTTGAGTTTCATCACTTTGCGCAGGTCGGCCACCATTTGGTCGCGCCAGCGGTTGTTGGCGATGGCCAGCAGGCGCATGTGAAACTGCTCGTTGATGGCGAAAAAGCGGTCGGTGTTGGCCTCGCCGGTCGCGGCCGGTTGTGCTGCGGCTTCCAGCGATGTGTGCAGCGCTTGCAGTTCGGCCAGTTGGGCGTCCGTTGCGGTGGCGGCGACGGTGCCTGCCGCGTCGCTTTCCAAGAGACTGAGCAGGTGGTACACGTCGCGCAGGTCTTGGGTGGAGACCTCGGTGACGTAGGCGCCCCGGCGCACTTTCATGGTCACCAGGCCCTCGGCGGCCAGCACTTTCAGCGCTTCGCGCAGGGGGGTGCGGCTGATGCCGTACTCTTCGGCAATCTTCAGCTCGTCGATCCAACTGCCCGGCTCCAGCGTGCGCTGAAAGATGCGTTGGCGCAGCAATTCGGCAACTTCTACATAGAGCGCGCGGGGCGAGAGGCTGGGGCGGGTTTCGGATAGCAGGGCGGGCATAGGTACTGAAAATTGTAAGCTTCAAACTAGATTCTGAATGAATAATTATGAATAATGTAAACTCGCCGCGCCCACCACGGACCTCCCCATGACCGACAAAATCCCCGAATTCAAGCCCGCCACCCTGACTGATTGGCAACAGGCTGCCGCCAAGTCCGCCCCGGGTGGCAAGGTCGATGCGCTGAACTGGATTACGCCCGACGGCATCACCGTCAAGCCGCTCTACACCGCCGCCGACACCGCCGATCTGCCTTACGCCAACACGCTTCCCGGCTTTGAGCCCTACCTGCGCGGCCCGCAGGCCACGATGTACGCGGTACGGCCCTGGACGATTCGGCAGTACGCTGGCTTCTCGACTGCCGAAGAGTCCAACGCGTTCTACCGCCAGGCGCTGACCGGTGGCGCGCAGGGTGTGTCGGTGGCCTTCGATTTGGCCACCCACCGCGGCTACGACAGCGACCACCCGCGCGTTACCGGCGACGTGGGCAAAGCCGGTGTGGCCATTGACAGCGTGGAGGACATGAAGATCTTGTTCGACCGGATTCCGCTAGACAAGGTATCGGTATCCATGACCATGAACGGCGCGGTGCTGCCGGTGCTGGCCGGCTATGTGGTGGCTGCAGAAGAGCAGGGCGTGCGCCAAGACCAGCTCAGCGGGACCATCCAGAACGACATCCTCAAAGAGTTCATGGTGCGCAACACCTACATCTACCCGCCCGCGCCCAGCATGCGCATCATCGGCGACATCATTGGCTACACCGCCAAACACATGCCCAAGTTCAACTCGATTTCGATCTCGGGTTACCACATGCAAGAGGCCGGTGCCAACCAAGCGCTCGAACTCGCCTTCACCCTGGCCGATGGCAAGGAGTATGTGAAGACCGCCATTGCCACCGGGCTCGATGTCGACGAGTTCGCTGGACGGCTGTCTTTCTTCTGGGCCATTGGCATGAACTTCTACCTGGAGGTGGCCAAGATGCGCGCGGCGCGCTTGCTGTGGTGCCGCATCATGAAGGGGTTTGGCGCCAAGAGCCCCAAGAGCTTGATGCTGCGCACCCACTGCCAAACCAGCGGCTGGAGCCTCACCGAGCAAGACCCCTACAACAACGTGGTGCGCACCACCATCGAAGCCATGGCGGCGGTGTTTGGCGGCACCCAGAGCCTGCACACCAACAGCTTTGATGAGGCGATTGCCTTGCCCACCGAGTTCAGCGCACGCATCGCCCGCAACACCCAGCTCATCCTCCAGGAAGAAACCCACATCACCAGCGTGATCGACCCCTGGGCCGGCAGCTACATGATGGAAAAGCTCACCCAAGATATGGCCGATGCGGCCTGGGCCATCATCGAAGAAGTCGAAGCCATGGGCGGCATGGTCAAGGCGGTGGAAAGCGGCTGGGCCAAGCTGAAAATCGAAGCGGCTGCGGCCGAGAAGCAGGCCCGCATTGACAGTGGCAGAGACGTGATCGTGGGCGTCAACAAGTACAAGCTCAAAGCCGAAGACGCCGTTGACGCCCGCGACATCGACAACGTGGCGGTGCGCGAGGGCCAGATCGCCCGCCTCAAGGCCTTGCGCGCCGGCCGCGATGCGGCCCAGGTGCAGACCGCGTTGGCGGCCCTGGGCGCAGCGGCCGAATCGGGCGAGGGCAATTTGCTCGACTTGTCTATTCAAGCCATGCGCCTGCGCGCCACGGTGGGCGAGGTCAGCGACGCACTAGAGAAAGCCTTTGGCCGTCACCGTGCTGACACCCACAAAGTCAGCGGTGTGTACGCCGCAGCCTACGACAGCGCCACGCAAGGGGACACCATGGAGTACTGGAACGCGCTCAAAGCCGACATCGCCGCCTTCGCCCAAAAACAAGGCCGCCGCCCCCGCGTGATGATCAGCAAACTCGGCCAAGACGGCCACGACCGCGGCGCCAAGGTGGTAGCCACCGCCTTTGCCGACCTAGGCTTTGATGTGGACATGGGCCCGCTGTTCCAAACCCCCGAAGAGTGCGCCCGCCAGGCCATCGAGAACGATGTGCATGCGGTCGGCGTATCGACCTTGGCGGCAGGCCACAAAACCCTGGTGCCAGCCATCATTGCCGAACTCAAAAAGCAGGGCGCCGATGACATCATCGTTTTCGTAGGTGGCGTGGTGCCGCGCCAGGACTACGATTTTTTGTACGCCGCAGGCGTCAAAGGCATTTACGGCCCCGGCACACCCATACCGGTGAGTGCGCGGGATGTGCTCAGTCAGATAGAGAAGGCGCTCCGCTGATTGGTTTCTCAAGCGCCCCCCCACCCATGCCCACCACCCATGCCCGCCGCAGCGTCCCTCGCCACACCCGTTCGAGCTGAGCTTGTCGAAGCCCACCACCCATGCCCGCCGCAGCGTTCCTCGCCACACCCGTTCGAGCTGAGCTTGTCGAAGCCCACCACCCATGCCCGCCACAGCGCTCCTCGCCACACCCGTTCGAGCTGAGCTTGTCGAAGCCCACCACCCATGCCCGCCACAGCGCTCCTCGCCACACCCGTTCGAGCTGAGCTTGTCGAAGCTGCGCCTTGCGATGCGCCCGTCAAACTCGTATGGGGTACGGCGACAAGTAACAGCGCACAGCAGCGTCTCGCGCCTGAGAAGATTCAATGAACAGGGCTGGGCTGCATGAAAAGCGCACTTCATGGAAGCACCGAGGCGACTAGATGAGGCCGTTCTTTGTTTATATGCTTCGCTGCTCCGATGCGTCCTACTACACCGGGCAGACCGACGACTTGGAAGCGCGCTTGCGCCAGCACGCGGTGGGTGAGATTGGATACACCGCGACCCGAAAGCCGGTGGAACTGGTATGGCGGGGCGAGTTCGAGACCCGAGACGCTGCGCTGGCATTCGAGCGCCAAGTGAAGGGATGGTCGAGACTGAAGAAAGAGGCATTGATCGCCGGCGATTGGGATCGGATGCGGGAGCTGGCCCAGTCTAAATCTGCACCAAAGACAGAGCTCCATGTTGCAGGTCCTTCGACAGGCTCAGGACGAACGGGGTTGTTGGAGCAGGGGCCGGGCGTGGAGCATTTCTCTGCGGAAGGTCCTTCGACAGGCTCAGGACGAACGGGGTTGTTGGAGCAGGGGCCGGGCGTGGAGCATTTCTCTGCGGAAGGTCCTTCGACAGGCTCAGGACGAACGGGGTTGTTGGAGCAGGGGCCGGGCGTG
>JBIIZY010000004.1:0-51590 GCA_044346035.1 Rhodoferax sp. | reverse complement strand
CTGTTCGATCAAGCGCTCAGCCCAAGTCAACAGCGCAACTTGGAGCGGCACCTGCAGCTGCCCGTCAACGACCGTACCTACCTAATTCTGGACATCTTTGCCCAACGGGCGCGTAGCCACGAGGGTAAGTTGCAAGTGGAGTTGGCGCGCCTGCAATACCTAAGCACCCGGCTGGTACGGCGTTGGTCGCACTTGGAGCGCCAAAGCGGTGGCATCGGCATGCGGGGCGGCCCTGGAGAAACCCAGATCGAACTGGACCGCCGCATGATCGGTGAGACCATCAAGCGCACCAAAGACCGCTTGGTCAAAGTCCAGCGGCAACGTCGCACACAAAGGCGCCAACGCGAGCGCAACCAAGCTTTCAACATTTCTTTGATTGGCTACACCAATGCGGGCAAGTCGACCTTGTTCAACGCGTTGGTGAAAGCCCGCGCCTACGCGGCCGATCAGCTGTTTGCTACCCTGGACACCACCACGCGCCAGCTGTACCTGGGTGATGCCGGGCGTAGCGTTTCGCTCTCGGACACGGTGGGCTTTATCCGGGATTTGCCCCACGGTTTGATCGATGCGTTCCAGGCCACACTGCAAGAAGCAATTGACGCCGATTTGCTGCTCCATGTGGTGGACGCATCCAACCCCGCCTACCCCGAGCAGATCAAGGAAGTGCAACGGGTGCTACACGAGATTGGAGCCGCCGAGGTTCCTCAAGTTTTGGTTTTCAACAAGGCCGATGCGCTGTCTGACCAGACCCGTCCGGCCAGGCCGACCGACTTCTACGAGATTGATGGTGTACAAACGCGCCGGGTCTTCGTCAGTGCAGCGACCGGCGAGGGCTTGGGCCTGTTGCGCTCCGAACTGGCAACGCGCGTACTGCACCTGGTGTCAGCACCTGATCCTGCGCCAAGTAACCCCGACCCACTCGGGGCCGAGACCGACTTGGGCACAATCGCCCCTTCAGCCATGAGAAGCTAATTTATGAGAACCAATGCGTTGAAATTTAACTGGCGGCCGGTGCGCTCCGCCGTGGGGAGGATGTTCAACCTCAACGACTCACGCTGGGGTCGGGGCGATGATCCCAATGCGGGTTCCGACAAGCCCAACGAAGACCCGGCCGACAACAACCAGCCTCCACGGCAGCCGCATCACAACCACGGCCCTGCATCCGGTCGCCGTGGTGGCGCCAATGCGGGCCCACCCGACCTCGATGAGTTGTGGCGTGATTTCAACCGCAAGTTGTCTGGCATGTTCGGCGGCTCCCGGCCACCTGGATCAGGTGGACCCAAAGGCTTCCAGCCCGACATGAAAAACGCCGGGCTTGGCATGGGTTTGGTAGCCGGTGTGGCGGCCTTGATTTGGTTGGGCACGGGCTTCTTCATCGTGCAAGAAGGCCAGCAGGCGGTCATCACCCAGTTCGGCCGGTACCACTCCACGGTCAGTGCGGGTTTCAATTGGCGCCTGCCGTACCCGATTCAGCGGCATGAGTTGGTGTTCGTCACACAGATTCGCTCCGTCGATGTGGGTCGCGATACCGTCATGAAAGCCACCGGATTGCGAGAGTCCGCCATGCTTACGCAGGATGAGAACATCGTGGACATCAAGTTTGCCGTGCAATACCGACTCAACGATGCACGCGCTTTCTTGTTCGAGAGCAAAAATCCTGGCGAGGCGGTAGTACAAGCTGCTGAGACCGCGGTGCGCGAGGTGGTGGGTCGCATGAACATGGACGCCGCGCTCTCCGAAGACCGTGATCAGATCGCGCCCCAGGTGCGCGACTTGATGCAAACCATTTTGGACCGCTACAAAGTCGGCGTGGAGGTCGTTGGCATCAACTTGCAACAAGGAGGCGTGCGCCCGCCTGAGCAAGTTCAGGCCGCATTTGACGATGTACTCAAGGCCGGCCAAGAGCGCGAGCGCGCCAAGAACGAGGCCCAGGCGTATGCTAACGATGTGATTCCGCGTGCCGTTGGTTCTGCTTCCCGCCTGCAACAAGAGGCCGATGCGTACAAGTCCCGCGTGGTTGCCCAGGCGCAGGGTGATGCACAGCGCTTCCGCTCGGTGCTAGCCGAATACCAAAAGGCTCCCCAAGTGACCCGTGACCGCATGTACTTGGATGCCATGCAACAGATCTACACCAATGTCACCAAGGTGCTGGTCGAATCCCGACAAGGTTCCAGCTTGCTGTACCTGCCGTTGGAAAAAATTCTTCAAATGAATGGCGCGCCCCAGGCCGATGCGTCCGTCCCTTCGATGCCAGGCACCACGGTGATTCCGGCACAACCTCTGACCGGCAACGCGGCGGATCCCCGTAGCAGGGACGCCGCCCGGACCCGTGAACGTGAAACACGGTAGGAGCACCACATGAACCGCATTGGATTTTTTTTGACGGGCTTGTTGGCGCTGATCGCCCTGGGAAGCTCCACTTTGTTCGTTGTCGATCAACGGCAGTTTGGCGTGGTGTACGCGCTTGGCCAGATCAAGGAAGTGATCACTGAGCCGGGCCTGAACTTCAAGCTCCCACCGCCATTCCAAAATGTGTCGTATATCGACAAGCGGCTCCTGACTTTGGACAGCACCGACGCAGAGCCCATGCTGACCGCTGAAAAACAACGGGTCGTCATTGACTGGTACGTTCGCTGGCGCATTTCCGAACCCTCGGAGTACATCCGCAACGTCGGACAAAACGAGAGTGCCGGAGCGAGCCAGCTCAATCGCGTGGTGCGCAATGCATTCCAGGAGGAGATAAACAAGCGCACTGTGAAAGAGCTGCTTTCGGCCAAGCGCGAAGCGTTGATGGCCGACGTGAAAGCCGAAGTGCTGGACAAGGTTCGTGGTGCCAAGCCATGGGGTGTCGATGTGGTAGACGTGCGCATCACGCGGGTGGACTATGTTGAGGCTATCACCGAATCCGTCTACCGCCGCATGGAAGCCGAGCGCAAGCGGGTTGCCAATGAGCTGCGTTCCACAGGTGCTGCCGAAGGCGAAAAGATCCGTGCCGATGCCGACCGCCAACGCGAAGTGACGATTGCCAACGCCTACCGCGACGCACAAAAGGTCAAGGGCGAGGGCGACGCCCAGGCTGCCCGCATTTACGCCGAGGCGTTTGGCCGTGACCCCCAGTTCGCGCAGTTCTACCGAAGTCTCGACGCCTACAAAGCCAGCTTCAGCAGCAAGAGCGACGTGATGGTCCTAGACCCCGCTGGAAGCGAGTTCTTCAAGACCTTCCGCAGCGGTGGCACAGGTGCTGGTGCCGCCGCACCCAGAAAGTAAGCGTGTAGCCTCTTTTGGACGGAAGCACGCTCTGCCTGGCAGTGGCAATCGCGCTGCTGATAGAGGGTATCTTCCCGTTGCTTGCGCCAGCGCTCTGGCGCAAGCGCTTGGTGCAGCTCTTGCAACTCTCTGACGGGCAGATTCGGTTTTTTGCGATCTTTGTGGTGGCGGTGGGTTTGGCCATTATTTGGTGGTCTGCTTGACCAAATTGGCCCGGCCGGGCCGGTAAAATCGTCGGTTTTTACAGCCCCCACTACTTCATGTCTGCTTGGGTCCTGCCGGATCACATTGCCGATGTGCTGCCTTCCGAGGCCCGCCACATCGAAGAAACTCGCCGAACCCTGCTGGACATGGCCCGGTGCTATGGCTATGAGCTGGTTTCGCCGCCTCTGCTAGAGCACCTTGAGTCTTTGCTATCGGGCACGGGCAAGGCGCTGGACTTGCAGACCTTCAAACTGGTGGACCAGCTATCAGGCCGCACCATGGGTTTGCGCGCCGACACCACGCCGCAAGTCGCCCGCATTGATGCCCATTTGCTGAACCGCCGCGGTGTGGCCCGTTTGTGCTACTGCGGCCCGGTGCTGCACACCCGCCCGAGTTCACTGCATGCCACGCGTGAGCCGCTGCAGTTTGGCGCCGAGATTTATGGCCACGCAGGGCTGGAGGCCGATCTCGAAATCCTCACCCTGGCACTGGACCTGTTTGCAACCGTCAACACCGGCCCTGTCACGGTGGATCTGGCCAATGCGCGCTTGGTAGGCGCGCTGTTTCAGGCCGGTGCAGTGGCCGCTGATTTGCAGGCACAAATCCAGGCGGCGTTGGCCGCCAAAGATGGCGCAGAGCTGCGCACTTTGACGCGCAACCTACCGCCCGAGGTGGCCAAGGCGCTGGCGCTGTTGCCACAGTTGTACGGCGATGCCAGCGTGCTCGATGAGGCACTGGCTGTCTTGCCCAAGCTGCCCGCGGTATCCCAATCCATCGAGAGTCTGCGTTGGTTGGCAGGCCACCTCGACGCGGCGCGGGTGGGCTTCGATTTGTCGGACTCCCGTGGCTACGCGTACTACACCGGTGTGCGTTTCTCTATTTTTTCAAGCCGCTCCAACGACGCCCTCGCGCGCGGTGGTCGTTACGACGCGGTGGGCTCCGTGTTTGGTCGTACCCGGCCCGCCGTGGGTTTCAGCCTGGACGTGAAGATGCTGGCCGCCGCCATGGCGCCCAGCCCCTTGCACCCGGCCATTCGAGCGCCTTGGGGCGAGGCGGCCGATTTGCGCGCCGCGATTGCCGGTTTGCGCCTGCGGGGCGAAACGGTGGTCTGCGTCCTGCCTGGGCACGAAAATGAAGTTGATGAATTCCACTGCGACCGCGAGTTGGTGCAGCGCGCTGGAGTTTGGGTTGTGCAAGCTGTTTAAGAACTCTGTGCGATGAACAAAACAAAAGGCCGTAACGTTGTCGTGGTCGGCACCCAATGGGGCGACGAGGGCAAAGGAAAGTTGGTGGATTGGCTCACTGAGAGCGCCCAAGGTGTGGTGCGTTTTCAAGGTGGTCACAACGCGGGGCACACCTTGGTGATCAACGGTGTGAAGACCGCCTTGCACCTCATTCCCAGCGGCATCATGCGGGCCGGTGTGCGCTGCTACATCGGCAACGGGGTGGTGCTGTCGGCGGGGAAATTGTTTGAAGAGATTGCGGGTCTGGAGAAGGCCGGTGTGGAGGTGCGATCCCGCCTGCGGGTGAGCGAGGCCTGCCCACTGATTTTGCCTTTCCATGTCGCACTCGATTTGGCGCGGGAGTTGGCGCGGGAAAAGGGTGGTTCGGCCAAGATCGGCACCACCGGGCGCGGCATCGGGCCAGCCTACGAAGACAAAATTGCGCGCCGCGCACTGCGGGTGCAGGACCTGATGCACCCCGAACGCTTTGCGCAGAAATTGCGGGAGCTGTTGGACTTGCACAACCATGTGCTCACCACCTACTTGGGCTCGCAGACCTTGGACTTTGGCGAGTCCCTCAAACCCTACATGGCCGATGGCCGGGTGCTGTTTGAGCCAGTGTTCGCGCAGGCCATGGAGCACGCTCAGCTGCTAAAGCCCATGACCGCCGACGTCTCACGCGAGCTCAACGAGGCCCACCGGGCGGGCGCCAACCTGCTTTTTGAGGGGGCACAAGGCACCTTGCTGGACGTGGACCATGGCACCTACCCATACGTCACATCTAGCAACTGTGTGGCCGGCAATGCCGCAGCGGGTGCGGGCGTGGGTCCGGGCATGCTGCATTACGTGTTGGGCATTACCAAGGCGTACTGCACCCGTGTCGGTGGGGGGCCATTTCCGACCGAGCTGGACTGGCAAACACCTGGCACGCCGGGTTATCACATGAGCACCATCGGCGCGGAAAAGGGCGTTACCACAGGGCGCTCGCGCCGTTGCGGCTGGTTCGATGCCGCCTTGCTCAAGCGCTCGGCGCAGGTCAATGGTCTGTCGGGTTTGTGCATCACCAAGCTCGACGTGCTGGACGGGCTTGCCGAACTCAAGCTGTGCATCGGTTACGAGATGGACGGCCAACGCGTAGACATTTTGCCCATGGGCGCAGACGACATTGAGCGTTGCATGCCGATCTATGAGGTGATGCCAGGCTGGAGCGACAGCACGGTCGGTGTGACGCAGTTGGACGCTTTGCCAGTCAATGCGCGCTTGTATTTGCAACGCATTGAGCAGGTCACAGGTGTACCGATCCACATGGTCTCCACCAGCCCCGACCGGGACCACACCATTATGATGCGCCACCCCTACCTGCCAGATTAAATCAAGGACCCAGCCCCATGTTGACTGAAGACGGCAAACACCTTTACGTCAGTTACGACGAGTACCACAACCTGATCGAAAAACTCGCCATCAAAGTTTTTCAATCGGGTTGGGAGTTCGACACCATCTTGTGCCTGGCCCGCGGTGGCCTGCGGCCGGGAGACATTTTGTCGCGCGTGTTCGACAAGCCTTTGGCCATCATGTCCACCAGCTCCTACCGTTCGGATGCGGGAACGGTGCAAGGCAAGCTCGACATCGCGCGCTTCATTACGACGCCCAAGGGCGAGATCGCCGGGCGCGTCTTGCTGGTCGATGACTTGGCTGACTCGGGGCACACCCTCCAAGCGGTGGTCGCGCAACTGGTAAATGAGTACCCGCCCATCACCGAGTTGCGCAGCGCGGTCATCTGGACCAAGGCGTTGTCGACGTTCAACCCCGATTACTCGGTCGAGTTTTTGCCCACCAACCCCTGGATTCACCAGCCGTTTGAGGGCTACGACGCGCTGCGCCCTCAGCAGCTCATCGAAAAGTGGAGCGTTTAGGCCGCGCGGTATGGCAGACGCGATCACCGGCTTAATCCACCACGGCTACACACCGCCCGAGGGGTTCTGCGCTCCCCAGCCCGGTGTTTTTAAGGCCTCTACGGTGTTTTTTCCCAGCGTCGCTGCAATGCGCAGCCGCGAGTGGAAAGACAAGTCGGCCTACACCTACGGCCTGCACGGCACGCCCACCACCTACACCTTAGAAGAGCGTCTTTGCGCGCTCGAAGGCGGGCTGCATTGCGTGCTGGTTCCCAGCGGGCTCGCCGCAGTGGCCACCGTGTGTTTGTCCTTGCTCAAAGCGGGCGACGAGGTACTCATCCCCGACAACGCGTACGGGCCGAACAAGGCGCTGGCCGAGGCCGAACTGCTGGCTTGGGGCATCACCCACCAGTACTACGACCCGATGGACCCGCAGGATCTGGAGGCCCAGATCTCGAGCCGCACCAAGCTGGTTTGGCTGGAGGCTGCGGGGTCGGTCACTTTAGAGTTCCCCGATCTGGTGGGCTTGGTGCGCATCTGCCAGCGGCGCCGGGTGCTTACCGCCCTCGACAACACCTGGGGTGCGGGCCTGGCGTTCCAGCCGTTCGACTTGGTGCCGGGCGCGCAGCCCGCCATCGCGGTTGACATCACTGCGCACGCGCTTACCAAGTACCCCAGCGGTGGTGGCGATGTGTTGATGGGCAGCGTCATGACCCGTGACGCCGACCTGGCCCTGCGCATCAAGCTCACCCACATGCGGCTTGGCCTGGGTGTGGGCGCCAACGATGCCGAGGCCGTGCTGCGGGCCTTGCCCAGCATTGCCCTGCGCTACCGGGCGCACGACGAAGCCACCCGAAGCCTGGCGCAATGGGCGTTGACGCAGCCGGAGTTCGTGCAAGTGCTGCATCCGGCGCTGGCTGACTCGCCCGGCCATGCGCACTGGCGCGACATCTGTCAAAACGGTATCGGCGGTGCGGCGGGATTGTTCAGTGTGGTGCTGGACCCGCGCTTTACCCAAGACCAAACGGACGCGTTTTGCGACGCGCTGCGGCTCTTCAAGCTGGGCTACAGCTGGGGTGGCCCGATCAGCCTGGTGGTGCCCTACGATTTGCGCGGCATGCGCTCGGCCTGGCCTGCGCACCTCGCGCGCGGCACGGTGGTGCGTTTCTCCATTGGGCTGGAGGCAGTGCCAGACCTGCAGGCAGACATCGCCCAGGCATTGCGCGTGCTGCGCTGATCGCCAGCTGCGCACGCCGTCGGTGTTTTCCACCATTTGATGCTGCCCACGCCGGGTGTAGGCTCGCGGCATGACCTCGTTGCCCGAGTTTGAGTCGCCTCCCCCGTATGTGCCGCCGCCCAGTCCGCCACGGCGCTATGCCATTCGCACGCTCGCCCTGACGGACCCGTTGCGTTGGTTGGTGCGAGGTTGGCGCGACATGGCGGCGCACCCTGGCATCAGCGGCTTTTTCGGCCTGGCGTTTTGGGTGATGGCGCTGGTGCTGGGCGCTGTGTTCCGTGCCAGCCCCGAGTACACCATGTCGATAGCGTCGGGCTGCTTGCTGCTGGGCCCGTTTTTGGCGATGGGGCTCTACGAGGTAAGCCGACGCAGGGAGTTGGGTTTGGTGCCCGATCTGGGCGCTTGCATGACTTGCTGGGCGGGGCACGTGCGCAGCATGGGGATGCTGGTGTTGGTCCTCATTGTTTTGGAGCTGCTGTGGGGGCGGGCGTCTTTGGTGGTGTTTGCGGTGTTTTTCAACACGGGCATGCCCTCCACTACGGGCGTGGTGGAAGCCATCTTCAATCCTGAAAACCTGGAGTTTGTAGCCGCCTATGTGGTGGTGGGGGCTGCATTTGCTGCGGTGGTGTTTTCTATTGCGGTGGTGTCCATCCCGATGATCTTGGACCGGGGCACCGACGCGGTATCGGCTGCCATTACCAGCATTGAGGTGGTCTTTCACAACACCCTTGCCATGCTGGTGTGGGGCATGCTGATCACGGCTCTGGTGGCTGCCGCTTTGCTCTTGCCATGGGGTGTTGGCCTGCTTGTGGTTGGGCCGGTGCTGGGGCACGCCAGCTGGCACGGCTACCGGGCAGCGGTCCAATGGAATCAAGATGGTACAGTCCACTGACATAACGAAAGCACACCTTGGCTACACCCAACTACGGTTACGAGAAGCGCCAGAAAGAACTGGCGAAGAAGAAGAAAAAAGAAGAAAAACTCAAGAGCAAAGCGGAGCGAAAACTCGACGAGTCCAACCCCGGTGGACCACTCGCCAGTCCGAGCCCTGACACACCGCCTGCCGGCGAAACAGGCACACCAAACGGCTGACTGCTGGAAAAAACTCCCACTGCCATCCGGCAGCGGCGGTTGCAGCAGAGGCGGCGCACCGCACGCCTTCAGCAGTGGATTGAATTACAAGCATTGCCGCCCCGCCATCACACAGCCCGCACCCAAAGGGCAGGGGCGCTGCGCTTGGAATCAAACGCCGACCGAGCCCTTTAGCAAGCGGGTAGCCAGCGCCTCCATAGACGCCATGCTGCGGTCCCGCGGTGTGAGAGTTGGTGCGTGCGGGAAGTGCACAAAGTTGCGTTGGATGGACTGGAGGTAGACCGGGTCGTAATGCGCGGTCAACAGGTCTTGTACGACCGGCGCCAAGTTGCCCTGCATGACCTGGTCTTTCCAGGCGTTGACCACCTCTTTGCCCCTGAACTCCTTGAGCAAGTCGAGCCGTTCGCAAAACAACGCCGGGTCTTTTGCAAGGCTGTCGTAGTCTTCTAGCAGCAGCGCCACCCGCTCACTTTCTGGCAGCGTGAGCTGCAGGCAGGGGCTGGCGCGCATGCGGTCGACCAAGGCGCTGGGCAGCGCCACGTTGCCGACCTTTTTGCTTTCGCTCTCCAAGTACACCGGCCGTTCGGCGCTAAATCGCATGAGCTGCGACCAGATCAGGGTATCAAAGTGCTTTTGGCTGGGCTGCTCCACGCCCGGTATGGCGCCGAGCACCGAGCTGCGGTGCCCCGCCAGCGCTTCAAGGTCGAGCACCTGCGCGCCGTGTGCGGCCAGTGCCTGCAGCAGACGGGTCTTGCCCGAGCCTGTGGTGCCGCAAACAACCTGAAAGTTCAGCCGCTGCACCTGCCGTGGAATGTCGGCCACCACGGCTGCGCGGAACGCTTTGTATCCGCCTTCCAGCAGCGTGACGCGAAAGCCGATTTGGTCCAGTATGAGCGCCAGCGCGCCGCTGCGTTTGCCGCCGCGCCAGCAATAGGCCAAGGGTTTCCAGTCCCGCGCAGTGTCCAGAAGCTCGCGTTCAATGTGCGCTGCGATGTTGCGCGCTGCAATCGCCGCGCCCCGTTTTTTGGCCTCAAATGGGTTCACCTGCTTGTACAGCGTGCCAATCGCTTTGCGCTCGTCGTCGCGCAGTGTGGGCCAGTTCACGGCCAGCGGAATGTGGTCCAGCGCGTACTCGCCTTCACTGCGGGCGTCGATGACGGTGTCAAACTCCGCCAGCCGACCAATGGCCTCGTCGGCCGCAACCAGATTCAGCCCCATAACCACGACCACCGCGTTTGCTTGCGCTTCATGGCAACAGCTTTCGAATGGCCGGCCACATGGTCTCCAGGATGATGGGGTGCGCCGCCTCACTGGGGTGGATGCGGTCTGCCTGAAACAGCGCTGTCGGATTGGGGCCGTCTGCCACACCCTTGAGGAAGAAGGGCACCAGGGCCGCCCGATGGTCTTTGGCGACTTGGGCGAAGGTGTTGAAGAAGTCTTGCCCGTAGCGCTGGCCGTAGTTGGGCGGCAGTTGCATGCCAGCCAACAAGACCTTGGCGCCGGCTTGTTGCGCCATCTGCGTCATGGCACTGAGGTTGTCCCGAGTCATCGACAGGGGCAATCCGCGCAATGCATCGTTGCCTCCCAGCTCGATGACCACCAGCGTGGGCCGGTGTTGTGCCAACAGGGCGGGGAGGCGGCTGCGCCCACCGGAGGTGGTGTCGCCGCTGATGCTGGCGTTGACCACCGTGGCGCTGATCTTTTGGGCCGCCAGCCTGCGCTCCAACAACGCCACCCAGCCCGTGCCACGTTGCAGGCCATACTCGGCACTGAGCGAGTCGCCCAGCACCACAATGACCGCAGAGGCCCGTGCGGAAGCCGGGACGTTGGCACCGCCAGCAACCGGCGCCTGCGCCACGCAAGCCCCTGCGAACGAGAGACCCAAAACCAGCGCGGTACAGTAGCGCCGAACCATTGAGAGATTCATGTCAGATTCAATTATTTCCGTTGAGCATGTGTGCAAAGCAGTGACCGATTCCACCGGCACGTTAGAGATCCTGCGCGACATCGATTTTGCACTCAAAGCCCGCGAGACCGCCGCCATTGTGGGTGCCTCGGGTTCGGGTAAAAGCACCTTGCTGTCCATCATCGCTGGGCTGGACACACCTACCAGCGGCACGGTGCGGCTCGCCGGGCAAGACCTTTTTGCCATTGACGAAGACGCACGCGCCGCATTGCGTGCCCACCAGGTGGGCTTTGTCTTCCAAAGCTTTCAGCTGTTGGGCAACTTGACTGCGCTGGAGAATGTGATGCTCCCGTTGGAGTTGGACAAGCGCAAGGACGCCCGCAAAGCCGCCACCGAGATGCTGTCACGCGTTGGTTTGTCCCAGCGCCTGCATGCCTACCCCAAGGTCCTGTCGGGCGGCGAGCAACAGCGGGTTGCGCTGGCGCGGGCCTTTGTGGTGCAGCCTGCGGTGCTGCTGGCCGACGAGCCCACTGGCAGCCTCGATTTCGCCACGGGGGAAACCATCATGGAACTGATGTTCGCGCTCAACCGCGAGCAAGGCACCACGCTGGTCTTGGTGACCCACGACCGTTCCATCGCAGCGCGCTGCGACCGCCGCATCACCATCGAAGCTGGGCGCTTGGCGCAGTGAGGGTCGGCGCGGCGCAGCCACGATAATCGCCGCATGTCGTCTCCCAAAGTTTTGTTCGGTTTCCATGCGGTGGGCGTGCGCCTTAAAACGGCGCCCCAGTCCATCTTAGAGATCTACTTCGAGCCCACCCGCAGGGATACGCGCATGCGCAGCTTTTTGGAAAAGGTGGCGCAGTACGGTGTGAAGCTGGTCGAGGCCGACGGCCTGCGTTTGTCCAAGCTGGCCGGCAGCCACGCCCACCAAGGCGTCGCAGCGCGGGTGCAGGCGGTGGCGGTGCGTACCTCCCTGGACGAACTCCTGGAAGACCTGGAGGCGCGCAACGCCGCGCTGCCACCGCAGGAGCGCACACCGCCTTTGCTCTTGGTGCTCGATGGCGTGACCGACCCCCACAACCTCGGTGCCTGCCTGCGTGTTGCCGATGGCGTGGGCGCACATGCAGTTATCGCGCCCAAGGACCATGCGGCTGGCATCAACGCAACGGTGGCCAAGGTCGCCAGCGGTGCGGCCGACACCGTGCCCTATTTCATGGTGACCAATTTGGCGCGCACCCTCAACGAACTCAAGGAGCGCAACATTTGGGTCATCGGCACCAGTGGCAGCGCGCCGCAGTCGGTGTACCAGGCTGACCTCAAGGGCGCCGTTGCCTTGGTGTTGGGCGCAGAGGGCGAGGGCATGCGGCAACTCACGGCCAAAACCTGCGATGCGCTGGTACACATTCCGATGTGTGGCGCGGTCGAGAGCCTCAATGTGTCCGTCGCCAGTGGCGTGTGCCTGTACGAGGCGCTGCGCCAACGGCAGGCGCGCTGAGGCTAGATCCAGCCGACCCAGCCCAGCGCGCCACCAGCGGCCAGCAGCCACAGCAGGTGGATGCGGGTTTGCCACACCACAAGGCTTACCACCGCCGTGACCAACCACAGGCGCCAGTTTTCAAGCGGGCTGCCATGTGCTGACGCCAGAATCCAGCCCGTCGCACCCAGCAGGGCGATGACGATGGGTGCCATCCCCTGCTTGAAGGCGCGTACTGCGCGGCGTTCGCGGTTGCGGTGGCCCCAGCGGGCCAAGGAATAGGTCAGCGTGGTGCTGGGCAGCAAGATGCCCACCATAGACAACAGCACGCCAAACAGGCCGAGCGACCAAGCATGCCAGCCGACTTGCATGCCGCCTGCTGCATTGACACCCACGTTCCACCCCATCAGCGCAACAAACAAGACGTTGGGCCCAGGCGCGGCTTGTGCCAGGGCAATTCCGGAGGTGAACTGGCCGTCAGTGAGCCACTGGCGCTGCTCCACGAGGTAGCGGTGCATCTCTGGCGCGGTGGTAATGGCACCGCCGACCGACAACAAGGACAGGGCCAAAAAATGGACAAACAGGTTGAGCCAATCGGCCGGCAGCAGGGCGATCGTCATGGCGTACCCTGTCTTGCCTCAGGAATTTTTCGGTAGGTCCATATGCAGGCGCTGCCGCCCACGACCAACAGCACCCAAACCAAGGGCACACGCAGCCATGCCACCGCAGCAAAGGTTAACAACGCAAACACCGCGCACACCGCCTGTCCCATGGGGTTGTGTTTGAGCGCAGACAGCAGCTTCAACCCGGTGGCGGTAATCAGCCCGGCCGCCACTGCGCCCATTCCGCGCAGCGCGCCTTGCGCTTGGGGCATGTCCGCCACCCCAGCGAAGGCCACTGCAACCGCCAGCACGATGAGCAAGGGAAAGGTCAGCATGCCAGCGACGGCAACCATCGCACCTTTGAAGCCGAAATAGCGGTCGCCGATCACAAGCGACAGATTGACCACATTGGGGCCAGGCAAGATTTGCGCGACTGCCCAGTCCTCGATGAACTGCTCTTTGGTGAGCCACTGTTTGCGCTCCACCAGTTCGCGCTGCACCACGGCAAGCACGCCGCCAAACCCCTGCAGCGCCAGCACCGAAAAGGACCAGAACAGATCGGCCAGTGAGCGCGGTTGCATCAACGCGCCAAGCCGCTGTGTGTGGGCACCATCTGCATGGGGCAAGCGGGTATCAAGCGGTTCAGGCGGCGCACAGGGGTACGCTACTTGAGACTGCCCGAGAGGAACTGCGCCAAGCGCTCGCTCTTGGGGTTGGCCAGCACCTCGGCGGGTTTGCCTTGCTCTTCCACCAGTCCCTTGTGCAGAAACATCAGGTGGTTGGCCACCTCGCGGGCGAAGCCCATTTCGTGGGTCACGACCACCATGGTGCGCCCTTCTTGCGCCAGGTTTTTCATGACCTTCAACACCTCCGAAACCAGTTCGGGATCCAGCGCACTGGTGGGCTCGTCAAACAGCATGACCTCCGGCTCCACCGCCAACGCTCGCGCAATTGCTACACGCTGTTGCTGGCCGCCGCTGAGGTGCGCGGGGTAGCGGTCTTCCACCCCAGAGAGCCCCACCTTGTTGAGGTACTTTCTGGCGGTCTCTACGGCCTGGTCTTTGGGAATGCCCAAGACGCGCACCGGCGTTTCGATGATGTTTTGGATCACCGTCATGTGGGCCCACAGGTTGAAGTGCTGGAACACCATGGCCAGCTTGGTTCGCAGCTGCTGCAACTGCTTGGGGTCGGCGGCTTGCAGTTCACCGGTCTTTGCGGCGACTAGTTTGAGGTCCTGGCCCGCCACCTGGATGCGCCCTTGGTGTGGCTTCTCCAACAGGTTGATGCAGCGCAGAAAGGTGCTCTTGCCCGACCCGGAGCTGCCGATGATGCTGATGACATCGCCCGCGTGCGCCGACAGCGATACGCCTTTGAGCACCTCGTTGTCGCCAAAGCGTTTGTGGATGTTTTCGACCAGGAGTTTGGGTGTCGTTGGGGTCATGGTGTGTTGCTTCAATGGCGTAAGTGCATCGCCTTAGTTGCCCAGCAAGTGCCCGGTGCGAAAAGGAACTGCGCCGGCGATCTTGCCGATCTCGCAACCGGCGGTGACATAGCGGTCGCGGATGCGCGCGTAAAAAACACCGTCAACCTCGGCAAGCACCCGCAGTGCCGTGTTTGCCAGCGGGTCGATTACCTCGGCGACCAAGTCTCCCGCACGCAAGCGCTGGCCCACGTCTGCTGCGAACACCAGCAGACCTGGCGAAGGCGCACGCAGCGTTTGGGACCCGGCCAGCGGTGTCGCTTGGCACGGCAACGCCGGGCAGGGCGCCGCCGCCGCTGTGCCGCGCACCGCACCCACGGTGCGTAGGTAGGCGAGGATGGCGTCTGCATCGTGCTGCGCATGGGCGTGGGTGACATCGGTCTCGCCGCGCAACTCAATGGTGGTGCTGCAGCAGCCCTGTGGCAGCGGGTGGTCGGCGCCCGCCGAAGCCACGGCCTGCGCCAGTTGCCACCACACGCCGGACAGGCATTCGTCGAACGGTCCGCCGCCCGAGTCCTTGGCCAGCAAGACGGCTTGGCATCCCAGCAGGCACGCCAGGGGCTCCAAGGTGGGCCAGCAACTCTCTTCGCAGTACAGGTGCAACACACCCTCACAGTCGCAGTGCAGGTCAAGCACGATGTCGGCATCAAACGACAGTAGCAGCAGCGCTTTGCGCAGGCTTTGGAGCTCAGTCTGTGGCTGCCACTGGTGCAGGTACCTGCCAATCGCTGTACGCACGGTGCGCACGTTGGCTACGGCATCGGAGCCCAAAGCGGGCAGCACCTGCGGCGCAATGGCTTGGCAAAGATTGGGGTAGTGGCGGTTGAAGTTTTCTGAGCTGTCGAGCTCGAAGCGGCCCATGGGTTTGTGGTCCAGGCGCTGCGACAGACCGATGGGGTTGGCCAGTGGCACCAGCACGATCTCGCCTGCAATGGCGCCTGCTGCGTCCAGCGCCTCTAGCTTGCTGCGCAGGTGGTATGCGGTCAGCATGCCCGGCAGTTCCTCGGCATGCAGGCTGGCTTGGATGTAGATTTTTGGACCTTGGCCTGCCACCCCAAAATGCCAGGCGCTGAGGCTGCGTTGGGTGCCCAGGCTGGGGCTCAGGAGCGGGTGGTCGCTGCGTTGCATGGGTGGAGCAGGCTATTGTTTGCGCGGCGCGAGGTAGGCCAGGAAACGGCGCTCCATTAGCCTGAAAAAGCCAATCAGGCAGAACGATGCAAGCAAGTACAACACCGCTGCCGCAATGTAGGCTTCAAAGGGCAGGTAGTAGTCGGAGTACACCCGGCTGGCTGCTGCAGTGAGGTCCAGCATGCTGGGCACGGCGCTTGCCAGGCTGGTGCTTTGCAGCATCATCACGGCCTCGTTGCTGTAGGCGGGCAGGGTGCGGCGCAGGGCACTGGGCAACACAATGTGGATGAGCACCTGCACCCGGCCCATGCCAAAAGCCTGTGCCGCCTCGATCTCGCCGGCGTTGGTTTCGCGAATGGCGCCGGCCAGCATTTCTGCGGTGTACGCGGCGGTGTTCAAGCTAAACGCCAGCAAGGCGCAAAAGAAGGGCTCTTTGAAATGGGTCCAGGGCCACACGTCGTCCCAGCGCGCCTGAATCCACTCCAGCTGCCCCAGTCCGTAGTAAATCAGGTAGACCTGCAGCAGCAGTGGCGTGCCGCGCATCACATAGGTAAAGCCGCTCACCACCCAGCGCGCCAGCGCCCAAGGGCCGGTTAGCAAGAGCGCGCACACCAAGGCCAGCACCGCGCCCACGGACAAGGATGAAAACAGCAAACCCAAGGTGGTGAGCAAGCCGGTACCGTAAAGCTCCAGATTTTCTGGAAGAAAAATGACGTCCCACTTCATCGCAAGTCAGCCCGTTTGCTACCCAGGCTGTACCGCTCGTTGAGCTTGCGAAGCACCACCAAAGACACGGTGGTGTAGAGCAGGAACAGGGCTGCGGTGAACAGGAAAAAAACAAAGGGCGAACGGGTGGCTGCACTGGCTTGTTTGGCCAGGTAGGTCATCTCTTGCAGCCCGATCAGGCTGACCAGCGCAGTGGCCTTAATCAGAACCAGCCAGTTGTTGGTAAAGCCGGGCAGGGCGTAGCGCACCATTTGGGGCGCGGTAATCCGTAAAAATGCTTGCACGCGGCCCATGCCGAAGGCCCACGCGGCCTCCATTTGGCCTTTGGGGATCGACAAAATGGCCCCACGGAATGTCTCCGTCATGTAGGCGCCGTAAATGAATCCGATGGTGATTACGCCAGCCAGGAAGGGGTTGATATCGATGGTGCGCTGGCTGCCCATTTGCTCAAGCAAGTGGTTGATGCCAATGGTGCCGCCGTAAAACACCAGCAACATCACGACCAACTCTGGCACCCCGCGAATGACCGTGGTGTACACCGTCGCAACCGCCACCCAGACCCGGTTGCCCGATAGCTTGGCGGCGGCACCAAGCAAGCCCAGCACCACCGCCACCAGCAAGGCGGAAAGCGAAACGCCTACTGTCAACACCGCCCCGTCAAGGATGGATGCGTAGTAGGCGCTCATGGGCTAGAACCTGTGTTCCCAAAAAAGACAGCGCGCAGGGTGTGCACGCTGTCTTGTGGGCTTGGTTAAGGACGGTTAATCGCCGTATACGTCGAGGTTGTACTTGGCGAAGTACTTGTCGTTGATGGTTTTGTAGGTGCCGTTGGCGCGAATCGCCTTGATGGCATCGTTCAACTGGGCCTTGAGCTGGTCTTCACCCTTGCGCAGTGCAAAGCCAGCGCCGTAGCCAAAGTACTTAAACAGGCTGGGATCTTTCAGCTGGGGACCCACAAAGCCGTAGTTGGCGCCTTCGGGCTTGCTCAGGAAACCGGCGGTGACTTCCATGTAGTCAGCCACGGTGCCATCCAGACGGCCTGACTTGATGTCCAGGTACACCTGGTCTTGCGCTTCGTAGGAGTTGATGATCGCGCCCAAGGGCTTGAGTTCACCCATGGCGTACTTTTCTTGGGTGCTGCCCTTGAGAACGCCGATCTTCTTGCCCTTGAGCGAGTTCAGGTCGGTGAACTTGATGGACTTCTTGAGCACGATCTGGCTGGGGGTGTTGTAGTACTTGTCGGAGAAGTCGACTTCCTTCATGCGCTCGTCGGTGATGGACATGGAGCTGATGATGACGTCGTACTTCTTGGCGTTGAGGCCGGGAATCATGCCGTCCCAGACTTGCTCTACAAACTCGCACTTGCGCTTGATTTGCTCGCACACCGCGTTGGCGATGTCCACATCAAAGCCGGTGGGCTTGCCGTCGGGCGTCTTGAAGGTGAAAGGTTCGTAGGTGGGGTCGATGGCGATCCTCAGTGCAGCCGGCTCGGGCGCAGCAGCCACGGGAGCGGGGGCGGGTGCTTCTTCTTTTTTTCCACAGGCCACCAGCAGGGTGGTCACGGCGACTGCCAACAGCAGTTTTTTCATACGGGTTCCTTAAAAGCCCCGCAACGGTGCATGCGGGGGGTTGATGAAAGCGAAAAAAACATTCTACGGGCCAATGCACGCAATTTCGGTGCCCGGTCCAAGTTCCGTGTTGGGGTTTCTACGGTGGGCGCAGCGACCGTACCCTGGTGTGCAACGACCGGACCGTCTGGGGCAGCCTCTGGTAGGCCGGTGGGTATTGACCCAGCGGGTCGTGCAGGCTGGGGCCGCCACCTAAAATGCGGCGCAAACTCCCGGCCCTGCTTATGAACGCCCCTGTCGACGTGTCTTTTTTTGCGCGCGCTGCAAAGCCCCTGTCCAGCTACCGCAAGTACTGGGCGGCACGTTTTGGCACCGCACCTTTTCTGCCGATGAGCCGCGCTGAGATGGACAGCTTGGGGTGGGACAGCTGCGACATCGTGCTCGTGACCGGCGACGCCTATGTGGACCACCCCAGTTTCGGCATGGCCGTCATCGGCCGCATGCTCGAAGCCCAAGGCTTTCGGGTGGGCATCATCGCCCAGCCCGAATGGCACAGCGCAGAGCCCTTCAAGGTGCTGGGCAAGCCCAATCTGTTTTGGGGCGTGACCTCGGGCAACATGGATTCGATGATCAACCGCTACACGGCGGACAGAAAAATCCGCAGCGACGACGCCTACACCCCCGGCGATGTGGGCGGCAAGCGGCCCGACCGCGCGGCCATTGTGTACAGCCAGCGCTGCCGCGAAGCCTTCAAAGACGTGCCCATCGTGCTGGGCGGCATCGAAGGCAGCCTGCGCCGCATTGCCCACTATGACTACTGGAGCGACAAGGTGCGACGCTCTATCGTGGTGGACGCCAAGTGCGATCTGCTGCTCTACGGCAACGCCGAACGCGCCATTGTGGAAATCGCCCACCGGCTGGCGGCCAAGGAGCCGGTGGCGCACATCACCGACGTGCGCGGCACCGCTTTCGTGCGCCGGCCCGACGACACCAGTGTGCAGTGGCAGGGCGACGGCAGCGAGCAAGGTTGGTTCGAGATCGACTCCACCAGCGTAGACACCCCCGGCCGGGTTGAGGCCCACGTCAACCCCTACATGACCACCAGCCAGCAGGCAGCCGAGCAAGGCGCCACCTGCGCCCGCGAGGACGAGGCCGAGGCGGTGGCGCAGGCGGCCATGGCGACCGCAAGCGCGGCCACGGCGGCGCGCGCAGCCGGTGGTACCGCGCCGCAGACGGCGGCAAGCGCACCTTCCACGCTCAACACGCCTGCAAAGTCCAACCCACCTTCGGTGCAGCCACTCACCTTTGTGCCCAACCCGGCGCTTGCCGCCAAAGGAAAAATCAAGGTGCCGCCGCGCGCACGCTCGGTCATCCGCCTGCCCAGCTACGAGCAGGTCAAAAGCGACCCGGTGCTGTACGCGCACGCCAACCGGGTGCTGCATTTGGAGACCAACCCCGGCAACGCCCGCGCACTGGTGCAGGCCCACGGCGAGGGCGCCACCGCCCGCGATGTGTGGATCACGCCTCCGCCCATTCCTTTGACCACCGCAGAGATGGATTTGGTGTTTGGACTGCCCTACGCCCGCAGTCCGCACCCCAGCTACGCCGACGAGAACGGCAGCCACGACGGTGCCACCAAAATCCCCGCGTGGGAGATGATTCGCTTTAGCGTCAACATCATGCGCGGCTGCTTTGGTGGCTGCACGTTTTGCTCGATCACCGAACACGAAGGCCGCATCATCCAAAGCCGCTCGGAGGACTCGGTCATCCAGGAAATTGAGGACATCCGCGACAAGGTCAAAGGTTTCACCGGCACCATCTCCGACCTGGGCGGGCCAACGGCCAACATGTACCGCCTGGGCTGCCGCAGCCCCGAGATCGAGGCGGCCTGCCGCAAGCCGAGCTGCGTTTACCCCGGCATTTGCCCCAACCTGACCACGGACCACGGTCCGCTGATTCGCATGTACCGCCGGGGCCGCGCGCTCAAGGGCATCAAAAAGATTTTGATCGGCTCGGGCCTGCGTTACGACCTGGCAGTCACCAGCCCGGAATACGTCAAAGAGCTGGTGCAACACCACGTCGGCGGCTACCTCAAGATCGCCCCAGAGCACACCGAGGCCGGGCCGCTTTCCAAAATGATGAAGCCCGGCATTGGCTCTTACGACAAGTTCAAGCAGCTGTTTGACAAGTTCTCGGCCGAGGTGGGCAAAAAGCAGTACCTGATTCCCTACTTCATCGCAGCGCACCCCGGCACTACCGACGAGGACATGATGAACTTGGCGGTGTGGCTCAAGAAGAATGGTTTTCGTGCCGACCAGGTGCAAACCTTCTACCCCAGCCCCATGGCCACGGCCACAGCCATGTACCACTCCAACAAAAACCCGCTGCGAAAAATCACCCGCGACAGCGAGACGGTGGACATCGTGCGTGGAGAAAAGCGCCGCCGCCTGCACAAAGCGTTTTTGCGCTACCACGACGCCACCAACTGGCCGCTGCTGCGCGAGGCGTTGAAGGCCATGGGCAGGGCGGACCTGATTGGCAACGGCAAGCACCACTTGGTGCCCACCTTCCAGCCGCTGGACGGCGCCGGTTACCAGTCGGCCCGCAAGAAAAACAGCACGCCTGCCCAACGCGCCGCCGCACCTGCACCGGGCCGCATGCTTACCCAACACACCGGGTTGCCACCGCGCGCTGGCACGGGAGCTGCATCACCGGCGGTGCGTCGCAAACCAGGTCTGCGATAGCGGTTGAAGCGCAGCCGGCGCTTCGCCGGAGCGGGCCTTACCCGCGTGGGGAGTTGCCGCGCAACCACATCAAGGCAATGCCCAGCACGCAGCCCAACGTGAGCGCGACCAAGGCGTAGAGCAAGCCTGTGGCCCAGGCCGGCTGCGCTTGCGCCTGCAGGAGTTGCACTTGCAAGGCCAACAAACTTGCTTCGTTTTTGGCAGCCTGTTCCAGCAGGGCCCGCACGTCCTGTTGTAGGCGCGCAATCCGTTCGGCGTCGCGCGCCGCAGGCGTGCTTGGCGCGGACTCCGACAATTTGGCCGGTCCGCTCAAGGTGTCCATGGGGTCCAGTTGCAGCCGCGGTTTGCCCGAGTTGCTGGGTTTGGTGGCCTTTGGGACTTTTGCCTGGGCGGCGTCGTTCTTGCCCCGTTCAGGATTGCTTGCGGCTGGCGCTGGTGCACCGGCCGTACTTGCTGGCGCTGGCGACGTAGCAGGCGCGGAAGACACATCAGGCACTTCAGGCACAAAAGGCACAGCAGGCACTGCAGGGACAAAAGGCACAGCAGGCGCGACCGGGCTGTTGGGAAAATCTGCGAGCAGCACGTATTTGCGCGTGGATTTTTGGACGCACCCTGTGCTGAGGTACACGCTGACCACCGGTTCGTCGACGGGGTTTGCGGAGTAGATGCGCAGGGTGCGGGCGTCCGCTGCACCTGCGGGTTCCAGCGTAACGCGCACGCGGGCTGGGTCTTGTCGGCTGTCCGCGTGGAACACCTCGGCCTGGGCACAGACCTCGGTTTCTGCCGGATCCAACTGCACCGGCACCGAGAGCTCCAGCGCTTGACCGATCCAGGCGGCTCCTCGCTCCTTACCCAGGGTCAGTGGCTGCGCCGCCATGGTGGTGGCGGCGAGCACACACCCGACTGCCCACGATTTAATTGCCATAGCCGCCCCAATGCATGTTGCGGTGATTTTGGCACGCGGCTTGTGGCTACGAAGCGTTGGCCGTGTTCGTGGCGTTGGCCGTGTTGGTCGCTGGCTCGGCCTCAAACAGGGCGCATGCGTTTTTCGCCACCTGCAGGGTGTCGGCGTACGCGTAGGCGCCTACACCGATGGCGCCAATCAGTGGCACCAGCCGTGCGCCGCCTTGCTTGAGCAACTTGGTGGTGAAGTGAACCCCCAAGGCCTGGGCCAAGGCCGCCAGGGCCTTGGACGATGCAGCCTGCAACACCACGCGTTCGCCCACCCGCACGGCAACATCGCGCAGCAGCTGCGCAGACACCTGCTTGAACAGGCAATACACCAGTTGCTCGCGGCCCAGGCTGCAGGTCTTGCCGTACACCGCGGCGATGTCAGACACCATTTGGGCTTGCAGCCGCCAGACGGCCAGCAATTCAGGCAGTACCGTGAGCCAGCCCAGCGGACCGGGCGGCAAGGCCAGCGAGCCCGCCACCACACTGGCGCGCCGCGCTGCTTGCTGCGCAATGGCGCGGGCACGTTGTGCCGGTTGCGCCGCCACGCGCTCGCGGCTGCTGGGAATATGCAGCACCACGTCTAGCAGGGCTGCGCCCACTGCGTTGCTGGCTTGCGTTGCCACGGCGGTTAGGTCATTCGACATGGTGGGGTGCTCCAATCAAAAACATCGTGCGGTCCTGCCCACGGGGTGCTGAGAGACGCTTGACCAACAGCCGGTAGGTGTCCAGGTCGAAGGCCATGGGGCGGCGCTCGCTGGCCAGCGCGTGGAGTTCGGCTTCGTTCTGCACGGTTGCCAAGTGGCACCATTGGTCAAACACGTGAATCTCGCTGCGCCCGCTGGGTGCGTGGTACTCCCGAATGCCGACCCTGCCGGCATGCGGCCAGGCCTGCAGGCGCTGCGCTGCCAGTGCCATGCCCAGGCGCGCCGCATGCAAAGCGGAGCTTTCGCGCCCAGCGCACAAGCCCCTGCACTGGCCGATCTGGTGCGCAAAGCAAGCCGCCTTGCCCGACTCCAGGCCGAGTGCTTGGGGGCACAGGCCGTGGGCCTGTGCAGCGGTGCGCAGGCTGTCTTGGGCGTGTCGCTTGGAGCGGTACACGCCATACAGCTTGGGCAAGGTGTCGTTGGCCATGTCATCTAGACGCACCAGCTGCAGCAGGGGACGCGCGCCGGGGTCGTCTGCGACTTGCCACGCCAGCAGGCCGCGCTGGCGGCGCAATTGGCGGTTGTAGACCGGCTGCAGCGCTTTGACCAACCGAGACTCCAGCAGCAAAGCACCCAGCTCGCCTGCGGTCTGGCGCCATTCCACGCGGCGGATTTCGGTGAGGATGCGCATTTCCCGCGCGTTACGGCTGGCGGCCTGAAAGTGCGCCATCACCCGGCTGCGCAGCTTGACACTCTTGCCGATGTACAGCGGCAAGGTGCCCTCGCCATAGAAGAGGTACACACCGGGCGAATCGGGGATGTCGGATAGTGGCGTCTCCAACAGCGGTGGCACACTGGCGCTGCCCTGAAGCAAGCACTGCGCCGCCTGTGCCACGGTCTCGTTGCCGAGCTCGGCCTTGGCGGCGTCCAGCCACTGCAGCACCACGTCGACATCGCCCATGGCCCGGTGGCGCGCCTGGGTGTGCAAGCCGTGGCGGCGCAGAATGGCGTCCAAGCCGTGGCCCTTGTGCTGTGGGTACAGCGTGCGCGACAAGCGAACGGTACACAGGGTTTTGACCTTGAGCGCGATACCCATGCGCGCAAACGCTTGCAGCAAAAAGCCGTGGTCAAAGCGCACGTTGTGGGCGACCAGCACCGCGCCTTTCAGCAGACCAAGCAGGGTGTTTGCAACCTCAGAAAAGTCTGGCGCGGTTTGCACCATCGCATCAGTGATGCCGGTGAGCGACTGGATAAAGGGGGGAATGCCAGTGTGCGGGTTGACCAGCGTGGACCAACGCGCGCGCTCGGCGCCGTTTTCAATTCGCACCGCAGCGATTTCGGTGATGCGGTCTTGGACCGCGTTACCGCCCGTGGTCTCCAGGTCCAGTACGACAAAGCAGGGCAGCATGGTGCCTACGCGATGTCGATGTGGTGTACGCCAAAGTGCCCGCGGGCGCGGTCTTCAAAAAACCGCTCCAAGGTTTCTTTGGTGGTTCGAAACGCAATCTCGTCCCAGGGAATCTGGGCCTGCGTGAACAAGCGCGCCTCCATGGTTTCTACGCCGGGGTCAAACACCTCGCTGGTAAGCCGGGCCCGGTAAAACAGGTGCACCTGGCCCACACGCGCCACATTGAGCAGGCTAAACAGGCCCAGCAGTTCAAATTGCGCACCCGCTTCTTCTACCGTTTCTCGGGCAGCACCTTGGGCGGTGGTTTCGTCAAGCTCCATAAAACCTGCGGGCAAGGTCCACTTGCCACGGCGCGGCTCGATATTGCGTTTGCACAGCAGCACCTTGTCTTCCCAAAACGGCACGGTGCCCACGACGTTGAGCGGGTTTTCGTAGTGGATGGTGTGGCAGGCCGCGCACACAGCGCGCCGCTTGGTGTCGCCATCGTCGGGGATGCGGTAAGCCACCGTAGCGCCGCATTCCTTGCAGTGTTTGATCGGGGAGCGATTCATGGGGCGCTTACACCACCCGCACCTGCAACGGCGCAAGCCCGGTGATCTCTGCATCCAGGGTGTCGCCGCGCACCACTGCGCCAACGCCCTCGGGCGTACCAGTGAAGATCAAGTCGCCGGGCTGCAGCGTCCACGCTTGCGATAGCTTTTCAATGGTTTCCGCAATGCTCCAGATCATCTTGGCAACCGTGCTGCGCTGGCGCTGCACGCCGTTGACCTGCAGCGCAATGTGCGCGGCTTCGATGTTGGCAAGCTCTGCCGCAGGTGTGATCCACCCCAGCGGCGCGGAGTGGTCAAAGCCTTTGCCGATGCTCCAAGGGCGGCCTTGCTTTTTCATGTCGTTTTGCAGGTCACGCCGGGTCATGTCCAAACCAACCGCGTAGCCAAAGATATGCCGGTGCGCGTCCTGGGCTGCAATGTTGCTGCCGCCGGTGCCCAAGGCGACCACCAACTCCACCTCGTGGTGCAGGTTGTCGGTGAGCGGGGGGTAGGGCATGGTGGCGGTGGCACCGGGCGCGGCCACCAGCACCGCATCGGCGGGCTTCAAAAAGAAGAACGGTGCCTCGCGACCGCTGCCACCCATCTCCAAGGCATGGTCCAGGTAGTTTCTGCCCACGCAGTACACGCGGTGGACCGCAAACGTGTCTCGGCGCCCTGTTATGCCGACCGATACCACCGCGGGTGGCGCAAATACATACGACATGCGACGCTTTCTGGAGCTGGGGGCTGGCAAGTTGCTGGGGTCTTCGCTGGTGCGAGAACGCTCAGGGCGACTGGATCAATCCATGGAAGTGCTCGACGACCGGTGGCGCGGCAAAGAACGGCCCCACGATGGCGCGCCACTGTGTGAAAGCCTCGGACTGTCGAAAGCCCACCGTGTGGTCTTCCAAGGTCGCCCACGCAATTTGAAGCACATAGCGCTCGCTGCTCTCAATCCCCTTGTGCACCGAAAAGCCCCCAAAACCCTTGGCCTTGGAAATGACATCGCGCACGCCGCGCGCAATGGCCTCTTCGAATGCGGCGTTTTGGCCGGGGTGGATGCGAATGTCGGCAAGCTCAAGAATCATGCGGGCTCCGTCGTGGGTTGTTCGGTGTGCAAACGCGGCAGTGCATTTGAGGCAGTGCGTTTGATTATGCTAGGGCTGTGAAACTCTACAACGATTGTGCCCACGACCCTGATGGCGCCCCACCCGCGTCGCCGTACGGCCTGCAGCAAGCAGCCGATTGCCTGGTGCCGCAGTGGCCTGCCCCTGCCTGCGTGCGTGCCTTGTGTACCACCCGCCAAGGCGGTACTTCGCAAGCTCCTTACCACCACCTGAATCTTGGCACCCACGTTGGCGACGCGCCAGAGCGGGTGGCGGACAACCGGCGCACGCTGGCCGACTGGCTGGCGGCACACACACCAGCGTCCGCACCAGCGCGTGTTCCGCCGTGCCCGCCCCGCGCAGTGTTCCTGAACCAAGTTCATGGCACCGAGGTCCTCGGTCTGGATTTCCATACGCCCGATGGCTTGCCAGCCGACGCCGCAATGACCGACACCGCGGGCCTGGCCTGCACCGTGTTGGTGGCGGACTGTTTGCCGATTTTGCTGTGCAACGCCCAGGGAAGTCGCGTGGCGGCCGTGCACGCGGGGTGGCGCGGGCTCGCTGGCTGGGACGGGCGTGGCGTGGTGGAAGCGGTGCTGAGCGCTTTACATAATGCGCCGCCTGCATCAGCGCAAAGCGGTGTGATCGCGTGGCTGGGGCCGTGCATTGGGCCCTCGGCATTTGAAGTGGGCGACGAGGTGCGGGATGCATTTGCACAGCACAGCCCCCACGCTTTGTCCTGCTTTACACCGCTGCGTCCGGGCAAGTGGCTTGCGGATTTGCCCGGTCTGGCGCGCCAGCGGCTGCATGCCTTGGGCGTTACCGGGGTGTTTGGCAACGACGGCAGCCCCGCTTGGTGCACCGTGGGCAACCCCTCACGTTTCTTTTCGTACCGGCGCGACGGCGTCACCGGCCGCATGGCCGCCTGCATCTGGCGCAGCGCCTGAAGCTTCTGCTGCGGTTTGGTTGCGCTGGGCCAGCTCTTTTTGTCGCAGTGCCCGCTTGCGACCCGGGGTGCCCATGATGTACATCAATAACGACAAGGGCAGCAGCCCGTACAGTACAAACGTAATCAGGGCCCCCAAGACCGTGCCGTTGGAGCTGGTTGCTTCGGCAACGCACATCATGAGCACCACGTAAATCCAGCCAATTGCGACAAGGTACATAAGGGTTACAGATAAGGGCTTGTAAGGAAAATGCGGTGCCAAGCCTGAGATACTTGGCGCACTGCTGACACAAAACAAAGGTAACGCTGTGCACCACGATTCTCCTGACTTTTGGACCCAATCAGCCCAACAGTTCCAAAAGTCCATAGCGGACGGCTGGGCCAAGGCGCTTCAATCCTTGCAGGGCATGGGTACAGCGCCTGGGGCAGGCGGCGCAGCGGCCCCGGAAATTCACCTGGACCCCCAGGCCCTGGAGCGCATCCAGCAGCAGTACATGCTTGATGCAATGGGCGTCTTCACCGACGGCTACAAGGCACCCAAGGCCAGCGCGGACCGGCGCTTTGCCGACCCGTCCTGGAGCGACAACCCCATTGCCGCGTATTCCACCGCCATCTACCTGCTCAATGCCCGCGCACTAACCGCCCTGTCTGACGCCGTGCAGGCAGATGCCAAGACCAAGAGCCGCATCCGGTTTGCGGTGGAGCAATGGATTGCAGCCGCCGCGCCCAGCAACTTCATGGTGTTCAACGCCGAGGCGCAAAAAAGGGCGATTGAAACCAAAGGCGAAAGCATCGCCAAAGGCCTGCGCAACCTGGTGCACGACCTGCAACAAGGCCATGTCTCGATGACCGACGAGAGCCTGTTTGAAGTGGGTAAAAACGTGGCAACCACCGAGGGCGCGGTGGTGTTCGAGAACGCGTTGTTCCAGCTCATTGAGTACAAGCCGCTGACCGATACTGTGTTCGAGCGCCCCTTCCTGATGGTGCCGCCGTGCATCAACAAGTTTTACATTTTCGATCTGCAGCCCGAAAACTCGTTCATCCGTTACATCGTGGCGCAGGGGCACCGCACTTTTGTGCTGAGTTGGCGCAACCCGGATGCATCGCTGGCGCAGGCCCGCTGGGACGACTATGTGGAAGATGCGGTGATTCAGGCCATCGAGGTCACGCGCGAGATCACCGGCGCGCCCGCCATCAATGCGCTGGGCTTCTGTGTGGGCGGCACGCTGCTGACCAACGCCTTGGCTGTCCTGGGCGCGCGCAAGCAGTCGCCAGTGGCCAGCCTCACGCTGCTGACCACGCTGCTGGACTTCTCTGACACCGGCATCCTGGACGTGTTTATCGACGAAGCCATGGTCCAGTACCGTGAGTCGGAGCTTGGCAAAGGTGGCCTCATGAAAGGCAGCGACTTGGCCAGCACCTTTAGCTTTTTGCGTCCCAACGACCTGGTGTGGAACTACGTGGTGGGCAACTACCTCAAGGGCGAAACCCCGCCGCCGTTTGACCTGCTGTACTGGAACTCTGACAGCACCAACCTGCCGGGCCCGTTTTACACCTGGTACCTGCGCAACACCTACCTCGAAAACAACCTGGTGCGTCCGGGCAAGGCCACGGTGTGCGGTGAAAAAATCGATCTGGCCAACGTCAACCTCCCCACCTACATCTATGGTTCGCGCGAGGACCACATCGTCCCCATTGGTGGTGCCTACGCGTCCACCCAGGTGCTGCCCGGCAAGAAGCGCTTCGTGATGGGCGCATCCGGCCATATCGCTGGCGTCATCAACCCACCGGCCAGCAAAAAACGCAGCCACTGGATTCGAGCGGATGGCAAGTTGCCCGCCGCCCATGCCGACTGGCTTAGCGCCGCAGTTGAACACCCGGGCAGTTGGTGGACCGACTGGTCGGTCTGGCTCAAGCGCCACGCGGGCAAGCCGGTTGCCGCGCCCAAGCGCTACGGCAAGGGCAAGCACAAGCCCACCATGCCCGCGCCGGGCAGCTACGTGATGGCCAAGGCCTGAAGATTGACAGTTAACACAACAGGAGACACAAGCATGCAAGAAATCGTGATCGTCGCAGCGGCCCGCACCGCAGTGGGTAAGTTTGGTGGCACGCTGGCCAAGGTGCCCGCACCCGAGCTGGGTGCGGCCGTCATTCGCAACCTGCTGGAGCGCACCAAGCTGGGCGCAGACCAGGTGGGCGAGGTGATTTTGGGGCAGGTGCTGGCAGCGGGCTCGGGCCAGAACCCGGCCCGGCAAAGTCTTTTGAAGAGCGGTATCGCCAAGGAAACACCCGCCCTGACCATCAATGCCGTGTGCGGCTCCGGCCTGAAGGCGGTGATGCTGGCGGCGCAGTCGATTGCGTACGGCGACAGCGACATTGTCATTGCCGGTGGCCAGGAAAACATGAGCGCCTCGCCCCATGTGCTGATGGGCTCGCGCGACGGCCAGCGCATGGGTGAGTGGAAGATGGTCGACTCCATGATCGTGGACGGCTTGTGGGACGTGTACAACCAGTACCACATGGGCATTACCGCCGAGAACGTGGCCAAGGCCCACGGCATCACCCGCGACATGCAAGACGCGCTGGCGCTGGCCAGCCAGCAAAAGGCGGCTGCGGCGCAAGACGCAGGCAAGTTCGTGGACGAGATCGTGCCCTTTAGCATCCCGCAAAAAAAGGGCGACCCCCTGGTATTTGCTGCCGACGAGTTCATCAACCGCAAAACCAACGCCGAGGTCTTGGCCGGTTTGCGCCCCGCATTCGACAAAGCCGGTGGGGTGACTGCGGGCAACGCATCGGGCATCAACGACGGCGCCGCCGCGGTGATGGTAATGACGGCCAAAAAGGCCGCCGAGCTGGGGCTGACGCCGCTGGGCCGCATCGCCAGTTTTGCCACCAGCGGGTTGGACCCGGCCATGATGGGCATGGGCCCGGTGCCGGCCTCCCAAAAGGCACTGGCGCGGGCCGGCTGGAAGGCGCAGGACCTCGATTTGCTGGAAATCAACGAGGCCTTTGCCGCGCAGGCCTGCGCCGTGAACAACGCCATGGGGTGGGATACGTCCAAGGTCAACGTCAACGGTGGCGCGATCGCCATCGGCCACCCGATTGGCGCATCCGGTTGCCGCATCTTGGTGACCTTGCTGCATGAGATGCAGCGCCGCAATGCCAAGAAGGGCATCGCCAGCCTGTGCATTGGCGGTGGAATGGGCGTGGCCCTGACCATCGAGCGTTGAACCATTTTTCGCGTCAGTACAACCAAAGAGGAGAAACAGCAATGAGTCAAAAAGTAGCGTACGTCACAGGTGGCATGGGTGGAATTGGTACCGCAATCTGCCAGCGTTTGCACCAAGATGGATTCAAGGTCATCGCTGGTTGCGGCCCCACGCGCGACCACGCCAAGTGGCTGGCCGAGCAATCGGCATTGGGTTACACGTTTTACGCCTCGGTGGGCAATGTGGGTGACTGGGACTCCACCGTCAGCGCGTTCACCAAGACCAAGGCCGAGCACGGCACCATCGATGTGCTGGTCAACAACGCCGGTATCACCCGCGACCGCATGTTCCTGAAGATGAGCCGTGAAGACTGGGACATGGTCATCGAGACCAACCTCAATTCCATGTTCAACGTGACAAAACAGGTCGTCGCCGACATGGTCGAGAAGGGCTGGGGCCGTATCGTCAACATCTCTTCGGTCAACGGCGAGAAGGGCCAGGCCGGGCAGACCAACTACTCGGCGGCCAAAGCGGGCATGCACGGCTTCACCATGGCCTTGGCCCAGGAGCTGGCCACCAAGGGCGTGACCGTGAACACCGTGAGCCCAGGCTACATTGGCACCGACATGGTCAACGCCATCCGCGAGGATGTGCTGGCCAAAATTGTCGCCACCGTGCCGGTCAAGCGCCTGGGCAAGCCCAGCGAGATCGCCTCCATCATCGCCTGGCTGGTGTCCGAAGAGGGCGGCTACTCCACAGGTGCCGACTTTTCGGTCAACGGCGGTCTGCACATGGGCTGATGGCTGGGCAGGCCAAAGCGGCCCAAGTGTTGTAAAAACCCCCGCGTGCATGGCCTGTGCGCGGGGGTTTTTTTGCTCTTTTGCTCCATTGGCTTTGGTTTGCGGTCCTGTCCCTGCCTTCGGCCGCTTGGCGCGGACATAATGAACGCACTATTAAAAGTGCGTTGGAGCCGGTGCCTGAATTTTTTACGTTCGCGGGTGTATGAAAGAAAACGGTATCGAATGGGTCGCGGTTGACGATTTGCGGGTCGGCTTGTTTGTCGAGCTCGAATCGGGCTGGCTGGACCATCCGTTTCCCAGCGGAAGTTTCAAAATAGCATCCGTGCGGCAGATCGACACCCTGCGTGAACTGGGGCTGACCCGCGTTCGCGTTAACCCCAGCAAGAGCGACCCGCTGCCTGCCGCCACACCCGCCCAAACCCCACCCGCCCGGTCCGCCGACCGGTCTGCAGAGCAGCTGCAAACAACGCCCAACACACCCACACGTGCCGAGATGCTGGCCTTGCAGCGGCGCGGTTTGCAGTTGTGCGAACGGCGTTTCAATGACTCGGTCAAGCTTTATCGCAAGACCTTGGAGCAGGTACACAACCAGCCCAAAGACGCCGCCCAACAATGTCTGTCCATGGTCAACGCCATCGTTGACGAGCTGTTGCAAGAAGGTGAGAGCGCCATTCGCCTGCTGTCCGAGTCGGCGGGGGACAAGACCTCAATGCACTCGGTCAACACCACCATCGTTGCCCTGTTGCTAGGACAGGTGCTGGGCCTGTCGCGCACCGAGCTGGTCGACCTGGGGCTGGCCGCCTTTCTACACGACATCGGAAAAATCGAGCTGCCTGACCGGGTGCGCTGGTTCGACGAGAAGTTCACGTCCGCCGAAACCCATCTGTACCAAGAGCACGTGGCCCTCGGAGTGCAACTGGGCCGCAAAATGGGTCTGTCTCCCGCGGTGCTTGCCACCATGGCACAACACCACGAAATGACCGATGGCACAGGCTTTCCGCTGCGCTCCAAGGGTGAGGCCATCAGCCGCAGCGGGAACATCTTGGCGTTGGTGAACCGGTACGACAACCTGTGCAACGCCAGCCGCCCCGGCGCCTCGATGACGCCACACCAAGCCCTCTCGCTGATGTTCACCCAATTCAATGCCCGCTTTGATCCAGCCACACTGGGCGCCTTCATTCGCATGATGGGTGTGTATCCGCCGGGCTCGGTGGTGCAGCTTGCCGACGAGCGGTATGCGCTGGTGGTATCGGTGAACGCGGCCCGGCCGCTCAAGCCACGGGTGCTGGTGTACCAACCCGATGTGCCCCAGCATGAGGCTTTGCTTTTGGACCTGGAGCGCGCGCCCGGCTTGGGCATTCGGCGCAGCCTCAAGCCCGACAGCCTGCCGGGCGATGCCCATGCCTATCTCGCACCGGCCCAGCGGGTGAACTATTTCTTTGAGCGTTCGGCTGATCCCCTGATGCAGGGAGCCCTCGCATGAGCCTGCGGGATTGGCGGCCGCTGCTTGACGGCATGCTCGATGCGGTGTGGGCGGTGGACCCCACAAGCTTGTGCATCGTGGAGGTCAATGCCCAGGCTGCGGCCCTGATGGGTTTGCCGCGCGAGGCCTGTCTGGGCCGGGCCGTGGTTGATTTCACCGGCACCCCGGAAGACGTGTTCTTTTGGGAGGATGTTGCGGCGGGGCAGGCGTTTGACATCCATTCCAACACCTTGTTGCGCAATGCCGGTGGCGTGTCATTCGCTGTGGAGCGCAAGGTCAGCCGCATCTTCACCAAGGCGGGTGAGCCGCTTTTCCTGGTGGGACTGCGCGACCTGCGCCCCGAGCAGCAAATGGCCAGCCAGCTCGAAGCCCGTATCGCCGAACTGCGCGCCACCCTGGAATCTACGGGCGACGGCATCTTGGTGACCGACTTGGCAGGACGTGTCAGCAATTACAACCAGCATTTCGTCGACCTGTGGCGCATTCCCAGTAGCCTGCTGGAGGCGCATTCGGACACCGAGATGTTTGAGTACATGGCCAGCAGCAGCAAAAACAGCCCGGCCTACCGCGAGCGCATGGCGCAAATCATGCAGGACCCTTTGCTGGACTGCCGCGACGTGCTCGAACTCAACTCCGGCCGCTTGGTCGAGCGCATCACCCGGCCCCAGATCAGCCGGGGACGCGCCACCGGCCGGGTGTTCGCGTTCCGGGACTTGACCGAGCAGATGGAGAGCCAGCGGCGCATTGAGAGCATGGCCTACACCGATGTGCTCACCGGCCTGCCCAACCGAATTTTGCTCAAGCAACGCGCCGAGTACGCACTGCGCCTGGCACAGCGCAACGGTGACAGCGCGGCGGTGTTGCTGGTTAACTTGGACCGTTTCAAAAACATCAACGATTCCTTGGGCCACCGCAGCGGCGACCGTGTGTTGATCGAAGTCGCCCAGCGCATCCGCGCCGAACTCAGCGACATCGACACCCTGAGCCGCGTCGGCGGCGACGAGTTTGTGGTGCTGCTCGAAGGGGCGGATGCCTTGGCCGCTGAGATTGCGGCGCGGCGCATTGTCGAGGCCATGGCAGCACCGTTTGTGCTGGAGGACGTGTCCTTTTCGCTGGGTTGCAGCGTGGGCGTGGCCATGTTCCCGGACGACGACGTTGGGATTGACGCCCTCATTAAGTGCGCTGATGCGGCGATGTACCGGGCCAAAGAGAATGGCCGCGGAGGGTTTTGTTTCTACCAGTCGCAGATGGATGTGGACCTGCTCTCCCGCATGAAGATGGACCACGCCATGCGCCTGGGCATGGAGCAGGGCCAGTTCCGCTTGGTCTACCAGCCGCAGGTGTCGCTGGTGGATGGTCGCCTGCTGGGCGCAGAGGCTTTGGCGCGCTGGCACGACAAAGACCTGGGCGAGGTCGCGCCCTCGGTCTTTATCAACTTGGCCGAGGAGACTGGGTTCATTATTGCGGTGGGCAATTGGGTGCTGCACGAAGCCGTGCGGCAGGCCGCAGCTTGGCGCTTGGCGGGCCGTCCGGTGATCGTCTCGGTCAACGTTTCGCCCTTGCAGTTTCAGCAAGTTGATTTTGTCGAGCGCGTAGAGCGCACCTTGCGAGACGCCGACTTGCCAGCCGCGCTGCTGGAGCTGGAACTTACCGAGTCGATTCTGGTGCGCGATGCCAACGAGGCACTGGTGCGATTGCATGCGCTGGCCGACCTGGGCGTGAGCTTGGCAATTGACGACTTTGGCACCGGTTACTCCAGCCTGGCTTACCTGAAGAAGTTCCCAATTTCCAAGCTAAAAATGGACCGCACCTTCGTGATGGGCTTGCCTGCCGACGAGGGCGACCGAGCCATCGTCAGTGCCACCATTGGCATGGCCCGCGGTCTCAAGCTTTCGGTGGTCGCCGAAGGCGTGGAGACCCAAGCCCAGCGCACCTACCTAGAGGGGCTGCAGTGCAATGCGCTGCAAGGATTTTTGTGCTCGCCCGGGCTGGATGCCGCAGCATTCGAGCAGTTCATTCGCACCTTGCCGCAGTAGTTCAGCTTAGGCGCGCAAGCCCTTGACCAGCATGTAACAGGCCAGGCAGTACAGCACGCCGGCAAAAACCCGCTTGAGTTGGGCCACCGGCATGGCGTGTGCCACCTTGGCGCCCAGGGGCGCGGTGAGCACGCTGCAGCAGGCGATCACCAGCAGGGCGGGCAACCAGATGTAGCCCAAAGCCCCTGGCGGCAGCCCCGCCACACCCTGGCCGCTGATGGCGTAGCCCGCCGCGTTCGACAAGGCCACAGGAAAACCCAGCGCAGCGCTGGTTGCCACTGCGTAAATCAATCCCACGTTATGCGCTACCAAGTAGGGCACACTGATAAACGCACCGCCAGCGCCAACCAGCCCAGACACCAGGCCAATGACCGCGCCCACGGTGCCAAGGCGCAACGGACCGGGCAGTGTTTTGCTCGCCTTGGGTTGCCGGTTCAGCAGCATCTGGGTTGCAGCAAAGCCGACAAACCCCGCAAACAGCAGCGCCAGCGTGGCGCCCTTGATGGCCGCAAACACGCCCCAACTGCCCACCAAGCCGCCCAGCACAATGCCGGGTGCCAGCGCGCGCACCAGGTGCCATTGCACCGCGCCACGCCGGTGGTGCGCCCACAGGCTGGAAACCGACGTAAAAACGATGGTGCACATGGAAGTGGCAATCGCCATCTTTACAGCCAGGTCAGTACCGACGCCCCGGGCCGACAGAATCAGTGTGAGAAATGGGCCCAGCAGCATGCCGCCGCCAATCCCCAGCAGCCCGGCCATGAAGCCCGTGGCCAAGCCCAAGACCATCAGTTCAAGAATGAGTTGGGGTTCGAGCATGGGGTGGTGCAGTAGAGGGGCGCTGTTCGGGCACCGGGCGACAGGGTGAGGAGGGTGTCTGCGGCTGCCACCGGACCGGCATCCTGAACCGGGGTTCAGGTGGGCGAGGTCAGCCAAAGCCTTGGGTTCATCTAACGCGAGATGATCACGCTGGCAGAGCAATGTTCCAAGCCCTGGCTCAAAGAGCATTGGTTCAAGGAAATATAAAGCCCGACAACGGCCGCAGACCGGCGCATTGTAGGCCGGGGCTACAGCAGCTGGCCGTCTTTGCCGAGTGCCTCGTCCAGCCTTTTGATGAGCGAGCTGAGTACCGCTTGGTCGTGGGGGCCGGGAAGTTCTGGGTCTTCGTCGCCCGCTGGCATGGCGCTGGTGCCGGTGCGGTCAGAGAGTTCGAATGCCAGATTCAAAGCAGCCAGCACCGCGATGCGGTCACGTGCCCGCACCTTGCCAGCATCCCGGATCTTGCACATCGCAGCATCCACCCGCTGGACCGCGTCACGCAGGCGCGCTTCACCGCCTTCGGGGCAGCCGAGCAGGTAGCTCTGGCCCATGATTTGCACTTCAAGCTGGTTCATGGTGTGTTCTTCGCAGCGTGGTCGGAGTCGGGTAGGCGTTCCAGCAGGGCATCGACCCTTGCGCGGGCCAGCCCGAGGCGGGACTTGAGTGCATCGCGTTCGCGCTCCAGTGCCTGCACCTGCTGGGCCAGCAAATCATGGGTGCGCTGCAACTCGGCGTGGCGCACCAAAAGCCGGTCCACGCGCTCTGCAACGCGGTCGATTTGGGAAGGGTTCGACCTGGGGGTCGCATTGTTCGCCATAGTGGTCGCATTGTAGGGTTGGCTCACCTGCTGGCGCGCTAACATCCTTGGCCAGTTTGGCGCGGTGTGGTGTGCACACCGCAGCGCAGATCTGCTGCCACCCGAGTGCCATTGATGCCAGACCGTTATTCGACATGGAACCCACGCCGCGCGCTGCCGCTTGGCTTTGCGCTCTTTGCAAAGGGCAGAACTTGACCGCATCCGTGCACCTGCGCGCGCCCTGGCTTGGCGCGGGGCTCTTGGCCCTGGCGGTGGTGCTCGCGCTGGTGGGCATGGGTGTGGGCAGCACGGGCTTGGGGCACCTCGCATCAGCGTGGAGCGATGCAGCCAGCGCGCACATCGTGTGGGACATCCGCGTGCCGCGTTCGCTGGGAGCTTGGGCGGCTGGCGCTTTGCTCGGGCTGGGGGGTGCGATTGCACAGGGCCTGTTTCGCAACCCGCTGGCCGACCCCTACTTGCTGGGCAGCGCCTCGGGCGCGTCCTTGGGTGTGGCTGTTGCCATGGCCTTGCTGGGCATGGCGCCCATGGCGAGCGCCTGGGCGGGGCTGCTGGGCTTGACCGGCGCCGCCTTTGTGGGCGCGGTCGGCGCGGTGTTGCTGACCTTGCTGCTCGCGCGTGGTGTGCAGCACACCATTCGGTTGCTGCTGGCTGGCGTTATCGTGGGTGTGGTGTTGGGTGCGGTGGCGGGGCTGGTCTTGCTGCTTTCGCCCCAGACCTTGCAAGCCATGCAAACCTTTATGCTGGGCAGTACCAGCTTTGTGGGCTGGAGCGCTTGCGTTTTGATGCTGCTGGTTTGGCCGCTGTGTATGGGCTTGGCATGGTGGGTAAGCCCGGTGCTGGACGGCTTGGCTCTGGGCGAGTCCACGGCGCGCAGCCTGGGATTGCCGCTGGAGCGCAGCCGGGCACTGCTGGTGGTGGTGCTGGGCCTGGCCACCGCCACGGCGGTGGCGCAGACCGGGCTCATTGCCTTTGTGGGCCTGGCCGCGCCGCACGTGGTGCGGGCCTTGGTGCGCTGCAAACACGGTGCGCTGCTGCTCTTGTCCAGTGCCATGGGCGGTGCTTTGCTGATGGCCGCGGACCTGCTGGCCCGCAGCTTGGTCTCGCCCTTGGAGCTGCCGGTGGGCCTGCTCACCGCGGTGCTGGGTGGCGGTTATTTGCTGTGGCTGATGCACCGCAGCGGCCCCACGCGCTTGGGGCGCATGCCATGACGCAGGCCCCGCAGCCCACGGGTTTACAGGCCCAGTCGCTGCAGGTGCGCCTGGGCGGCGTGCCGATTCTGCACAACCTAGACCTGTCGATTGCAGCGGGCCAGTGGACCAGCATCGTGGGGCCCAATGGCGCGGGCAAGTCCACGCTGCTTCGGGCCCTGGCAGGCTTGGTGCCGTACACAGGATCGGTTCATCTTTTGGGACAGAACATCGCGCAGTTGCCCGCGCGCGAGCGCGCCCGCCAGTTGGCTTGGCTCGGACAAAATGAAACCGCCGCCGACGATTTAACCGTGCTCGATGTGGCCTTGCTGGGCCGCCTGCCGCACCAAGCTTGGCTGGGCAGCCCCAGCGCGCAGGACATGGCGGCAGTCGAGCGCGCGCTGCGCGCAACGCAGGCCTGGGATTGGCGCTTTCGGCCCTTGGCGCAGCTCTCTGGCGGTGAGCGCCAACGGGTGCTGCTGGCGCGAGCGCTGGCGGTGCAGGCGCAGGTGCTGCTGATGGACGAGCCGCTGACCAACCTGGACCCGCCGCACCAGGCCGACTGGCTGTGCGTGGCGCAGTCTTTGGCGGACGCCGGCACCACGGTGGTCAGCGTGCTGCATGAAATCACCCTGGCGCTGCAGGCCGACGCCATGGTCATCCTGCAAGGCGGCTGCGTGGTGCACCATGGAGATTGCGCAGACGCTGCTACCCATAGCAGCTTGGAGGCGGTGTTTGACCACCGCATTGCCGTTCGCACTATCGATGGGCAACGGCTGGCGCTGCCGGTGCCCGTGCCCCACATTCGCCCCACACCGAACCCTTCCCCCACGCCATGACCCTGCCCGTACTCTGCGACATCCGCAGCGCCCAGCGCACCCACAGCCTGCAGCATGCGCTGGACCACAAAACCAAGCCGCTGGGCTCCTTGGGCCGTATCGAAGCGCTGGCCTTGCAGATCGGCCAAATCTTGGATTCCGACGCACCCGCGCTGCACGCGCCGCAGATGGTGGTGTTTGCCGCCGACCACGGGCTGGCTGCGCGCGGCGTGTCTGCGTACCCCAGCGATGTGACCTGGCAAATGGTCGAAAACTTTTTGGCCGGCGGTGCGGCAGTCAGCGTGTTGTCGCGCCAGCACGGCATCGCCCTCACGGTGGTGGACTGTGGCGTGCGCCACGACTTTCTGGCGGGCCTTCCGCCGGGCGCGCAGCGCGCGGGCTTGCAAGTGCGCAAGGTGGCGGGTGCCGAGCAGGGCGCCGCAGACTCGACGCTTGCGCCAGCGATGGACGTAGCCCAATGCGCTGCTGCCATCGCGCAGGGGCAAGCGCTGGTGGCTGCGCTGCCGGGCAACGCCTTGCTGCTGGGCGAGATGGGCATTGGTAACACCTCGGCGGCAGCCTTGTTGCTGTCGCGCCTGAGTGGGCTCGACATCGCTCTGTGTACCGGCGCGGGCACGGGGCTGGATGCGCAGGCAGTGCAGCACAAGATTGCGGTGCTGCGCACGGTGCTCGCGCGCCATGCCGATGCCAACGCGCCCTTGGATGCGCTTGCTGCTTTGGGAGGCTTTGAGATTGCCACCATGGTGGGTGCGGTGCTGCAAGCGGCCCACGAGCGCCGGGTGGTGGTGGTCGATGGCTTTATTGCCAGCGCAGCGGTGCTGGTGGCACACGCGCTACAGCCGCTGGTGTTGCAGCGCTGCGTGTTCGCGCACCGCTCGGGGGAACGTGGCCACGAGGCCATGCTGCAGTACCTGGGTGTGCAGCCGCTGCTCGACCTGGGTTTGCGCCTGGGCGAAGGTTCGGGCGCGGCACTGGCCTGGCCGCTGCTGCAATCTGCCTGCGCCTTGCTGCGCGAGATGGCCAGCTTCAGCTCCGCTGGCGTGGCCACCAAGCGCGCGGACGCCCAGCCCCAATCCACAGACCCGCACGCTGCGCCGCAGCCCGCAGCCTAAGCCCTATCGCGCCATGCTGCTGTTCGTTCGTCACTACCTGATCGCGGTGCAGTTTTTCACCCGCATTCCCATCACTGGTAGGTTGGCCAATTGGGTGGGTTTCAGCCCCGCCATGCTGCGCGCCAGTGCGGCGCATTTTCCCGGCGTGGGTTGCTTGGTGGGGGCGCTGGTTGCGGCGCTGAGCGTGGTGCTGTGGTGGGCCTTGCCGCAGAATTTTTATGCGCCGCTGGTGGTCGCTGCCTTGGGCACGGCGGCGGGCATTTTGCTTACCGGCGCGTTCCACGAAGATGGCTTGGCTGATGTGGCCGACGGCCTGGGCGGCTCCTACGACCGCCACCGCGCGCTGGAGATCATGAAGGACTCGCGCGTGGGGGCCTTCGGTGCGATTGCTGTGGCCATGGCTTTGCTCACCAAAGTGGCGCTGGTGGCCCAGTTGGTGGCTTTGGGCGCGTCGGCTTTGGTGACCGGCTTGTTGCTGGGGCATGTGGTGTCGCGCACCTGGCCGCTGCTGTTGATTGCGCTCTTGCCGCACGTGGGCGATGTGGCGGGCTCCAAATCCAAACCGCTGGCCGACCAAATCAGCGCGGGTGCGCTGGCTGCAGCGCTGCTGTGGTGCGCGGTGGCCGTGGCGGTGTGGGCCAGCTTGCATGCGCTGTTGCCGCCACCGTCTACCGCGCCGCCATGGGCTGCCCTGGGCGCGGCGCTGGCGTGCAGCGCGCTGGCGTTTGTGTGGATGTGGCGCTGGTTTCGTAAGCGCTTGCAAGGCTTTACGGGCGACTGTTTGGGTGCTACCCAGCAGGTGTGCGAGTTGGCGTTCTACCTGGGCTTGGCGCTCGGCTGGGGCGCCGGGGCATGAAGCTCTGGCTGGCACGCCACGCGCAGCCGCTGGTGGCGCCTGGCACCTGCTATGGCGCGCTCGATGTCGCTGCCGACGCCCAAGCCACCCACGCCGCCGCGCAAGCCCTGGCGCAGGCTGTGCCCCAGGGCGCGTGGGTCGTGGCTTCGCCCTTGCTGCGCTGCCAGCAACTGGCCCATGCGCTGCACCGCCTGCGCCCCGATTTGCGGCCGCACAGCGACCCCCGGCTGGCCGAGATGCACTTTGGCGTGTGGGAGGGCGTGCTGTGGTCCGACATCCCCAAGGCGGCGGTGGACGCATGGACCGAGGACTTTGGCGCGCACCGCTTTGGCGGACAAGAGTCTGCCAACGCCGTGCTGGCGCGGGTGGCGCAGGCCTGGGACGAGGCGCTGCGCCGGGCGCTTGTGCATCCGCAGCAGGTGTGGGTCACCCATGCGGGCGTCATCCGCGCCGCGCAGCTCATCGCACAGCAGGTGCGTCAACTTGGCAGCGCCGACGCTTGGCCCAAGGACGCACCGGCGTGGGGGCAGTGGGTGGTGTGGGAGCCTCTGGGCTCGGTTCCAGCCGCCAGCTAAACCGTGGTAAGCGACCGAAGCCAGGCAGCATACCCATACAGCCGACTGCAGGGTCTCCCAGTGCCGCGCCTGCAACCCACTCCAATTCCGTTTCAATACCGCTAAGGCGCCGGTGTTTTTTGCCGGTAGCCGCACTGCGGCGCCACTGCGCACTGCCAGCACAGCGGGGTGCGCGCTTTGCACACGTAGCGGCCGTGCAAGATAAGCCAGTGGTGGGCGTCGGCGAGAAAGGGCGCGGGGATGCGCCGCAGCAGCTTGTCCTCGACCGCCTGCGGCGTGCGACCCGGTGCCAAGCCGGTGCGGTTGCCCAGCCGGAACACATGCGTATCCACCGCCATGGTGGGCTCGCCAAAGGCCACGTTGAGCACCACGTTGGCCGTCTTGCGCCCCACGCCGGGCAAGGCCTCCAAGGCCTCGCGGGTGCGGGGCACCTCGCCGCCGTGCTGCTCCACCAGAATCTGGCAGGTCTGTAGCAGGTGCTTGGCTTTGCTGCGAAACAGGCCAATGCTGCTGATGTGCGCCTCCAGCCCTGTTAAGCCCAGCGCCAACATTTTTTGCGGCGTGTTGGCCACCGCAAAGAGGCGCCGGGTGGCTTTGTTGACGCCCACGTCGGTGGCCTGCGCGGACAGCAAAACAGCTGCCAACAACTCAAACACCGAGGCGTACTTCAGCTCGGTTTGCGGATGCGGATTGGCCGCTTGCAAGGTGGAAAAAAAATGGTGGATGTCTTTGGGTTTCATAGGGGCTCATTTTCAGCGGGATAGGCGCCGCGCGATTGTGCGTAGGCTGTATCTGCGGACTAGTCGCCGTGAAGTCGCGAGGAGGGCGTGGGGAAAGCGTGGGGAAGGCGTGGGGAAGGCGTAGGCTGTATCCGCGGTGTGAACGCGGGAAGGGCGCGGTGGGCGTTGCTGCTTCGGCCCAGCGGGGTCGCTCGGCTGGGCGGGCTCGAAGGGCCGCCGCTGGGTTTGCGTCACAATTTGCCCTCACCGTCACCCTTACCTTCGCCCCGGCCCGCGGGCCAACCACCACAGCGTATTCACATGCAATTTGCCGACCGCCTCAACGCCATCGAAACCTCCGCCATCCGTGAGTTGTTCAAGCTCTTGGGCAAGCCCGGCATCATCAGTTTTGCAGGTGGTTTTCCGGACCCTGCGCTGTTCGATGTGGAGGGCATCGCCGAGTCTACGGCAGCGGTGCTGCGGACCCAGAGCAGTGCGGTTTTGCAGTACGGCGCGACCGAGGGCTACGGCCCGCTGCGCGAGGCGCTGTCGAGCTTTATGGCCGCCAAAGGGGCCACGGTTCCGCCCGACGGGCTGATCGTGACCACCGGCAGCCAGCAGGCGCTGGACCTGGTGGGTAAAACGCTGATCTCGCCCGGCGACAAGGTCATCGTCGAGTCGCCGACGTTTTTGGCCACCATCCAATGCTTTCGCCTCTACGGCGCGCACCTGATTGGCGCGCCGATTGACGCTGACGGCGTGGACGTGGACCGGCTGGAGCAGCTCATCGACGAACACCGCCCCAAGCTGGTCTACCTGATTCCCACCTTTGGCAACCCCAGCGGCGCCACCCTGAGCCTGGCGCGGCGCAAGCGCATTTTGGAGTTGGCGGTGCGCACCGGCACCATCGTGGTGGAAGACGACCCGTATGGCGAGCTGTACTTTGACCAAGCGCCGCCACCCAGCATGCTGGCCCTGAGCGATAGCGTGCCCGGCAGCCGCGACTGGCTGGTGCACTGCGGTTCGCTCAGCAAGGTGCTGAGCCCCGGCCTGCGCGTGGGCTGGATGATTGCACCCGCGCCGTTGCTGGCGCGCGCCACCATGTGCAAGCAATTCAGCGACGCCCACACCAGCAACCTCACCCAAGCCACGGCCGCCCACTACCTGGGCCTCAACCGCCTGGACGCCGCCTTGGCCACGGTGCGCCGCACCTACGCCGAGCGCGCCGCGGTGATGGCGCAATGCCTGCGCCAGGAGCTGGGCGATGCGGTGTCGTTCAACGCGCCGCAAGGGGGCATGTTCTTCTGGGCGCGGCTGACGGGCGAGGGCATTGGTAATGCCGGCATTGATAGTGACGGCAAGGGCGCCGGTCAAAGCGGCAACGGCAACTCGGTTGCTGGCCCCGACGCCGCCGCGTTTGCCAAGCGGGCCATCGACAAGCTGGTGGCCTTTGTGCCGGGCGCGCCGTTCTATTGCGAGCAGCCCGACCACGCCACCTTCCGCCTGAGTTTTGCCACGTCTGACCTTGCCAAAATCCGCGAAGGCATGCAGCGCTTGGGGCAGGCGCTGTGAGCGCCGTTCAAGCGCCGCAGGATGGCGTGCAAGGCAGCATCCATATCGACTTTGTCTCCGACGTGGTCTGCCCCTGGTGCGCCGTGGGCCTGCGCTCTTTGGAAATTGCGCTGGAGCGCCTGGGACCTGCGGTGCAAGCCACGCTGGTATTCAGGCCGTTTCAGCTCAACCCGGACATGGGCCCCCAGGGTGAAGACATTGGCGAGTACCTGCAACACAAGTACGGCTCCACACCCGAGCAGCAAGCGCAAATGCGCGAAACCATCCGCCAGCGCGGCGCAGCGGTGGGCTTTGAATTTGCCATGGACAAGCGCCAGCGCACCTACAACACCTTTGACGCCCACCGCCTGCTGCACTGGGCGCACCTAGAAGGCAAGCAGCACGCCCTCAAGTCGGCCCTGCTACGCGCGTATTTCACCGATGGCGAAAACCCCAGCGATGCGCAGGTGCTGCTGCGCTTGGCGCAATCGGTGGGCCTGGACGCAGCGCGCGCCCAAGTCATTCTGGCTGGCGACGACTACGCCGATGCCGTGCGCGCCGAGCAAGACTTCTACCGCCGCAGCGGCATCAACTCGGTGCCGGCCATCATCCTCAACGAACGGCACCTGATTTCAGGCGGCCAGCCGCCGGAGGTGTTTGAGCGGGCGTTGCGGGGGGTGGTGGGGGAGATGGGTGGGGATATGGGCTAGGCATTGAAGGCGACATAATCCCAGAACGTGTTTTGTTTTCTGGAAAATTGGAACACGTGTTAGCGACGTGTCGCCGCTTGCGACATGAGCGGCTTACCTGTCGCCAAAACTTGTTTATTGCATCATGACTAACGCCACCCCCGCTTGGCACCCAGAGCAAGCATACAACCGCTTACCTGCGCTGCCGCCGGTGTACGACCTTGAATCACGGGCGGTGCTGAAGGCCTGCATTGAGGCCCGCGCGGCCCTGGCAGAGCTCAAGCAGGCCGCCGGGCTGATCCCCAATCAGGCGATGCTAATCAACACGATTCCCCTGCTGGAAGCCAAAGACAGCTCCGAAATTGAAATAAAAAGGTGAGAAGTAATGCTAAAGGTCAATAGAGATTTTGTTCTTGGCAAGTGGATGCACTGACAATTCGTTTCCTATAACGAGAGAGGTTGGTTATGTCAATTATTGGGCACGATATTCGACTGGTTGTAGTTGGAACAAAGAAGTCGCAAGTACTCGATGTCGACGAGGAATTCGTTCTTGAGTTCACAAAGGACGAAGAGTTGCGCGAAGACTTCGCAGACGCCAATGAATTAGTCGAGAGTTTTGTAGAAACCTCGCTTTACCGTGGCGACATGATTCGCTCACTGGTAATAGATGGAAATGACGTTGTTAGGAATGTAATTATTGAAGTTCTCAATAAGTTCTCCATGAGTGCGAACGAAGCATTTCCAGAAGTCTTTTCGTTACCATTTTTCACCAATGCTGATCCAGCAGACATATTTGAAATGGTGACTTTGGTGGCCTCTTCGATGGGCGATAATATTGAGGAAGAAGACCATGACAAATATTGATGACGGAAAAAAGGTCTACGTCTCGTACGCCGAAGCGGAAAAGGTGGCGGCAAAAATGTCCCGAACACACAATGAGGGATTCAAAGTTTATAAAGTTGGCAGTCAATGGGCTGTAGGTGGAGTACACACGAAGACTGAAAAAAAAGGAAACAAAAGTTCAGTTCGTTTGACGCCCTCAGGGTATTGCTTGACAGCTTCAGGGAGTCGGAAGAAGACACGTCAGTTGATGACTACATTTCTGCAATTGAAAGCGAATCACTTGCTAAGGAAAGTTCAACAAAGGGCGAAACCGATGACTGGATTCTTAACGATGTTTCTTTGAAGTTGGGCTGTGAAATTGGTATGGCTCCTACTAATGTTAAGACCTACTTATTACTTTCACTTGGCAATGGCGCCCAGAAGCTGACGTTAAAAATGGGGGGCAACTTTGGTCCGCATATTCCATTGATTCAACGTCAGGCAAAGAGCTTGATTAATTCGGCTGTTGTTTGGTACACATGGAACAGCAGTTCCAGCAATTGGGGAACTGACGAATGGTTCTATCGTATTGAAAAGAAAAATCCTTGAAGTCCAAAGTTCCTAGCTGCGCTGAGCACGGTGTGTGACATTTCAGCGCCCCAAACATTCCGCCCCACTGCCTAGCCAATTTACGCAACCGCCCTACGCGGACAACGTTGAGCCAGCAACGCTGGGCAAATCCCGGCGTGAGTTGTAAATCTTCACCCCACCACCTCCAACACCCGATCCAACCCCCCGTCATTAATCGCCACCATCGCCTTCTCCCGCACAGCGGGTTTGGCGTGGTAGGCCACGGACAGGCCAGCGACTCCCATCATCGGCAGGTCGTTGGCGCCGTCGCCTACGGCAATGGTTTGTTCTGGGGCAATGCCCAGCAGGCTGGCTACTTCCAGCAGGGTACGGCGCTTTTCGGCGCCATCGCAAATGTCGCCCCAGCATTGGTCAACCATCGCGCCCGTGAGCAGGCCCTGGTGCACACCCAGCACGTTGGAGCGGGCGAAGTCGATGCCCAGGCGCGCGCGGATGCGGTCGGTAAAGAAGGTGAATCCGCCGCTGACCAGCAGCGTTTTCAGGCCCGCTGCTTTGCACGCATCCACCAGCGCCTGCGCGCCGGGGTTGAGTTGCAGCCGCTGGTCGTACACCGCCTGCATGCTGTCCACCGACACGCCTTGGAGTAGCGCTACGCGGCGGCGCAGGCTGTCTTTGTAGTCGGCAATTTCGCCGCGCATGGCGGCTTCGGTGATGGCGGCCACCTCGGCTTTGCGGCCCGCCGCATCGGCAATTTCGTCCACGCATTCGATGTTGATGAGCGTCGAGTCCATGTCAAAAGCGATCAGCTTGAAGTCGCGCAGCCGCAGCGGGGGCGTGAAGCCTTGGAGCACGAGGCCGGGGCTGGGTTCGAAAGACGGCATGGCGTAGACGGCGGTGAAGTTGCAAACACCGCTATCGTATCCACCCATGCCATCTGCCAACGCCCCACCCAAAACACCTGCTGAAGCGCCAACCGCAGCGGCCGACGCGCCCCCAGCAGTGGATTTTTGGAGCGCATTTCGGTTCTGGCTCAAGCTGGGTTTCATCAGCTTTGGCGGGCCGGCGGGGCAAATTTCCATCATGCACCAGGAGCTGGTGGAGAACCGGCGCTGGATTTCGGAGCGGCGCTTCTTGCATGCGCTGAACTACTGCATGCTGCTGCCCGGCCCCGAGGCGCAGCAGCTGGCCATCTACATCGGCTGGCTGTTGCACCGGACTTGGGGCGGCATCGTGGCGGGTGTGCTGTTTGTGCTGCCGTCGCTGGGAATACTGATTGCGCTGTCGTGGGTGTACATCGCGTTTGGCGACACGCCGCTGGTGGCGGGGCTGTTTTACGGCATCAAGCCAGCGGTGACCGCCATCGTGCTGCAAGCCGCGCACCGCATTGGCTCGCGTGCGCTCAAAAACCACTGGCTGTGGGGCATTGCGGCGGCGTCTTTCGTGGCGATTTTTGCGGCCCAGGTGCCGTTTCCCGCCATCGTGCTCGCGGCGGCTTTGATCGGCTACATCGGTGGACGCGTTGCACCCGAAAAGTTCAGCGTCGGTGGCGCGCATGCGCAGGCCAACAAGTCGTTTGGCCCTGCAGTCATTGATGACCACACCCCCGCACCTGACCACGCCCGATTCACTTGGGCTCGTTTGGCGAAGATTGTTTTGATCGGCGCTGTGCTGTGGTCCGTGCCAATGGCGCTGCTGACGACGCACTATGGCTGGCAGCACCCGCTGACCCAAATGTCGTGGTTCTTCACCAAGGCCGCGTTGCTCACGTTTGGTGGTGCGTATGCGGTGCTGCCGTATGTGGTGCAAGGCGCGGTCAATCACTACGGCTGGGTCACGCCGACACAAATGATCGATGGCCTGGCACTGGGCGAAACCACGCCGGGGCCGCTCATCATGGTGGTGGCCTTTGTTGCCTTTGTGGGAGGCTACTTCAAGGCCTTGTTCGGGCCGGATGCCTTGTTTTTGGCCGGGGCGGTGGCAGCCTGTTTGGTGACCTGGTTCACCTTTTTGCCCTCGTTCTTGTTCATCTTGGCCGGCGGCCCCGTGGTGGAAAGCACCCACGGCAACCTGAAGTTCACCGCGCCCCTGACAGCAATCACCGCCGCCGTGGTCGGGGTCATTTTGAATTTGGCGCTGTTCTTTGGCTACCACGTGCTGTGGCCGTCCGGGTTCGCCGGTGCCTTTGACGCCGTGTCAGCGCTGATTGCGCTGGGTGCCGCCGTGGCCTTGTTTCGCTACAAGCGCAATGTGATTCACGTCATCGCGGCCTGCGCGGTGGTGGGCTTGCTGGTCAAACTTTTCTAACCCGTTTGGAGAACACTATGCGTGCTGTTTCTGTGTCGGACCTGTCTGCTTTGCGCAAAGAGCCCCATCCGCCTCTGCTGATTGATGTGCGCCGAACCGCGGCGCGCAAAGCGTCAGGCCTGACCCTAGAAGATGCCACATGGCGCGATCCGGCGCAGTGGCTGGACTGGAAGGACGAGGTGGCCGCCACGCCGGGAGCAGTCGTTTTTTTCTGTGCGCACGGTCACGAGATCAGCCAGGGCTTGACGGCCGCCTTGTGCGCCATGGGCAAAGATGCGAGTTACCTCGAAGGCGGGTTCGCGCAGTGGCATAGCGCGGGGGCGAAGGTGGTGCCGCTTGGGCTGGTGGTGTAGACCACTCAGCCCTGAGTGGGCACTGAAGTTCTGGACTGGCTCCCCAGATACCGGCTCGTGAAAATGATGCTGTCGGATAGACTCGCTGAGCGCCCACGTGTGCTTGACTGGCTGCTTGGCTGTCGGCTCGCGGGGTGCACTGGCTGGATAAACCTTGGACGTGTGCGAGGAACCCTGGAAAACTGCACAGCAACATGGAGACCAAAGCATGAATGCCGTAGTTTTTGAGCATGTAAGTTTGAGCGAACTGCCCGCCGAATGGCGCAGCAGGTTGCCCAAGTCCGCGTTCTCTCGCAAGTCGCGTGTGACGGTGCGTATCGAGCAAGAAGCAGTGGTGGATGCTGCGCAGAGCAAGGCACAAACCGACCTGCAAGCGCTGATGGCCAATCCGATGTTTGGCATGTGGGCTGACCGTAGCGATATGGCTGATGTGGGGGGCTATATCCGCGCGGTAAGGGCACCTCGTCTCAGCGCAGATGGTTCGGCGCGCAAGAACTGATGTTGATCGACTCCGACGTGATGGTGTGGGTGACCCGTGGGCATGCGGGTGCGGCGCACCGCCTGGCACAGCTATTGCCCTGGCAATTGTCTGCGGTAACCTATATTGAGCTGGCCCAGGGTTGTCGCTCCAAGGCCGAATTGGCGCGGTTGAAGAAGGGGTTGTCCATGTGCAATACCCAAATTTTGCCGGTGACCTCAGACATCACTGACCGGGCTATGTCACTGATTGACAAGCATGCACTTTCCAGCGGGTTGCAACTGGGCGACGCGTTGATTGCGGCCACAGCCTTGGAGCACAGGCTTACCCTGCTCACGGGCAACAAGAAGCATTTTGCGAAGGTCCCGGGTCTGGTGCTTGAGGTGTTCAAGCCCTGAGGTGATTCGAGACCGGTTTAGCGGTCGCCATGCGCACCGCCTTGCGCCCCCTCAGTTAGCATCGTCGCAACCCCCATCCCCAAGGTAAACCATGACCGACATTCGCCGCGACCTGACCCGAACCACGCTGGCTGTGCTGTGCATTTTGGTGTTGCTGGCGTCCACGTTTTGGGTGTTGATGCCGTTCTTGGCCGCTGGCGTCTGGGCCACCATGATTGTGGTGGCGACATGGCCGCTGCTCTTGGCATTGCAGCGGCGCTTCAAGGGGCGGCGCGGCTTGGCTGCCGCCACCATGTCGCTGGGTTTGGTGATGCTGCTGGTGGTGCCGCTGACGCTGGCGGTGGGCACGATTGCGGACCATGCGCAAGGCGTGGTCGGGCTGGTGCAGGGCCTGCGCGAATCCGGGTTGCCGCAGGCGCCCAGCGCGGTGCTGGAGATTCCGCTGGTGGGTGGAAAGCTGGCGCTGTGGTGGAACCAGCTTGCCGATGCCGGGCCGGCAGGGCTGCTCAATTACGCCATGCCCTATGCCCGACAGGCCGGGCAGTGGGCGGTGGCGCAGGTGGGCGGTCTCGGGTTCATGCTTTTGCAGTTCTTGATGGTGGTGGTGATTGCGGCCGTGCTGTATGTCCACGGCGAGGCCGCTGCCACCTTGGCGCGCCGCTGCGGCCAGCGCATCGCGGGCATGCAAGGCGAGGGCGCTGTCGTTTTGGCCGGCCAGGCGATTCGTGGTGTGGCGCTGGGTGTGGGTGTTACCGCCATGGTGCAAGCGCTGCTGGCCGGTGTCGGTCTGGCCGTGGCGGGGGTGCCGTTTGCGTCGCTGTTGTCGGCGCTGGCGCTGATGTTTTGCATCGCCCAGATTGGCCCGGCGCTGGTGCTGTTTCCTGCGGTGGGCTGGATGTACTGGTCGGGCGACACCGGCTGGGCCACAGCTTTGCTGGTGTGGAGCCTGTTCGTCAGCACCATGGACAACTTTTTGCGCCCCATGCTGATCCGCAAGGGCGCAGACCTGCCGCTGCTGCTGATATTTGCCGGGGTGATTGGTGGCATGTTCAGCATGGGCCTGATCGGCATCTTCGTGGGGCCGGTGCTGTTGGCAGTGGCCTACAAGCTGCTGCAAGCTTGGCTGGCCGATGCGCTGGACCACCCGCCGCAAAGCCCTGTTCCCTTGGCAAACCAAGCGCCCTTACAGACCCACGCGCCCGATGCCAGCCAGGTGGCCCTGCCCAACGCAGCCCCACCGACGCAGCCGCTGCCGCCACCGCAGAGTGGAAGAGAGTGACGTTGTATCGGGCAGTCGTTGCAGACTGCAAGTACGAGGCAGCGCGCAAGCCCTGCGGTCGCTGACCCAATCCCGACCTCAACTCAAGCCCAAGCCCAAGCCCGACACACCGGGCACCTGCCAAGCAGCCGGTACGGCAGCCCAACGCCTTTGCGCCGTGCTTTCAGGTGACCGGCACCGCAGCAATCGGTTGCCCCAGGCTGCGCAAAATGTCGCGCACCATTTGCGCGCGGTCCTTGGCGTGCGGCAGCTCGCGCTCGATGCGCAGCTTCTCGTTACCCGCCAGCCGAATATGCTTGTTTTTTTGGATCAACCCGATGATCTTCAAGGGGTCAATCGGTGGGTCTTTTTTGAAGGTGATGGTGGTCACGCCCGGCGCCGCATCCACTTTCACCACGCCATAGGGTTTGGCGATGGTGCGCAACCGGTGCACGTCGATGAGGGTCTGCGCCTGCGGGGGCAGCTTGCCAAAGCGGTCCACAATTTCTTCCAGCAGGGTGTCGATCTGGTCGGTGTTTTTGGCGGTGGCCAGCTTTTTGTAGAACGACAGTCGCAGGTGCACATCGCCACAGTAGTCGTCGGGCAGCAGGGCCGGCGCGTGCAGGTTGATTTCGGTGGTGGCGTTCAAGGGGCTGAGCAGGTCGGGCTCAATCCCGGCCTTGAGGCAACGCACCGCTTCGGACAGCATTTCGTTGTAGAGCTGAAAGCCCACTTCCAGCATGTTGCCGCTCTGGTTTTCGCCCAGCACCTCGCCTGCGCCACGGATCTCCAGGTCGTGCATGGCCAAATAGAAGCCGCTGCCCAGTTCCTCCATCTGCGCAATCGCGTCCAGGCGCTGTTGGGCTTGCTTGGTCAGGCCTTCCAGGTCGGGCACCATCAGGTAGGCATAGGCTTGGTGGTGGCTGCGCCCCACGCGTCCGCGCAGTTGGTGCAGCTGTGCCAGGCCGAACTTGTCGGCGCGGCTCATCACGATGGTGTTGGCCGTGGGCACGTCGATGCCGGTCTCGATGATGGTGGAGCACAGCAATAGGTTGTAGCGCTGGGCCACAAAGTCGCGCATCACCGCTTCCAGCTGGCGCTCGGGCATCTGGCCGTGGGCCACCGCAATGCGGGCCTCGGGCAGCAACTCTTCAAGCTTGGCGCGGCGGTTCTCGATGGTCTCGACCTCGTTGTGCAGAAAGTAAATTTGTCCGCCGCGTTTGAGCTCGCGCAGCACCGCTTCGCGGATGACGCCGTTGCCCTCAGTACGCACAAAAGTCTTGATGGCCAGGCGGCGCTGCGGCGCAGTGGCAATTACGCTCAGGTCGCGCAGGCCTTCGAGCGCCATGCCCAGGGTGCGCGGAATCGGCGTGGCCGTCAGCGTGAGTACATCGACCTCCGCGCGCAAGGCTTTCATGGCCTCTTTGTGGCGCACGCCAAAGCGGTGCTCCTCGTCGATGATGAGCAGACCCAGGTTCTTGAATCGGGTGTCTTGGCCCAGCAGTTTGTGCGTGCCCACCACGATGTCGATGGTGCCGTCGGCCACACCTTTGAGGGCGGCGCTGATCTCTTTGCCCGAGCGAAAGCGGCTCATCTCCGCCACCTTGACCGGCCATTTGCCAAAGCGGTCCACCAGCGTGCGGTAGTGCTGCTCGGCCAGCAGCGTGGTGGGTGCCAGCACCGCCACCTGCTTGCCGCCAGTCACCGCCACAAACGCCGCGCGCAAGGCGACTTCGGTCTTGCCAAAGCCCACGTCGCCGCACACCAAACGGTCCATGGGGCGCGGGCTGATCATGTCTTGGATGACCGCGTGGATGGCTGCCTTTTGGTCGGCGGTTTCCTCAAAGCCAAAGTCGTTGGCAAAGGCCTCGTAGTCGGCCGGCGAATAGCGGAACGCGTGCCCCTCGCGGGCGGCGCGGCGGGCGTAAATGTTGAGCAGCTCGGCGGCCGAGTCGCGCACCTGCTCGGCGGCTTTGCGCTTGGCTTTTTCCCACTGGCCGCTGCCCAGCCGGTGCAGCGGTGCCTCCTCGGCGCTGACGCCGGTGTAGCGGCTGATGAGTTGCAGCTGGCTGACCGGCACGTACAGCGTGGCCTTGTCGGCATATTCCAAGTGCAAAAACTCCTGCAGCTCGGGCGCGCCTTGTGCATCTTTGTTGCCCAGGTCCAGCGTCACCAAGCCCTGGTAGCGGCCAATGCCGTGGCTGGAGTGCACCACCGGGTCGCCCAGCGTCAGCTCGGACAGGTCTTTGATCAGCGCATCCACGTCGCTGACTTGCTCTTGTTTCTTGCGCCTGCGGGTCGTTGGGCCTGCTGCAAACAGCTCGGTCTCGGTGACCAGGTCGATACCCGCGTCCAGCCACGAAAAGCCGGTGGTCAGGGCGGCGGTGGCAATGCCCCATTTCTCGTCGCTGGCCTGAAATTCCAGCAGGGAAGAGAAACCTACTGGTTGGATCTGCGAGGCGCGCAAAAAGTCCAGCAGGCTCTCGCGCCGCCCCTCGCTTTCGGCCAGCACCAAGATGCGCTGTGTCGTGCGGCTGGCGTGGGCCTTGAGCAAGACCAG